>CACHTV010000035.1 GCA_902582875.1 uncultured Pelagibacteraceae bacterium | reverse complement strand
CAGATATTCTTTATGTTACTTATGGAGCAGGCCATGCGTTTGGTATTAACTTAGATAAATGTTTTGAAGAAGTACAAAATTCAAATATGAGTAAATTAGGTGAAGATGGAAAACCTATTTTTAATGATAAAGGAAAAGTAATGAAAGGACCAAACTATTTTAAGCCTGATCTAAGTAAATTTATACCTAAATGAAAGAAAATTATTACTGGATATTATTAGGTGTTGCTGTAGGAATATTAATTTATTTAGGGGATAAATACATATTTTAGATTTCTTTAAGTACCACAATACGTTACATAATTTTTTTCTGAGAATTGAGTTGATTGGTATTTATAAGTTTCTGAATTACTATTATATGGGTCTTTCAAAACTTTTAATAATTCATTAATTTTATTTAAGCTATTCTTTTCAGTAGCGTGATTTAATGCTTCTTCTACTAAATGATTTCTGGGAATAACTAGAGGATTTACAGTACGCATAATTTTTAATGATTTTTTTAGGCAACTATTGTTTGAATTAATACGGTTTTCCCATTTTTTTTTCCATAATATAAACTGACTTTCATTATAAATTTCATTCTTTAGTTTATATTGATTCATTAAATAACAAAAAGTGTTTGTATAATCAGCTTTATTTTTGTGCATCCAAGATAATAACTCTACAATTAATTCTTCATCTTTAGGGTCTTCACTAATTAAACCTAATTTTTTTTTCATCATTTCTATCCAGTTTTTTTTATATTTTTCTGGAAATTCTTTTAATACATCAGTGACTATTTTTATTCCTACTTTATTGTCATCATCAATTAGAGGAAGTAAAGATTCTGCAAATCTTTCTAAGTTCCATTTAGTAATGATAGGTTGATTAAAATAAGAATATCTACCGTGTTTGTCTATAGAACTAAAAACAGTTCTAGGATCATAAGAGTCCATAAAGGCACACGGTCCATAATCAATTGTTTCTCCTGAAATAGTCATATTGTCAGTATTCATTACTCCATGTACAAATCCAACTCTCATCCAGTTACAAACTAACTCAATTTGTTTATCTAAAACAGTCTTTAGTAGTTCTAAAGCGGGAAACAAAGATTCTTTTAAATCAGGGTAATGGCGGTTAATTGTATAATCAAACAAAGCTTTTAAAATCTTTTCATCTTTTGATATCAAAGCATATTGAAAAGTTCCAACTCTTATGTGACTTGACGCAACTCGAGTGAGTATAGCTCCTTTTAAATTTGTTTCACGAATTACATCTTCTCCAGTTTTAATCACTGCTAAACTTCTTGTTGTAGGAATTCCTAGATTATACATGCTTTCACTTATTAAATATTCTCTAAGCATAGGTCCTAGAGCTGCTCTTCCATCTGCATTTCTAGAATAAGGTGTCTGACCAGAACCTTTAAATTGAATATCTAATCTTTTTTTACTTTTAGTTATATGCTCACCAATCATATGTGCTCGTCCATCCCCCAAAATAGTAAAGTATCCAAATTGATGACCTGCATATGCTTGTGAAATAGTTTCTGAACCTTCTGGAAGATTATTTCCTGAGAATATTGAAGCTATATCTTGATTTTTAATTTTTGAGAAATCTAAATCAATATCTTTAGACAACTCATGATTAAAAATTACAGTTTCAGGATTTTTTACTGGCGTAGGATTTATTTTTGACAACATGTAATTTGGTAGCTTTGAATATGTGTTGTCGAACTTCCATCCAATTTGTTTTTCAAGCATATTTTTATCAATGGGGCGTACTGTTGTTCGAGCCCAATGAATTTATACTTGAATATAAAGCTTTTTTAAAGAGCTCGAAGCGAGTTTGTAGTAAATCATCATTTTTTGTTTTGATGTTGTTTATTCAAAATAAAAAAGTAATTTTATTGTTTAATCTTAATTTTCGTTTTATTTGTGAATTAAATAAGTATAAATTTGGATATAATAACCTCGTGTAAATTTAGATGTATCAAAATAAATATAAGACATTAGTAAACTTTAAGACTAATTTAAATCAACCAAGACATTCATGGTTTGACGTTAAAGAAGGATACTCAACAGTTCTTG
>CACHTV010000034.1 GCA_902582875.1 uncultured Pelagibacteraceae bacterium | reverse complement strand
CTATATCTCGATCATCTAAGACAATGAGCGAATGTCGTCAAGTTAATCAAAATTCAAAAAAAACTGGAACAAATAACTAATGATAGAATATTTACAAATTTTAGGCCAAGAAGTTTATAAAATTCTTTTTTTACTAGTCCCAATACTTGTTTCGGTGGCAATGATAGTTTGGTTAGATAGAAGAGTTTGGGGTTTAGTTCAAAAAAGAAAAGGACCCAATGTAGTTGGTCCCTTTGGACTTTTTCAAACTTTAGCAGATGCTCTAAAATATATCTTTAAGGAAATTATTATTCCCGCTAGCGCCAATAAAGCTGTATTTATTATTGCTCCTATAGTCACAATGACTTTGGCACTTGTTGCTTGGGCGGTTATACCGTGGAGCGAAAAATTAATTTTGTCAGATATTAATGTAGGTATTTTATATTTATTTGCGGTTTCATCTCTTGGAGTTTACGGAATAATAATGGGAGGATGGGCTTCTAACTCAAAATATCCTTTCTTAGGAGCTATCAGATCAGCCGCCCAGATGGTTTCCTATGAAGTTTCAATTGGAATAATTATAATTAATGTTCTTTTATGTGTTGGTTCTCTAAATTTAAAAGATATTGTCTTAGCACAAAAAGAATTATGGTATGTGATTCCACTTTTTCCTATGTTTGTTATTTTTTTTATTTCTGCACTTGCCGAAACAAATAGACCACCTTTTGATTTACCAGAAGCCGAAGCTGAACTAGTTGCTGGTTATCAAACTGAATATTCAGGAATGATGTATGCAATGTTTTGGCTTGGAGAATATGCAAACATACTTTTAATGTGTGCTATGGGATCTATACTTTTTCTTGGTGGGTGGTTACCAATTATTGATATTTATCCACTTAATATGATTCCTTCTCCAATATGGATGATTATAAAAATTTTATTTTTATTTCTCTTGTTCGCATTAATTAAAGCTATCGTTCCAAGATACAGATATGATCAACTTATGAGATTAGGGTGGAAGGTTTTTTTACCTTTTTCACTTTTATATCTAGTCTTAACAGCAAGTTTCCTATTTTATTTCGACAAACTACCTAAAGGAAATTTTTAATGAATTTGAGCAGACTTTTAAAAACCATATTTCTTGTAGAATTCATTTTTGGATTATCTATGGCTATAAAGGAATTATTCAGAAAATCAAAAACCATAAATTATCCTTTTGAAAAAGGAGCAATTAGTCCACGTATGAGGGGTGAACATGCATTAAGAAGATACCCTAGCGGGGAAGAAAGATGTATTGCCTGTAAATTATGTGAAGCAGTTTGTCCTGCTCAAGCTATTACAATTGAATCAACCGAAAGAGAAGATGGCAGCAGGAAAACAACTAGATATGATATTGACATGTTGAAATGTATCTACTGTGGACTATGCCAAGAGTCTTGTCCAGTAGACGCTATTGTTCAAGGTCCAAATTTTGAGTTTGCTACAGAAACTAGAGAAGAACTTTATTATAACAAAGAAAAGTTATTAGAGAACGGCGATAAGTGGGAGTCTGTTTTAGCAAAGAATATTAAGTTAGATAAACCGTACAGATAGATGATAGTTCACTCAATTTTTTTTTATTTTTTCTCAATAATAGCAATTTTTTCTTCTCTAATGGTAATTACATCAAGGAGCACAATTAATTCAGTTTTCTTTTTAATATTGGACTTTATATCAGTCGGTTGTTTATTCATTATGGTTGGAGCTGAATTTTTAGGAATGATACTCTTAATTGTTTATGTTGGTGCAGTAGCTGTTTTGTTTTTATTTGTAGTCATGATGCTTAACGTTACAGAACAAAAACAGTCTTGGTTTATTGGAAAAAAATCGAGTCATATACCTACTGGTTTAATAGTCAGCGTTTTGATTTTATTAGAATTACTTGTTGTTGTTGGCGGGTGGAAATTTAAAGAAAATGTCATGTCTAGTAGTACATTAATTCTGTCAGATGTTTCGAACACTCACCAACTAGGCTTAGTAATGTATACTGATTATATTTTATACTTTCAGTTAGCTGGAATAATTCTTCTTTTATCAATGATTGGAGCTATTCTTCTAACTTTTAGAAAGAGGGTTGGTGTAAAAAAGCAAAGTTATTTAAGACAAATCTCTAGGAACCCTTCAACTGCCGTCGAACTTAAGGAAGTTAATTTTAATGAAGGAGTTAAGATAG
>CACHTV010000033.1 GCA_902582875.1 uncultured Pelagibacteraceae bacterium | reverse complement strand
ATTTATAACTAAAGAACCTCATCTTTCAATGTCTATTTTTTAATTTTCTTTATCAATTTAAATATCTAAGCTTATAAAACTTTGTGTTTTGGCTTATTTTTTGTATCCCAAGGTTCTCCTTGATCGTCTAACGCAACTTCAATTACTTCTGCAACTATTCTAATAACTGAATCTCCAGAAAATATCAATTTCATCTCATAGTTATTGTCTGGCATTTGGTTGCTTTCAATAGCAAGAAAATCTAAAAATTTATCTTTATTTTTTTGGCTTATATTCTTTGAGTTGACCTCTAAAACGTTATCAAATTTTAATATTGTTCTAATTCTTTTGTTTTTTCTAAAAACTCCTTTTTCAACATCTTCCCACATAAATCTATTTAATTGCATTAAAAAAATTTTATTTTTTTTAAGATTTGCGATGTTTGTTGTACTCACAATTGAGTCTTGTAGATGGGCAGAAATAATTCTTAAGTCCTCATCCGTTCTAGCTATAAGTTTTAAATTTTTAGTTTTCACTTTAAATTCTTTTAATGCGTGCTTTGCAATTTTTCAATTTTTTTTCTAAAAACTCGTAACCTCTATCTAGGTGGTATATTCTATTAATAATTGTTCTATTATCTGCAACTAAGCCAGCTAATACCAAACTTACCGATGCCCTTAAATCAGTTGCCATTACTTCGGCCCCGGTTAACTTTGAGGGACCTTTAACCACTGCAGTTTTATTCTTTATATTTATATTTGCTCCCATTCGTTTTAATTCTGGAACATGCATAAATCTATTTTCAAAAATACTCTCTTTAATTTTTGATATTCCTTCTGCGCGAGTCATTAAAACCATTAGTTGTGCCTGTAAGTCAGTTGGGAATCCAGGATAAGGTTTTGTCGAAAGATTTATCTTTTTTATTTTATTGCTCTTTAAAATTTCTATACTAGATTTTTGAGTTTTTAATTTTACTCCCATTTTTTTTTAAAATATTTATTTCATTTTGAATTATTTTTGGATTTATTTTATTAATTATAATTTTTTTACCTACTAGAGCAGCAGCTATAATGTAGGTACCTAATTCAATTCTATCAAAAATAACTTTATGAGTTATATTTTTTTTAATTTTTTTGCATTCGTTGATTAAAATTTTTCGACCTATAATTTTAATCTTTCCACCTAAAGAGTTTAAAAATTTGATAAGATCTTTAACTTCAGGCTCTATTGCGCAATTACTTAGTATTGTTTTTCCATTAGCATTAAATGCTGCTAGTAATGCATTTTCAGTGGCTCCAACTGAAATGCTTGGAAAAGTAATATTTGCTCCCACTAATCCATTTTTTGCTTCAGCAATAATATATCCATTTTTTATTTTAATTTTCGCTCCAAGTTTTTTTAGTGCAAAAAGATGTAGGTTAACCGGCCTAGTTCCAATTGCACATCCTCCAGGGAGTGAAATTTTAGCTTTCTTATACCTTGCTAACAGTGGACCTAAAACTAATACTCCCGCCCGCATAGTTTTTACTAATTTATAAGGAGCTAGTGTTTTAATATTTTTATTTATATTTTTTATCTCAATTAAATTTTTTTTTTTTGAAATATTAATTTTTAATCCTATAAATTTTAAAAGCTCCACCATTGTAAAAATATCCCTTACTAACGGTATATTTGTTAATTGTACTCGACCAGATAAAATAGTAGCTGCTAAAATTGGTAAGGTAGCATTTTTAGATCCAGAAATTGAAATTTTTCCGAATAATTCCTTTTTTCCATTAATCAATAATTTTTGCATTTAAGATTTTAAATCTTAGGAAGAGTTACACCTTTTTGTTTCATGTATTTACCTTTCCTTTTAGCATAAGTGATACTAGGCTTTTCATTACCTTTAATAAATACAAGTTGGGCCACACCCTCGTTAGCATAAATTTTAGCCGGTAAAGGAGTAGTATTTGAAAATTCTAAAGTCACATGTCCTTCCCATCCAGGTTCTAGTGGAGTTACATTTACAATGATTCCACATCTTGCATATGTTGACTTGCCTAGACATATAACCAATACGTTTTCTGGAATTTTAAAATATTCCATGGTTCTTGCTAATGCAAAAGAATTAGGTGGTATGATACATTCTCTTCCAATTTTTGTTACAAAACTCTCTTTTTTGAAAACTTTTGGATCTACTATTCCAGAATTTACATTAGTAAATATCTTAAATTCATTTGAAACTCTTGCATCATATCCATAAGATGAAAGTCCAAAAGAAATTTTTCCTCTTCTGACTTGTTTGCTAA
>CACHTV010000032.1 GCA_902582875.1 uncultured Pelagibacteraceae bacterium | reverse complement strand
ATGCACAAATTGTATGCCCCTCAATTTGTTTAGTGACATCTGATAATAAGTCTATATCTCTAAAAGTTGCTTTTCTTTTTGCTACTCTATCTAATATTCTCCACATCCATCCCGCTCCTTCTCGACAAGGAGTGCATTGACCACAACTTTCATGTTTGTAAAATCTTGCTATTCTTGCCATACACGCGACAATGTCTTGATCTTTATTAATTACAACTATACCAGCAGTTCCTAATCCACTTTTATTTTCAATTAGTGAGTCAAAATCCATTGAGATCGTTTCACATATTTTTTTTGAAAGTAAAGGCATAGATGATCCGCCTGGAATAACTGCTTGAAGATTATCCCAACCTCCTATAACTCCTCCAGCATGTTTTTCTATTAATTCTTTAAGTGGTATTCCCATTTCTTCTTCTACATTACAAGGTGAATTTACATTTCCAGATATACAAAATATCTTTGTACCAGTATTTTTTGGTTTACCGATTGAAGCAAACCACTTTCCACCTCTTCTAAGAATGGTTGGAACAACTGCTATTGTTTCAACGTTATTAACTATTGTTGGACAACCATATAAACCCACTAAAGCTGGGAACGGGGGTTTTAATCTTGGTTGTCCTTTATTTCCTTCGATACTTTCTAGTAGAGCTGTTTCTTCACCACAAATGTATGCGCCGGCACCATAATGAAGATGTATGTCAAAATCCCATTTGGAACCGCATGCATTCTTTCCTAAATAATTTTTCTTATAAGCTTGATTAATTGCTTCTTGTAATCTTCTGCCTTCATTATAATATTCGCCTCTTATATAAATGTAACAAACATGAGCGTTAACTGCGTAACCAGCAATCAAACATCCTTCAATTAATTTTTGAGGTTCAAATCTTAATATATCTCGATCTTTACAAGTTCCTGGCTCAGATTCGTCCGCATTTATTACCAGATAGTGAGGTCTAGAACCTACTTCTTTTGGAGTAAAAGACCATTTTAGGCCTGTAGAAAAACCAGCTCCACCTCTACCTCTTAGTTCAGAGACTTTTACTTCATTAATAATCCATTCTCTTCCTTTTGCGATCAAATTTTTTGTATCTTTCCAATCATTTCTTTTGATTGCGCTATCAATTTCCCAACCAAATTCATTATAAAGATTTTTGAAAATTTTATCTTCTTGTTTAAGCATGATTTTCTCTATTTATCGATTTTTTTTTTTCAGGAGCTGTATTTTTACGTCCTCTATAAGAGCCTGGTTTTAAAGGTTTGTCTTTTATTAGAGAGTCTAAGATTTCTTTAGTGCTTTTTTCATCGAGATCTTCATAATAATCCTCATTTACTTGCATCATTGGAGCACTAACGCATGCACCTAAACACTCTACTTCAATCCAAGAACAATTATTTTTTTTTGATACTTCGTTCTCATTTGGTGAAATCTTTTCCTTACATAGTTTTACTATTTTATCTGCTCCACGAATAAGACAAGGAGATGTAGTGCATACTTGTACAAAATGTTTTCCTACTGGTGCCAAATTATACATCGAATAAAATGTTGCTATTTCATAAACAGAGATGTAAGGCATTGACAAAAGATTAGCTATATACTTGATAGCAGCTAATGGTAGCCAATTTTGGTTTTGTTTTTGTGCCAAATAAAGAAATGGCATCACCGCACTTTTTTTATTTTTTTTTGGATATTTTTTTAAAATTTCCTCAGTTTTTTTTAAATTCTCGCTTGAAAATTTAAATTCTTTAGGTTGATCATCATGTACCTTCTTTAAACTCATCGATCCACCTCACCAAATACTATATCTAGTGAACCTAAAACTGCAGGAACATCTGCTAACATATGACCACGTATCAAATAATCCATAGCCTGAAGATGGGAAAAACCTGGTGCTCTAATTTTACATCTGTAAGGTTTGTTGCTTCCGTCAGAAATCAAATATACTCCAAATTCACCCTTTGGGGCTTCAACAGCTGTATAGACATTACCTTTTGGTACCCTGTATCCCTCAGTGAATAATTTAAAATGGTGAATTAAAGCTTCCATTGATTGTTTTAAATCATCTCTATTAGGAGGTGAAATTTTTCCGTCTATCGATTTAATCGGTCCCTTTGGCAGTCTTTCTATGCACTGTAAAATTATTTTTACACTTTCTCTCATTTCTTCTATACGACAAAGATAACGATCATAACAATCTCCATTTTTTCCAACTGGAATTTTAAAATCAAGATCTTTGTAACATTCATATGGTTGAGATTTTCTTAAATCCCAAGGGACGCCAGAGCCTCTTAACATTAC
>CACHTV010000031.1 GCA_902582875.1 uncultured Pelagibacteraceae bacterium | reverse complement strand
AGCTATCCTTTATCTAATTTACCTAAACTTGATAAATATCCTGACGGAATGACGCTGCCAACTCCTAAAGGAATAGATTTTAATCCAGGGGAATTATTAGGATGTGTTTCTGGGGAATTAGGCTTAAGAAAATTTCTAGAGTCAAAAGGCCACACATTAATTGTAACTTCAGATAAAGATGCAAAAGGTTGTAAAGCAGACAAAGAACTTGTAGATGCTGATATTGTTATATCTCAACCTTTTTGGCCTTATTACTTAACTAGAGAAAAAATTGAGTCAGCAAAAAATTTAAAAATGGCAATTACAGCTGGTATAGGATCTGATCACGTTGATTTACAAGCTGCCATGGATAATAAGATAGACGTAGTTGAAGTAACTTATTGTAACTCAAGATCGGTAGCAGAACACATTGTAATGATGATTTTGTCTTTAGTAAGAGACTATCACAACCAACACAATATAGTTAATCAAGGTGGGTGGAATATTGCTGATGCTGTTTACAGATCTTATGACGTAGAAGGTATGCATGTAGGAACTGTTGCTGCAGGACGTATTGGACTAGATGCCTTAAGAAAAATGAAACCATTTGATGTTCACCTGCATTATTTCGATAGACACAAATTGCCAGATTCTGTTGAAAAAGAATTAAATCTTACATTTCATGACTCGGTAGAATCTTTAGTTAAAGTTTGTGATGTTGTGACAATTAATTGTCCGCTACACCCAGAAACAGAAAATTTATTTGATGATAAATTGATAAGTAAAATGAAAAAAGGTGCTTATATTGTTAATACTGCAAGAGGCAAAATTTGTAATAGAGAAGCTATAGCTAAAGCCCTTAAGTCTGGTCAATTAAGTGGATATGCAGGGGATGTTTGGTTTCCTCAACCAGCACCAAATGATCATATTTGGAGATCAATGCCAAACCACGGTATGACGCCTCATACTTCTGGTACTTCATTATCAGCACAAGCTAGATATGCTGCAGGTGTTAGAGAAATCTTAGAATGTTTCTTTGATAAAAAACCAATTAGAGATCCTTATTTAATTGTTCAGAATGGTCAACTTGCAGGAATGGGTGCTCATTCATATAGTAAAGGAAGCGCAACTGGTGGATCTGAAGAAGCAGCTAAATATAAAAAAAAGTAACCTAGAACAAACCTTCGATTTCACCTTTCTTATTTAATTTGATATTATCAGCAGATGGAGTTCTTGGAAGTCCTGGCATAGTCATTATGGACCCACAAACAACAACTACAAATTCAGCTCCACTGGATAATCTTACTTCTCTTATAGATAATGTATGGCCTGAAGGAGCTCCCTTTACTTTAGGATCTGTAGAAAAGCTATATTGTGTTTTTGCAATACAAATTGGAAATTTTCCAAATCCAGCTTGCTCTATCTTTTTTATTTGTTCTTTAATCTTTTCATCTATCTCTATACCTTTTGCTCTATAAATTTCTTTTGCGATTATCTCTATTTTTTTTAAAATTGAGATTTTGTCAGAGTACAAGTATTTGAATTTACTTTTGTCGCTCTTCGTGCACAGTTCAACTACTTGATTAGCTAATTCTTTAGTTCCATTTCCACCATCTGACCATTGTGTACAAAGACTTACCTTAACTCCTAGTTTTGAACAAAGATCTTGGATAATTTTAACTTCATTATCAGTATCTGTAACGAAATGATTAACTGCTACAACTAAGTCTAATCCAAATTTTTTAATATTTTCAATATGCCTTTCTAGATTGGGTAGGCCTTTTTTAAGCGCCTCTAAATTTTCTTTTTTAAGATCGTCTTTCTCTACTCCACCATGCATTTTTAAAGCTCTTATTGTTGCTACTAGAACGATACAACTAGGTTGGATTCCCGCTTTGCGGCACTTGATATCTAAAAATTTTTCTGCTCCAAGGTCTGCGCCAAATCCAGCTTCAGTAATGACATATTCAGATAATTTTAGAGCAGTTTTTGTAGCAAGAATAGAATTACAACCATGAGCAATATTTGCAAATGGTCCACCATGAATAATAGCTAAATTATTTTCAAGAGTTTGTACTACATTAGGTCTAATAGCCTCTTTAAGAAGCACAGTCATTGGTCCTTGGGCTTTTAAATCTTTTGCATAAACAGGTTTTTTATCTTTGGTGTAGGCAACTGTAATGTTTCCTATTTTTTTTTCTAAATCTTGAATGCTGTTTGATAAGCAAAAAATTGCCATGACTTCTGAAGCAACAGTGATATCAAAACTATCACTTCTGGGTTTATTGGTTTTTAACTTTTCAAGATTAATTTCTATTTTTCTAAGCGCTCGATCATTTAAATCTAGCACTCTTTTCCATACAATATTTTTGGGATCTATGTTTAATTTGTTTCCCCAATATATGTGATTGTCTATTAAAGCAGAAAGTAAATTGTGAGCTGAAGTTATAGCGTGAAAATCGCCTGTGAAATGCAAATTGATTTGTTCCATTGGAATAACTTGTGCATAACCGCCTCCAGCGGCTCCACCTTTCATTCCAAATGCAGGTCCTAGGCTAGGTTCTCTTAAACAGACTATAGATTGTTTTCCAATTTTGTTTAAACCATCGCTAAGACCAACAGCAATAGTTGTTTTTCCTTCTCCTGCAGGAGTTGGA
>CACHTV010000030.1 GCA_902582875.1 uncultured Pelagibacteraceae bacterium | reverse complement strand
TTTAACTGCCAATCAATCACAAATTTGATTAGTTTATGATTTACTTTAAGTTTAAATATCTTATCTGATATCTCAATTGACTCAGATTTAGATCCATCTATATTTAATATAGGAAATTTCATTCTTACTTTTTACCTTTCTTAGACTCAGCCTTTTTTAGTTTTGCTTCATATTTTTCAGTTATTGTTTTTTTTGTAATATTTTTAATTGACTCTCTTAAAAAAACTGTAGTGTTTTTTGAGCCTGGAATAGAACCTTTTATATATAGCAGATTGTTTTCTGGATCTGACTTAATAATTTCTAAATTTAACATAGTTCTTAATTTATCACCCATATGACCAGCCATTTTTTTTCCTTTAAAAACTTTTCCAGGATCTTGTCTTTGGCCTGTAGAACCATGTGATCTATGAGATACTGAAACACCATGAGAAGCTCTTAATCCAGCAAAATTCCATCGTTTCATAACTCCGGCAAAGCCTTTACCAATAGTTTTAGATCTTACGTCTATAAATTTCTTATCCTTAAATATTTCTAGACCAAATTCATTTCCCTCTTTAAATTGATCGTTATTTTCAACTCTAAACTCTTTTAATATTTTCTTAGGTTCTGTTTTTTTCTTTGTAAAATAACCTTTCATTTGTTTAGTAAGTTTTGAATTTTTTAATTTAAAAAAACCAACTTTGACTGCGCTGTAACCTCTTTTATCTTTTGTAATAACATCTAAAACTCTTCCTTTTTCAATTTTTATAACAGTAACAGGGATTGATTGGCCACTTTTCATGAACTCCCTAGTCATACCTATTTTTGTTCCTATTAATCCTATGCTCATTTTTATATTTTTATTTCTATATCTACCCCTGAAGCTAAATCTAATTTCATTAGAGCTTCAACTGTTTGAGGAGTTGGTTCAATTATATCAATCAATCTTTTATGCGTGCGAGACTCAAATTGTTCTCTGCTTTTTTTGTCTATATGAGGTGATCGTAAAACAGTATATTTTTCAATTCTAGTAGGTAACGGTATAGGTCCTTTAACTTGAGCGCCTGTTCTTTTAGCAGTATTAACTATTTCCTCTGTAGACAAATCAAGGATCTTATTATCATATGCTTTTAAATGTATTCTGATATTTTGATTTTCCATAATTAAGCTAACTTTTTTGTAACCTCATCCTGTACGTTTTGAGGAACTTTATCATAATGACTAAATTGCATCGTATACTGAGCTCTTCCTTGAGTTGATGATCTTAAATTATTTATATAGCCAAACATATTAGCTAAAGGCACAGTAGCATTTATAACAGTTGCATTACCTCTTGCCTCAGTTGAGCCCACTTGACCCCTTCTGCTATTTAAATCTCCAATGACATCTCCCATAAAGTCCTCAGGTGTTACTACTTCAACTTTCATCATCGGTTCTAAAAGTTTCAAAGTTGCTTTTGTACAAGCTTCTCTAAAACACATTCTTGAAGCTATTTCAAAAGCTAAAACACTTGAGTCAACATCATGATGTAATCCATCTAAAATTGTAACTTTATAATCAATAACTGGAAAACCAGCCAAGATTCCACTTTCTGCTACACTTAACACTCCTTTTTCAACACCTGGTATAAATTCTTTTGGTATTGAACCACCTTTAATTTTATTTTCTACCTCTCTACCTTTACCTGGTTCTAAAGGCTCTACATTCAATGTTACTTTAGCAAACTGACCTGAGCCACCGCTTTGCTTTTTGTGAATATAAGTGACTTCTGAATTCCCTAAAATTGTTTCTCTGTATGCTACTTGTGGAGCTCCAACATTAGCTTCAACTTTAAATTCTCTTTTCATTCTATCTATAATAATATCTAAATGTAGTTCACCCATACCTTTAATGATTGTTTGACCTGACTCTTCATCTGAACTTACTCTGAATGATGGATCTTCTTTTGCAAGTCTACTTAAAGCTTCGCCCATTTTCTCTTGGTCAGCTTTTGTTTTAGGTTCAACTGCAATTTCTATTACTGGGTCCGGAAATTCCATTGGTTCTAATAAAATAGGCTTGTTTTCATCACATAGTGTATGACCTGTAATTGTGTGCTTTAAACCTGCCAAAGCTACTATATCACCGGTTGTAGCTTCTTTGATATCCTCCCTACTATTAGCATGCATTAAGAGCATTCTTCCAACTCTTTCTGTTTTTTCTTTTGATGAATTATAAACTGAGGTACCTGCTTGTAATTTGCCTGAATAAATTCTTATAAATGTTAATGAGCCTACGAATGGATCATTAGCCACTTTAAATGCCAAAGCAGAAAAAGGCTCGTTATCAGCAAATTTCATCTCTACTTTATCTTCTGAACCTAATTTAGTTCCTTCTATAGAGCCAAGATCTTTTGGACTAGGTAAATAATCAATTACCGCATCTAATAATGGTTGAACACCTTTATTCTTAAAAGCTGATCCTGTAGTAATAGGAACAAAATTAAAACTCAAAGTTCCTTTTCTTATACACTTGATTAGATCAGTTTCAGATGGTTCTTTTCCTTCTAAATATGTCTCCATAAGTTTTTCATCTTCTTCTACTGCTGTCTCGACTAACTCTTTTCGATATTGATCAACTTTTTCTTTAAGATCAGATGGTATATCAACATAATCAAATTTTGCTCCTAGATCTTCATTTTGCCAAACTATTCCTTTCATTTTAACTAAATCAACAACTCCTTTGAGATCTGACTCCGATCCAATAGGAATTTGTAAAACTAATGGCTTGCAACCTAATCTATCTTTAATCATGTCAACACATCTATAAAAATCAGCTCCTGTTCTATCAAGTTTATTTACAAAACAAATCCTAGGAACCTTATATT
>CACHTV010000029.1 GCA_902582875.1 uncultured Pelagibacteraceae bacterium | reverse complement strand
GCAGCCAGTGCTTTTGCAATATCTCCTGAAAATTTTATACCTCCATCAGATATTATTTTTATCTTTTTTCCTTTTAAAACTTTATACACTTCCATTATAGCAGTTATCTGTGGAACTCCTATTCCAGCTACCATACGTGTAGTACAAATAGAGCCAGGTCCAATACCAACTTTAATAATATCTGCCCCAGAATCATATAATCTTTTTGCTGCATCTGCTGTAGCAATATTACCTACACAAATGGGTATCTTGTTATTTTTTTTTACTTTGGATAATGTTTTTAAAACTTTTTCACTATGACCATGAGCGGTATCAATTACTAATAAATCAACGCCATTATCTCTGAGAAATTCTGCTCTCTTTAAATCATCTTTATTTGTTCCAATTGCAGCTCCAACAAATAAATTTTTTTTTTTTACTTTTTCAACCTCTTGACTTTGTTTTTTTATATCTAAATTTCTATGTATGATTCCTATGCCTCCAGATTGAGCTATTGCGATAGCCATTGCTGACTCAGTAACAGTATCCATGGCTGAAGATAAAAATGGTGTTTTTAATTTAATATTTTTAGTTAAATTTAAAGATATATCTGTATCTGATGGTAAAACTTTAGAGAAACGCGGCAGCAATAATACATCATCAAAAGTTAATGCTTCTTTTATTGCTTCCATATAAACTTATATACAATTTTTAAAAATTATAAAGTCTTTAATGTAGAGCAATGTAAATAAGTTTCTTTTGATTCGTTTCTGCTGGATTCTGGCTTAAAAAATTGTACTTTTTCAAATCTAGATTTTGCTAAAGATTTAACTTCTAAAAAATCTTCTCCCATGAATAACTTTGAAACTAAAACTCCTTTAGGTTTTAGAATGTTTGATGCAAATTCTACTACGTTTGCGCACAATTCATTGGTTCGAATACAGTCTAAAGCCTTATTTCCTGTGGTATTAGCAGCCATATCAGAAAGCACTACATCTAATTTACCTTTAAAGAAATTAAAAATTTTCTCTTTTGTGTTCTTTTCAAGAAAATCACATTGTAAAAACGAGACACCTTTTAGTTGATCCATCTTTTTAATATCTAATGATAATATTTTTCCAACTGTGATAATTTTACTTGAAACTTGTGACCATCCTCCAGGGTAAGCCCCGATATCTAATAGTCTTGTATTTTTTTTAATAAATCTATATTTTTTATTTAATTCAACTAATTTAAATGCTGATCGTGAACGATAACCTAAAGTTTTAGATTTTTTAAAAAATTGATCTCTATGTTGTTTTATTCTCCATCTATTACTTTTTTTGCTCTTTTTAGATTTTTTCATTATAAAACATCTTCATGATCGTCGTCTGATGTTTCTAAAACTTCTTTTTTATTTTTATATTTAAACATAAAAAAACTAATAGGTATTGAAATTAGATAAGCTAAACTAAGAACTAAAAGTGTTTCAAATGTATAATACAATAAAGAAATAAATATTGTTCCAATTCCTAATAAAATAAATACTGTTGCTTTTGGAGAAATAGATATCTTTTTTAAAGACCAAGTTGGAATTTTACTCACCAATAAAATAGCTATTAAAATTGTAAAATATGGAGTTAAATTTCTAATATTTAATTTAAAGTTTAAATCTGTAAGTTCAAAAATTAAAGGTATTAAAATTAGTATACCGCCGGCAGGAGCAGGAACTCCTTCAAAATAATTACTTTTCCAAAGCTGTTGTTCATCAATTTTAGTTAAATTAAATCTTGCTAATCTTAAAACACAACAAACTGAATATATTAATGTGATAGCCCAACCCAATTTTCCATAATTATTTAATTCCCAAAAATATAAAATAAAAGCAGGCGCAATGCCAAAACTTACAAAGTCTGTTAAAGAGTCCAATTCTTTACCAAACTCTGATGTTCCTTTTATTAAACGTGCTATTCGTCCGTCCAAAGCATCAAGTATAGCTGCCAATAAAATGAAAATTAATGCTAAAGAATAATTTCCATCTATAGAAAATTTGATAGAACTAATACCGAGACATACTCCCCCCAAAGTTAATATATTTGGAAGCAAATATCTTGTTTTTTTTGATGAAACTAATTTAAATTTTTTATTTTCTTGCATTACTCTGAAGCTATTAAGCTTTCTCCTGCTACAACGTTTTGTCCAATTTTAGCTAAGATTTTTTTATTTTTAAAATAAATGTCAACTCTACTTCCAAAACGTATCATACCTATTCTTTCGCCTTGCTTTAAATTTTGTCCTTGTTCAACTTCACAAACTATCCTTCTTGCAATTAAGCCTGCTATTTGAACAATAATAATTTCTTCGTCTGATTTGCTACATTTAATTTTATAATAATTTCTTTCGTTTTCTTCGCTTGCTTTATCTAATGAAGCATTTAAAAATTTTCCAGGTTTATAATTAATCTCTTCAACTTTTCCTGTTAATGGAGTTCTATTAACATGACAATTAAATACATTCATAAAAATACTTACTTTTGTATAAGTTATGTTTTCTAGTTGTAGTTCAATAGGTCCAGTTCGTTCAGAAATATCTGTTATTAGACCATCAGCTGGACTTACTAAAAAGGAATCGTCATTTATAGAATATCTTTCAGGATCTCTAAAAAAATAATAGACCCAAATAGTTATTATGATCAAAATCGAGCCTAAAAACTTTGAAAAAAGTAAAACTATAAATGTTACAATTATAGAAATGGCTAAAAATTTATAACCTTCTTTATGAATTTTAGGAAAAATTGTGTTAAACATAATTTTAAGTTTGCTAATTTTTTCTTAATATGTATAAAAATTCTACTTAATCAATCTATATTTTATGGCAAAAATTAAAGTTAAAAACCCAGTAGT
>CACHTV010000028.1 GCA_902582875.1 uncultured Pelagibacteraceae bacterium | reverse complement strand
ATCTCATCATAGAATTTCTTCAATCAATATAGTTGAAGATAAAAAAAGTGGTGAGTATAAATTATCTCATCATATAGATTTAAAATCCGGATATTATAACGGAAAAAAAATATTAGATATTTAATCACTAAAAATGACTAAAATTATTACTATTGCTATTGATGCAATGGGTGGTGAAAATGCACCAAAGAAAAATATTCAAGGTTTAAAAATTTTTTTAGACAAAAATAAAAAAAATAATGATTTTTTAATTCATTTATATGGAGATAAGAATATTTTAGAAAAAGAGATCGCATCACTGAAGATTTCAAGAAAATTAATCAAAATTATTCATGCCGAAGGAACTGTCTCCGACGAAGAGTCTCCAATGACAGCAGTAAAAAATTCTAAAAACACAAGTATGTGGAACTCTGTTCAAGCACAAATAAATGGTGGTGCTGATATAAGTTTGTCAGCAGGTAATACAGGAGTTTTATTGGTAATATCTAGAATGATATTAAAAATGATGAAAGATGTCAGCAAACCTGCTTTGGCAGGTTTATGGCCGAGCAAAAAGGGAATGTCAGTTGTTTTAGATTTAGGCGCTAATATTGAATGTGATGAAAAAAATTTAATTGATTTTTCAGAAATGGGAGCTGCTTTGTTTAAATCAATTTTTCCAAATCAAAAACCATATGTTTCACTTTTAAATATAGGGTCAGAACAAATAAAAGGTACAGAAATATTAAAAAAAACGTATTCTAAGCTAAAAGATTTGAGTAATGAAAATAACTTTATATTTAATGGATATATTGAAGGTAATAAAATAATGGAAGGTGATTCAAACGTAATTGTTACAGATGGTTTTACAGGAAATATAGCTCTTAAAACAGCCGAGGGAACGGCTAAGTTTTTAATAGATAATTTAAAAAACTCTTTATCTGAAAATATTTTTTCAAAATTCTCTGTTATTTTCTCATATTTTTCACTTAAAAAATTTAAGTCTAAATTAGATCCGCGAAAATACAATGGAGCTATATTTTTAGGATTAAATGGGCCTGTTGTAAAAAGTCATGGAGGAACTGATCCAATTGGTTTTTATTATTCAATTGATTTATGTTATAAAATTATTAAGGGTAACTTAATGGGACAAATAAAGAGTAATTTAAACCATTTAGATGTCAAAGAATAAAAATATCAGTTTCACAAAAAAAGATATATCTAAAAAAATAAATCTTAAAACTGGCTTACCTCAATCTTATATAAACAATATTATAGATGATTTTATTAATATATTAAAAAATCAAATTAAAGAAGAAGAATTAAGTATAAAGAATTTTGCTACTTTCAAAATTATTAAAAAAAAGGAAAGAGTGGGCAGAAACCCAAAAAATAAAAAGATTTATAAGATTAATGCTAGAAAAGCACTAAGCTTTATCATTTCAAAGAAATTTAATGAAAAAATTAAAGATCTATAATGGGAAAATTAATAAATATATCACAACTATCTACTTTGCTAAATTTGGTTAGCTCGAGATCTAAAAAACCTACAAATTATATTTTAAGATATTGGGAAAAAGAGTTTAAACAAATTAAACCAGTATTTTTAAGAAATAGACGTTATTACTCAGAAAAACAAGTAAACATAATTAAATTAATTAAGTATTTGTTAAAAGATAAGGGTATGACAATAAAAGGAGTAAAAAATATACTTAAATCTAATATAAATAACCTTGACGATTATAATTCATATAGTTTAAAAGCAGACTATCTAAAAAAAGATATTAAAGACAAAAGTAAAATTATTTTAGAAAAAATTAAGAGATTAAAGAAATAAAAATGGCAAAAAAATCGCATCTTAAAGTTAGAATGGTACCTGAAAGTAATCCTGATAGTAAATTTATATATTATGCTAAAAAACCAACAAAGGGTGAAAAGGCTAAAGATAAATTAAAATTAAAAAAGTACAATCCCAATACTAGAAAACACGAATTTTTTATAGAAAAAAAATTACCACCGCATAGTAAATAATTTATTTTTTTTTAAAATTCTTAAACTCATAAGTAATAAAAGCCTTTATCATACTTTTCCAAATAGAGTTTGTAATTTGAGGATCAATATTTTTCTTTTTTGACTCTCTTTTAATTTTTTTTAATATTATTTTAATTCTTTTTTTATCTATAATTTGATTTTTATATTCTTTTTGTTCTAGAATTTTGCTAACTAATAAACTTCTTTTTTTAATAAGATTAAGTAAGCTTAAATCTAATTTATCCAATTGTTTTCTGATTATATTAATCTTGTTATTTTTCATAGCGACAATAATATTATATTCATTTTTAAATTTAATTATATACTTTGTTTATGGATTATTTAATTAATAGAAATTATGAGAAGTTATTCATAGCTTGGATAATTACCTTAATCTTAATGATAGGATTAATGATAATAATTGGGGGATTAACAAGACTAACTGACTCTGGCTTATCTATTACCCAATGGGAACTTTTCTCAGGTATTTTACCACCAACATCTCATGAAGAATGGATCTATTATTTTGCCTTATACCAAGAAATACCTGAATATAAGTTACAGAATTACTCAATGACTTTGAGAGAATTTAAAGTTATTTTTTGGTGGGAGTGGATTCATAGATCTTTAGGAAGATTAATCGGATTAGCTACAATAATTCCTTTAGTTTATTTTTCTTTTAAGATAAATAAAAGAAAATTAATTAATTTATATTTAATTTTTCTTCTAATTTGTTTTCAAGGATTTATTGGATGGTATATGGTTTCTAGTGGTTTAGTTGACAGAGTTGATGTAAGCCATTTCAGATTGTCAGCCCATTTATTTATAGCTTTTATTATACTCTCTTCTTTATTTTGGTACTATTTAAATTTAGTAAATAGTAGAAATAAAAATTTTTTAATTAATGACTCTAAACTTAAATCTATCAAATTTTTTATTTTTCTGATTTTTTTGCAAATAATATTTGGCGCGTTTGTATCTGGGTTAGATGCAGGTAAAATATATCAAACATGGCCATTAATGAATGAGTCTTACTTTCCAAATGATGTCAACTTTATGAATTATAGGGAATTTTTAGATTTGAACGATAGAAGTGTTGTTCAATTTATTCATAGAAACATTGCTTATTTTATTTTTTTTCTATTTATCTATATTGGTTTTGAAATAAGAAAATTAAAAAAAACTCATTTATACAAAACTTATCTATATCTGTTTGGATTTATAGTTATTCAAATAATATTAGGAATTTTAGCTTTAATTACTGATATACATATTTTTGTAGCATCACTACACCAAATTTCTAGCATCTTTTTAATAATCTTCTCTTTAAACTTTTACTTTAAATCTATTAATTAATTGACTTTGTGAATTTTTGTGAGTATTTATCGCTCTATTAAAATGACACCTTTTATTAAAAAAAAAGAAATTAAAAAAGAATGGTATATTATCAATGCTGAGAATGTAGCAGTTGGAAGACTTGCCTCTTACATATCAAAAGTT
>CACHTV010000027.1 GCA_902582875.1 uncultured Pelagibacteraceae bacterium | reverse complement strand
ATCAGAATTGGGGTATATCAGTTGAAGATGCTATCTCATATAATTTAATTAATAAAGGAAGTGAAATATTAATAGAGGAATTTCCCTCTAGTGAAGATTTCATCGATACAAAAGATAAAATTGAAAAAATTTAAATCAGATAAATTAAGAGAAGAATGCGGTGTATTTGGCATTTCTAATCACGAAGACTCTTCAACTTTAGTTGCTTTAGGGCTGCATGCGTTGCAACATCGTGGTCAAGAAGGATGTGGAATAGTATCATATGATGGAAAAAACTATCATTCAGAAAAAAGACAAGGATTAGTTGGTGATCACTTTACTAAAGGCGATGTTATAAAAAAACTTCCAGGAAAATTTGCTATAGGACATAATAGGTATTCTACAACTGGTGAAACTTCATTAAGAAATATACAGCCTTTTTTTGCAGATCTTCATATGGGAGGATTAAGTATAGCTCATAATGGAAATTTGACTAATGCCTTAAGTTTAAGAGAGTCTTTAGTAAAAGATGGTGCAATATTTAGAACAACAAGTGATACTGAAACAATAGTACAGTTAATTGCAAAATCTAAAAGAGAAAAAATAGTTGATAAATTGATAGATGCTCTTTTCCAAATAAAAGGAGGTTATTCTCTAGTGATCATGACTAACAAAAAGCTAATAGGTGTTAGAGATCCTTTTGGTATAAGGCCTTTAGTAATTGGTAAATTAAAGGATTCATTTATATTAACGTCTGAGACATGTGCTTTAGATATTGTTGGGGCGAATTTTGTAAGAGAAGTAGAAAATGGAGAAATTATAATCGTGGAAAATAATAAAATTAGTAGTATCAAGCCATTTCCCAAACAAAAGGCAAGACCGTGTGTTTTTGAATATATTTATTTTGCTAGACCTGACAGTATTGTTGATGGAAAATGTGCTTACGAATATCGTAAAAATTTAGGAATACAGCTTGCGAAAGAAACTGATATAAATGCAGATATAGTTGTGCCAGTCCCGGACTCTGGTGTTCCAGCAGCTTTGGGTTATGCCGAATATTCTAAGAAAAAATTTGAATTGGGATTGATAAGAAATCATTATGTTGGAAGAACTTTCATTGAACCATCTCAAAATATCAGAAGTTTAGGTGTGAAATTAAAATTAAGTCCCACTAAAAGTACTATTAAAAATAAATCTATAATACTGATAGATGACTCTTTGGTTAGAGGTACCACATGTCATAAAATAGTAAAAATGTTGTATGAGGCGGGAGCTAAAGACGTACATGTAAGAATAGCTTGTCCAGAAATAAAGTTCCCTGATTTTTATGGAGTAGATATGCCTACAAAAAAAGAACTATTGGCTCATCAAAAAAATAATGATGAAATGTGTCAATATATTAAAGCTAAATCTCTTAAATTTTTAAGTTTGGAAGGACTTTACGAAGGATTAAATAAGGGTAGAAGAAACGATTCTTATCCTCAATTCAGTGATCATTATTTTACTGGAGATTATCCTATTAAACCTTCAGATAATCTGGGTGAAGAAAAAATAAAACAGTTATCTTTACTCAGTAGTAAATCAAGTAATTAATTTGTAATTATTAATTTATTTTTATTATTTAGATAAATAATAGATTTATTAATAAATATTGGAAAAGAACTTAATTTAGAGGATAATTTCTGAATGTTTTTGATTTTTCCAATAGTACTAAATTTTACTAAATAAGAATTATTTAAAAATAAAAATAATTCATTATTAATAAGAGTTAAAAATTTTACACTTACTGACTTCTTTTTTGTATCCAAAAATTGAGCAATATTTTGATCTATATCAATTGAATATAAAATCTTTCCGCTATTTAAATTTATGCTAACTAATAAATTATCTTTTGTGATTATAAATAAATTTTCTCCAGAAATTACTGGTTTTAATAAGGAAGTGATTGCTGTTTTAGAGAGCGTTAAACCATTGTTTGAGTTTAAAATATATAAATATAAATCTGTTGAAACAATTAATTTATCCTTGTGTAATACTATAGGATTTGAGTAAAATAAATTACTTGGATTTATATTTGTAGATCGATTTAGATTGATAAACCATTCAATTCTACCTTTATCATCTATAGAATACAAAGAGCCATAAGTATTCAAATAAAATAAAGAATTTTCGTCCAAAGCCAAAGAGTTAATAAAATTATTTTTTACAACATTTTCTTCGGTTGGTATGGTTTTTAATTTCTCTCCATTTTTCTTATCAATAAAATATAATGTATTATTAATGTCAGATATTAAAATATTTTTTCCTTTAATCTTAAGATTTGATCTAAAGGGTATTTTGTAGCTTTTAGCCCATATCAACTTATTATTTACATAGTCTAATGCATACAAATAACCAAGATTATCACCAATATAAATTATATTTTTTTCAATAATAATACTTAAAATTTTTTTTATTTTTTTAAATTTTTTTTTATAAAAATTATATTTTAAAATAATCTCTTGATTTTCTAATGAATATACAATGATATTACCCTTGTTATCAGTTACTATAACTTTTTGATTATTATATAGAAATGTATCCTTAGTTTTATGTCTGCTTAACTTTTTGCTCTTTAAAATTAATTCATTTGTATCTTTGTAACTAAAGTGATCTAAATTGTTAGAATTTTTATAGTATTCATCTGTCCATTTTAAATTTGATTGGATCGAATCTAAAACAATTTCTAAATTATCTTCAGGTTTTATAAGCTTTTTAAATGATTTAGTTTGAGTATAAAGCGTTTCAAAACCTTTGTATCTATCTTTTTTTTTTGAAATAGCTTCATCAGTAGTATTCCAAATGCCAGTTTTATTATCAAAAGAACAATTTAATAATATTATTAAAAGAATTGATGTTAAGAAAATTTTCATTAGTTTAAATATTAACTAGTAATAATCGTGTTTGCTATTTAGATGCTTCAATAGCAGTCTCTTTCCATATAGAGTTATCTGCTATAATTTCTTTGAGTAATTCATTTCCTTCTATATCTCTTGATATCTTTTTAAAATATAAAGCTTTTTTTAATTTAACAAGATTTTTTTGTTCTTTTGTAATATTAATATTTTCTATAATCTCAAAATAATTTAGTATTTCTTTGCTTTCTTTTACGAGATCATTTTCTATCATATTGTTTAATGCTAGTATTGAATAGAATTTATTTTTGCTTAGTATTATTTCTCTATAAATAATCTTTGATTTTTCTTTATCTTTAGATCCCAAATATATTCCTGCTTTAATATATTTTTCAGAGATTTTTTCATTTTGATTGTCTTGATAGTAATAAAAAAAAATTACACCTGATAAAATAATAAAAAAAATAAATAAAGTTGATATTATTAGTTTCTTTTTTTCTTTAACTTTACTAACAATTTTTTCAATTAAATCTGATTTTTTTGCAATTTCATTTTCCATATAAAAAATTTTTATTTTTGGGAAATACTTTATTTTTAACCTCTTTACTATATTTTTTTACAGCTTTTTCAATTACTGTATTTA
>CACHTV010000026.1 GCA_902582875.1 uncultured Pelagibacteraceae bacterium | reverse complement strand
ACCAGCTATTAATGCCATATCATCTACACAAGATTTAAGTTTTTTTCCATCAGACGCATCTTCTCCTAATCCCATATTAAGTATTATTTTATCAATTTTTGGAACTTCGTTTCTATTCTTAAGATTAAGTTTACTCATCAACTTATTAACGATTTCCTTGTCAAATGTAATTTTTAACCTTGGTGTCATTTTTTACTTACTACTTTCTTCTCTTTTTTATTTTGATCTATGTTTCTCACATTAGATTGATGAATAAAACTTTCTTTAGAAATTATTCCACCTTTATTTTCTTTAGTTGGTTTTAAATGTTTTTTAATCATATTAACTGATTTAATTTTAATCTTGTTTAATTTTCTATTTATCTCTAAAATTTCTCCAGTTTTTCCTTTATCTTTACCTGATATTATTTTTACTTGAGTTCCTTTTTTTAAAATCATTTAAAGTACCTCCGGAGCTAGAGAGATAATTTTTGTATGACCTCTTGTTCTTAATTCTCTTGTAACTGGTCCAAAAATTCTTGTACCTATTGGTTCGCCTTTTTCATCAGTTAAAACTACAGCATTTGCGTCAAACTGAACTTTTGATCCATCATCTCTATAAATTCCTTTTCTTGTCCTAACTACTACAGCTTTATGAACTGCTCCTTTTTTAACCTTCCCTTTAGGAATAGCATCTTTAACACTTATGACTATTAAATCTCCAACAGATGCATATCTTCTTTTTGAGCCACCTAATACTTTAATACACTCAACTCTTTTAGCGCCAGTATTGTCTGCTACCATTAATTCTGTTTGCACTTGTATCATTATTTCATTACCTGCCAAGTTTTCTTTTTCGAAATAGGTTTACATTCTATTATAGAAACTTCCTGTCCTTCTTTAAATTTATTTGACTCATCGTGTGCATGATATTTTTTTGTTCTTTTTATTATTTTTTCATAAAATGGATGTTTAAATTTTCTAGTTACTTCAACAACCACTGTTTTATCATTTTTTGCACTTGTTATTATTCCTTTTAAAACTTTTTTTGTCATTTTGTGTTCTTAATGGTTGTAAATAGTCTAGCTATATTTTTTTTAATTTCATTATATTGAGCAGGATTGTCAATTTGATTATTGATTTTTTTAAATCGAATATTAAATAAATCTTTTTTCAAAGCTTGAATCTTTTTTTCTGCTTGATCTTTTGTTAATTTTTTATCTTCTTTTTTCTTTGCCATGGTATTATCTTCTTATAAATTTAGTTTTAATTGGGAGTTTTGCTGAAGCTTTGTAAAGTGCAATTTTTGCCACCTCTTCTGTTACACCATCAACCTCAAAAATTATCCTTCCCGGTTTTACTCTACATGCGTAATATTCTGGTGAGCCTTTACCTTTTCCCATTCTCACTTCAGTGGGTTTTTTTGATACCGGTATGTTAGGAAATATTCTAGTCCATACTTTGCCTGTTCTTTTCATATACCTAGTTAAAGCAACTCTAGCAGCTTCAATTTGTTTACCAATTATTCTTTCTGGTTCCATAGCTTTAAGTCCAAATTGACCATAATTTAACTTTACAGCTCTAGAAGCTTTACCATGAATTCTTCCTTTGAATGCTTTTCTATATTTAGTTCTTACTGGTTGTAGCACTTTTAACCCTTTCTTTTTTTTCTTTTTCAACATCTTTTGCCATCAATTCTCCTTTGTAGATCCAAACTTTAACACCAATAATACCGTAAGTCGTTAAGGCTTCAGCAAAACCATAGTCAATGTCAGCTCTTAAGGTATGAGATGGTATACTTCCTTCTCTTAACCATTCTGTCCTAGCTATTTCATTTCCTGCTAATCTTCCACTCAACATAACTTTAATACCTCTTGCATTTAGTCTCATTGCTGACTGCATAGCTCTTTTCATTGCTCTTCTATAAGCTATTCGTTTAACAAGTTGTTGAGCAATATTTTCAGCTACCAAATTAGAATTGAGTTCTGGCTTTTTGATCTCTTTGATATTTACATTAACGTCACCATTAGTAATCTTCATAATATTTTTTTTAATTTTTTCAATATCTGCCCCTTTTTTTCCAATAACAAAACCTGGCCTAGATGTATGTATTGAAACCGTGCATTTTTTTGAAGATCTTTCTATCATAATCTCTGAAACACCTGAATTAACAATATTTTTTTTAATATAATTTCTTATTTTAAAATCTTCTATCAAGTATCGGCCAAAATCTTTTTTCTTTGCAAACCAAGTTGAATCCCACCCTCTGTTAATACCCAATCTTAAACCTATCGGATTAATTTTTTGTCCCATTATTTAGTTTCCTTTTCTTTCTTTTTTTCTTGAAGTAGAATTGTTATTCTACTGAATGGTTTTTTAATTGGACTTGCTCTTCCTTTTGCTCTTGGTCGAAATCTTTTCATTACAATGGATTTGCCTACATAGGCTTCTTTAACAAACAAATTATCAATATCAAATTGATGATTATTTTCTGCATTTGAAATTGCTGATTTAATAGTTTTACTAACATCTTTAGCTATTCTTTTTCTTGTAAATTCTAAATCTCTTAAAGCTAATTCAGCTTTTTTTCCCTTAATAAAATTCAGTACTAAAGCTAGTTTTCTGGGACTTGATCTTACATTTTTATTTATTGCTTTTACTACTGTATTATTTTTTTGCATCGCCTCCCCCTTCTTTTGCAGGTGATGCTGCAGCCACTGCTGCCGCTTTTTTATCAGCAGGTGTGTGACCTTTAAAAGTTCTTGTTGGAGCAAACTCACCTAGTTTATGTCCAACCATTTCTTCAGAGATAGTTATAGGTATAAAAGATTTTCCATTATGAATCATAAAGCTATGTCCTACAAAATCTGGAATAATTGTAGAGTTTCTAGACCAAGTTTTAATTGGTTTTTTATTTGGAGTATCCTTAAGTTTATCAATTTTCTTTAATAAACTTGGGTGTACAAAAGGACCTTTCCACACAGATCTAGTCATTATTTTCTTTTCTTTCTTCTAGTTATTATTAATTTATCACTTCTTTTTGGTCTTCTTGTTTTTAAACCTTTTGCAGATTGACCCCAAGGAGATACTGGACTTCTTCCTCCAGATGTTTTTCCTTCACCTCCTCCATGTGGGTGGTCAACAGGATTCATTGCAACACCTCTTGTTTGAGGTCTTTTGCCTCTCCATCTGCTTCTTCCTGCTTTACCTATCTTAATATTTTTTTGATCAGGATTTGAAACCACTCCTATAGTTGCTGAGCAAGAGCTGTTAACTTTTCTTGTTTCTCCTGATGATAATTTTAATATGGCATGATCGCCATCATAGCCTGATAAAGTTATTGAAGAACCTGCAGATCTTGCGAGTTTCCCTCCATTACCTGGTATCAATTCCACATTATGTAAAGATGTTCCAGGGGGGATATCTTTTAATTCTAAAGAATTTCCCACTTTAATTTCAACATTTTTGCCTGACTCAACTTTATCTCCTTGTTTTAATCCTTGAGGACAAATAATATAAGATTTTTCTTTATCTGCGTAAGTAATTAGAGCTATATAAGCTGTTCTATTTGGATCGTATTCTATTCTATCTACTGTTGCTTGAATGTTTTTCTTTTTTCTAAAAAAATCAATAATTCTAAATTTATGCTTAGAGCCTCCTCCAATATGTCTTGAAGTTATACGACCATAGTTGTTTCTGCCACCTGTAAAATTTTGACCTTTAGTTAAAGGTTTATATGAAGATCCTTTCCACAAAGAACTTTTATCAACAACTACGGTGCCTCTAGTTGATTTTGTATAAGGTTTAAAA
>CACHTV010000025.1 GCA_902582875.1 uncultured Pelagibacteraceae bacterium | reverse complement strand
GATAATGAAATTATTAAAAAAATTTTATTAGAACAATTTAAAGATAAAGTTTTTGAAGAGTCAGAGTTATTGGAAAAAAAATATTTTGGTCAAGGCAATTTCAGAAAAATTAAAAAACAATTAATACTTGATATAGTAAATGCTAGAATAGAAGAGATTACAAATATTATTTTGAATAAAAATATAAATTTAGACTCCTTTAAACAAGGCAATGTTAGAATTTATTTGATTATCGAAGACCAAATTATTTTTGATAATTTCAAAGAAAATTTTTCAACTTATTTTTCAAAGCACTACAATTTTGATATACATTTAATGGATGGCTTTAGAATAGAAGAGTCAATTATTAGCGCCTCAAGCATAACAAACTATGGATGGGAAAAGGAGGCAATTCCAATCACTCAAATAAAAAATTCTTTAATTGCTAGGATTTTCAAGTCTTTATTTGGATAGTTTCCTGTTATTTTTTGAAACATTTGTTGTTTTAATTAGAGCTAATCTATTCTGTATATAAATTTAATGTCTCGATACAACCAAAAAACTATTAATAATACAATTAAACTTTATGGCATTGGTCTGCATAATGGTATTAAAGCTAATTTAATAATTAAACCAGCAAAAGAAAATTTTGGAATAAAGTTTTGTAGAATAGATATTGATCAAAATAACTTAATCGAAGCAAATTATCAGAACGTTGTAGAGCCGGTACTTTGTACCAAGATTAAAAATAATAAAGGTATTACTGTATCAACAGTTGAACACTTGATGGCTGCTTTTTTTGGGGAAGGTATCGATAATGCTTTAGTTGAAATAGATGCATCAGAGGTTCCAATATTAGATGGATCTGCAAGTGAATTTGTTGAAGCAATAAGATCTGTTGGAGTTAAAGAGCAAACAGAATTAAGAAGTTTTATAAAAGTATTGAAGAAAGTAGAAGTCCAAGAGGGTAAAAAATATATATCAATAGAGCCATTAGAAAATGACTTAATAGTAGATTTTGAAATTGTTTATAATAACCCCTTAATAAGAACAAGAAGAAAAGAATTTAAGCTTAGTAATGGGGATCTAACTAATATCTATAATTCAAGAACTTTTTGTTTATATGAAGATATTGATTTTATTAAAAGCCAAGGATTAGCTAAAGGTGGCTCTCTTGAAAATGCTATAGTAGTAAGAGGAAACGAAATACTAAACGATGACGGCTTAAGGAACAGACATGAATTTGTCTATCATAAAATATTAGATTGTCTTGGAGATCTTATGTTGTCTGGTTACAGAATTTTTGGACATGTGAAAACATCCCAAGGAGGACATGCTTTAACAAATAAATTACTTGTTAAATTTTTTTCTGACAAATCTAATTGGTCTTTAAAAAATGGAAATCCAGAAGAAAAAAATAATCAGATTAAAGAATCATTAAAAAAAACGCTTTCAGCCAGTATTTAATAAAACAAAATTTTACCTCGTAAAGTTTATTTGATATGTATAAAAAATGTATCATAAATTAATTTTAATTTTTATATTGGTTTTTTCTTTACATTCTTGCTCCAAAGATAAAGGATTGGAATATGAAATTAATGAAAATAAAGTTGATCCATACAAATTATATCAAGAAGGCTTTGACGCTTTTGAGAGAGGAGAATATTATTATGCTGAAAAAAAATTTTCAGAGGCTGAATTAAACTTTGAGATTATAGAATTTGCAGCTAAATCAGCAATAATGTCTAGTTATGCACTCTATGGAATAAATTTTTATGCTGAAGCTTTAGAAAATTTGGAAAGATATATAAGAAAATATCCTGCTGATAAGAATATCATGTATGCACATTATTTGATTGCTATTATTTATTATGAACAAATGTCAGATGAAAAAAAGGATCTTAAGCCACTACTAGATGCTGATAAAAAAATTGATTTTTTTATAAAAAAATATCCTAATTCAGATTATGCAATGGACTTGAGATTTAAAAAAGATTTAATTCAAAATCAATTAGCTGCTAAAGAATTATATATTGCAAAATATTATATCTCTATACAAAAATGGGTTCCTGCAATTAATAGATTAAAAAAAATAGTAGAAGATTATGAAAAAACAGTATTTATTGAAGAGGCTTTACATCGATTAGTAGAAATTAACTATTACTTAGGTTTAGAAAAAGAAGCAAAAAAATATGCAAAAATTCTAGGTTATAATTATAATTCGAGCCAATGGTTTGAGCAATCTTATAAAATTATAAATAAAGATTACAAAATTAAAGAAAAAGTTAAAGTTAAGCAAGGTGATAATTTTCTAAAAAAAATTCTTAAAAAAATCAAATAAATTAATTAAAAATGAATTCAAAATTAAAAATTATAGAAATTTATAAAAAAAAGATTGATCTTTTAAAAAAACATAACAGGCTGTATTTCAATTCTGATGACCCAATAATTTCTGACTCTGAATATGATAGTTTGAAAAAAGAGATTATTAATTTAGAGAAAAAAAATATTTTCCTTAAAAAGCTAAATTTGAATAAGAAAATAGTAGGCTCTCCTCCATCCAATAAGTTTAATAAGATAAAACATTTAAAACCAATGCTTTCTTTATCTAATGCTTTTGATAAAAATGATATGAAGGATTTTTTAAGTAAAATTAATAATTTTTTAAGTATTAAAGAAAAAAGTATAGAATTTTCTTCAGAACCAAAAATAGATGGTATTTCTGCAACATTTATTTATGAAAAAGGAGTTTTAACAAAAGGTCTATCAAGAGGAGATGGAGTTACAGGTGAAGATATTTTAGAAAATCTTAAAACTATTAAAGAAATACCGAGAAAGATAAAAGATAATAATGTTCCCTCCTTACTTGAAATTCGAGGAGAAATATACATCGGAAAAAAAGATTTCAATAACATCAAAGGTAATTTTGCTAATCCAAGAAACGCTGCGGGTGGATCACTTAGACAAAAAAATCCTCAAGAAACATCTAAAATACCACTAAAATATTTTGCTTATGGATTTGGTGCTATTGAGCCAATGAAGTTTAAAACTCAATCAGAATTTTTAGAAAAAATAAAAAGTTGGGGGTTCTCTATTAATCCAATAGTTAAAACAGTAAAAAGTTTGGAAGATATTGAGTCTCAACATTCATACATAGATTCCATAAGATCTTCACTTGACTATGATATTGATGGATTAGTTTACAAAGTAAATGATCTTAAATTACAATCAAGGTTGGGGAACACTTCTAATTCTCCTCGTTGGGCTATTGCATATAAGTTTTCTGCTGAAAAAGCAGTTACAAGAATAAAAGATATCATCATACAAGTTGGTAGAACTGGAGCGATAACTCCAGTAGCTAAGGTAGAACCAGTGACTGTTGGAGGAGTTGTTGTTTCAAATGCAACATTACATAATGAAGATGAAATCATAAGAAAAGATATAAGGATAGGTGATACTGTTCAAATTCAAAGAGCAGGAGATGTAATTCCTCAGGTAATTTCAGTAGATTTATTAAAAAGAAATCACAATAGTAAAAAATATATTTTTCCTGAAAAATGTTTGTGTGGTGCGATTACTCATAAAGAAGTAAACAAATCTACTAAAAAAGAAGATGCAGTTAGAAGATGTTCTAAAGGCTATGAATGTGATTTCACTGCAAGAGAAAAATTAAAGCATGTTGTATCTAAAGATGCTTTTAATATTGATGGTTTAGGGAAAAAAGTAATCGATCAATTCTGGGATTTAAATTTAATTAGAAAACCATCAGATATTTTTACAATAAATTATAATAAAATTCAGAGTCTTGAAGGATGGGGCGAACTATCCATTAATAATCTTAAAAAAGCAATTAATAAGTCAAAAAAAATAGAGCTAGATAGATTTATCTTTTCAATCGGCATAAGACATATAGGCCAAGAGAACGCAAAAATTTTAGCTAGTTTTTTTAAATCTATTAATAAATTTGCCGATATATTTGATAAAAAAAATAGAAAAAAAATTCTAGAAAATTTAATTGATCTCGACGGAATAGGTGAAATCCAGATTAATTCAATTAATAGTTTTTTTTTAAGTAGCAAAAATATTGAGATCGTAGA
>CACHTV010000024.1 GCA_902582875.1 uncultured Pelagibacteraceae bacterium | reverse complement strand
TCTAGCCAAGTTAAGAATACTTTAATAATTGATTTTGGGACTGCAACAACATTTGATATTATTAAAAATGGTATATATGAAGGTGGAGTGATAGCACCTGGAATCAAGCTTTCAATAATTAATCTTAATAAGTTTGCTGCTTTAATTCCCTTACTCAATTTAAAAGATGAACAAAAAAGTTATGGAAAAAACACAAAAGAAGCTTTAAATGCAGGTTTTTTATGGGGTTACGAAGGATTAGTTAACAACATAATAAATAAAATTATTATTAAATCTAAATCAAGCTATAAAATTACATTAACAGGTGGTTATGCAAGAATATTTAAGAAACTTATTAAGAAGAAAACAAATATTGACCAGGATATTACCATTAAAGGTGTAGCTAAAGTGTTTAAAGAATTTTTAATATGACTAAAGAAGAACTAATTTTTTGTCCTTTAGGAGGCTCAGGAGAAATAGGGATGAATATGAATCTTTATGCCTATGGTAAAGAAGACAACCAAAAATGGATAGTAGTAGATATGGGAGTAACTTTTGCAGATGATTCTATTCCTGGAATTGATTTAATTTTTCCTGATCCAGGATTTATCATGGATAAAAAGGATGATTTACTTGGAATAGTTTTAACTCACGCTCATGAAGATCACATAGGTGCCGTAGCTCACATATGGCCGAGTTTAAAATGTAAAATGTATGCCACACCATTTACAGCTGCTCTTCTTTATGAAAAATTTAAAGAAAAAAAAATTGATATTTCCTCTTATTTAAAAATTGTTCCTTTAAACAGTAAAATAAAATTAGGACCATTTGAAATTGACTTTGTAACTTTAACGCACTCTATTTTAGAACCTAATGGCTTAAGTATAACGACGCCACTAGGCACTATACTACATACAGGGGATTGGAAAATTGATCCCAATCCGTTAATTGGAGGAACCATAGATGAAAAAAAATTAAAAGAAATTGGTGAAAAAGGTGTTGCATCAATGATTTGTGACTCAACAAATATTTTTAGCCCAGGTAGAGCAGGGTCAGAGTCAGAAGTAAGGGATAGTCTATTGAGAATAATGGAAAATAAAACACAGAGAATTTTAGTTACATCTTTTGCTTCTAATGTAGCTAGAATGGAGTCAATTTTCTATTGTGCTAAAAAAACTGGTCGATCTATATGTTTGGTAGGTCGTTCAATGCATAGAATTTATAAAGCAGCAAGGAGCTGCGGTTATTTAAAAGGATTAATAGAAGCCTTAGAACCAAGAGATGCAAAAAAGGTTCCAAAAAACAAGATTTTATATTTAGCTACTGGAAGCCAAGGAGAACCAATGGGAGCTATGAACAGAATTATTAATGGTACTCACCCTGAAATTTTCTTAGAATCTGGTGACTGTGTTATATTTTCATCTAAAATAATACCGGGTAATGAAAAGAAACTATACAAACTCCAAAATATAATAGTAAGAAATAACATAGAAATTATAAGTGAAGAAAATGCTTTTGTTCATGTTTCAGGACATCCAAATAGAGATGATCTTAAAGACATGTACAAATGGGTTAAACCAAAAAGTGTAATCCCAGTTCACGGTGAACACAGACATATGGTTGAACACGTTGCTTTTGCAAAGGAAATGCAAGTACCTAAAACTCTTCAAGTAGAAAATGGAGATATTATTAGAATTCTTCCAGGAGATTCTCCTAAAATAATAGACAAAGCTCCCTCAGGAAAAATATATTTGGATGGAAATCAGAGCGTAGATTCGGATTCATTATCAATTAAAGAAAGAAAAAATATATCTATTAATGGGTACCTAGAAATTACATTAATAGTTTCTAATAACGGAAAAATAAAAAAACCAATAATTTCTTTTAAAGGAATACCAGAAAATACAGAAAATGAAAATTTTATTTTTGATATGGAGGATGAAATTTTTAGTATCTGTAAAACTTTTTCTTTGGAGAGCAAGAATCAAGAAAAAAATTTGATAGAAACTATCAAGAAAAATTGTAGAAGAATAGTTAAAGACAAAACAGGAAAGAAACCTTATACAAATATTAATATAGCTAGAATTTAATGGAAAATATGTGATATATTACTTATCAAATAACTGTTTCGAAAATTTAGGTAATTTTTTAAAATAATGTATTTATCAAAACTTTTTATACCTATCAATAAAGATCTTCCCACCGAAGCGAAAATTAAATCTCATCAATTAATGTTAAGAACTGGAATGATAAAACAATCTTCAGCAGGTATTTATTCTTGGTTACCCTTAGGATTTAAAGTAATGCAAAAGATCGAACAAATTGTTAGAGAAGAGCAAAATTCAATTGGTGCTCAAGAAATGCTTATGCCCACTATTCAATCTTCTGACTTATGGAAAGAGAGTGGAAGATATGAGGATTATGGTGAAGAAATGTTAAGAATAAAAGACAGACAAGGCCGTGAAATGTTATACGGACCAACCAACGAAGAGTTAATCACTGATATATTTAGATCTAGCATTAAATCATACAAATCTCTTCCACAAATTCTTTATCATATACAATGGAAATTTAGAGATGAGATTAGACCAAGATTTGGAGTGATGCGATGTAGAGAGTTTTACATGAAAGATGCATACTCATTTGATCTAAGCGACGAAGATGCAAAAAAATCATACAATAAAATGTTTTATTCTTATATAAGAACTTTTAATCGTCTTGGGTTGAAAGCGATACCAATGGCAGCTGACACTGGTCCAATCGGAGGAGATTTATCCCATGAATTTATTATTTTAGCCGAAACCGGTGAAAGTCAAATTTATGCCGATAAAAAAATATTTGAAATACATTTTAATAAATATGATTTTTCTGACAATTCATTACAAAAAATGAGAGATGATTTTTCTTCAGTCTATGCAGTAACTGATGAAAAGTATAAAAAAGAAGATTTTAATAAAAAAGTTAAAAAAGAAAATCAAATTAAAACTAAAGGAATAGAAGTAGGACATATTTTTTATTTTAGTGATAAATATTCTAAACCATTAAATTGTTTAATTGATACTCAAGATGGAAAAAAAGTTGCTGCTAAAATGGGATCCTATGGTATAGGAATTTCTAGATTAGTAGGAGCTACGATAGAAGCTAATTATAATAATAATGTAATGAAATGGCCTAAATCAATCTCTCCTTTCGACGTAGTTATTATTCCTAGTATTAGTAAAAACAATAATGAAAACCTTCAAAAAGCTGAAAAAATTTATAAAGAATTAAAAAAACAAAATATTGACGTATTGTTAGACGATGTAGATGAAAATATGTCTAATAAATTTAAAAAACATGATTTAATAGGAATTCCTTACCAAATAATTATAGGATCTAAATCGGAAAAAGATAAATTGGAATTTAAAGAACTTAATTCAAAGAATGAAATGTTAAGTTTGGAAAATATTAAGTCTCAACTTAAGAAAAGATAAATTGTTTACTAAAGCAGAAAAATTAATTTCAATAAGAAACTTACGACCTAAGAAAAAAGAAGGTTTTTTAAAAGTAATTTCAATTTTTTCATTCTTAGGGATTATGCTCGGAGTTGCAATCTTAATAATTGTTATGTCAGTTATGAATGGTTTCAAAACTGATTTAACTAAAAAAATTTTAGGCTTAAATCCTCACATTATAATAGAGTCTAATGGATTTAAAATTGAAAATGAATTTATAGAAAATCTCAAGAGAAAATTTAACAATTTTAATATTTCTAAAACATATTCTGGAGAGGGAATTGTAGTTAATAATGATAGTGCTAAAGGCATTATTATTAAAGGGGTAGATTCTGCTAATAAAGAAAGTTTAAGTTTTTTAAAAAAAAATATTTCTAAAGGAGATATTAAAAAATTTAAAAGAAATACTGCTTTTGTTGGAGGGGAACTAGCTTTTAATCTAGATTTAAAAGTTGGTGATAAAATTAATTTAATGTCTTCTGCTTTTGTTGTTACTCCCTTTGGAGGCCTACCTAAACAAGAAACTTTCATAGTAGCAGGAATTTTTAATACAGGATTTTATGAGTTTGATCAAAACTTTGTTTTTTTAAATCTTACAGACACGTTATCTATATTTGATAAGGAAGAACGAGATGAAAATTTAGAAATCTACCTAGCCAATCCAATGGATGCAGACTCATTTAAAGATGAAATACAGAAATTAAATCAAAACTATTTTGTTTATTCATGGTCAGATTTAAACAAATCTTTTTTTAGCGCTCTTAAAGTAGAAAGAAATGTAATGTTTATAATATTAACATTAATCTTAATTGTTGCAGCATTTAATATTATTTCAGGATTAACTATTCTAATTAAAAACAAAACCAAAGAAATTGCTATTCTAAAAACTTTAGGTCTTAGTAATAATTCTATAAAAAAATCTTTTTTTTTGACTGGATTCACAATTGGATTTTTTGCTACTTTAACAGGAATTTTAGTGGGTATAATCTTTGCTCTAAATATTGAAAAGATTAGAAATATTCTATCAAATGTTTTTAATTTTGAAATCTTTCCTTCTGATGTTTATTTCTTAGAACAATTGCCTAGTGAAATTAACATTTACTCAACTATAATAATTTTTATTTTTTCTTTATTTATTTCAGCTTTAGCTTCCTATCTTCCTGCCAGGACTATTTCTAAAATGAAAACATTTCGAGCATTAAAATATGAGTAAAATTTTACTTGAGACAATTAATTTAAAAAAAAACTACGTTCACAAAAATGGAGCGATTCAACTTTTTGATAATGTAAATATTAAAATAAAACCCGGAGATTTAATTGCATTAGTGGGCCCCTCCGGTTCAGGTAAGTCTTCCTTTTTACATTTACTTGCTTTGTTAGATGAGCCGAGTAAGGGAAAGATATTATTGAAAAATAAAGAAACTAAATATTTTACTGATGAAGAAAAAGACCAGGCAAGAAGAAAAAATATATCAATTATTTTTCAAGATAATAATTTACTTACAGATTTTACAGTTCTAGAGAATGTAATGATGCCCTTGATTATTAAAGGAGAAAAGAACGATACCTCTATTAAAAAAGTAGAAAAATTGTTAAAAGATGTAAAAATTCTAAATAGAATAAACCATTTTCCAAGTGAGTTATCAGGCGGTGAACAACAAAGAGTTGCTATTGCAAGAGCACTAATTTCTCAAACAGATTTAATTTTAGCAGATGAGCCAACTGGAAATTTAGATTATAAAACTTCAGAGGATATATTTTCTTATTTTTTAAAATTAAAAAAATTAAACAAAGCTATAATTTTTGCAACTCACAATAGAGAACTTGCTAACAAGGCAGATTATAAGTTGAGTATTTCTAAAGGTAATATAAAACGAGTAAATGCTCGTTCCTAATAAAGAATTTAATAATATTAAAATACATACGCAATACTCGATTTGTGAAGGAGCAATTAAGATTGACGATTTAGCCCACTACTGCAAGATTAATAAGATTAAAGCGATAGGTCTTGCTGATAGTTATAATTTATGTGGAGCTTTGGAATTTGCTGAAAAAATAAGTAAAACAGGGACTCAACCAATTATAGGAACACAGATAAATATTTTAAGCGGTAATGAAATTGGAAAAATAACATTATATGCAACTTCAGAACAAGGTTATAAAAACTTAACTAAATTATCTTCTAAAAGTTATCTAAGCAACAAAGGATCTCACGAGCCTTATTGTGAGATTAATGATTTAGTTTCAAGCAATAAAGATTTGATAATACTGACTGGTAACTACAAAGATTTTTTTGGAAAATTATTTTATTCAAATAAAACAAAGTATTTTGAAGATATAATTAAAAAACTAAGATCTTCTTTTGAGGATCGGTTGTATATTGAAATCCAAAGACATGGAGAAAACCAAGAATCAAATTATGAAAATTATTTACTTAAAATCTCATCTTTATACAATCTGCCATTAATTGCAGGACAAGAGGTTTATTATTTAGATTCTAGCATGGCCGAGGCCCATGATGCTTTAATCTGTATAGGCGAAAAGCAATTCATAGATGATAAAAATAGATTTCGTTATAGCAACCAACATTATTTAAAAAAAAGTCAAGAAATTAAAAAATTGTATCTAGATATTCCTGAAGCGTTAGAGAATAATTATAATTTCCCTTTAAGGTTTAATTTTAAGCCAAAAAAATCAAAGCCTATTTTACCATCTATATCAAATAATAAAAATATTTCCGTTGAAAACGAACTTATGGACCAGGCTAAAAAAGGTTTAGAAAAAAGATTAAATAATTTTATTCTTAAAAAAAATAAAAAAAATCCCTCCCATGAAATTATAAAAAAATATAAAGATAGATTATTACATGAGCTTGCTATTATTAATTCAATGAATTATTCCAGTTACTTTTTAATTGTATCTGACTATATTAAGTGGGCTAAAAAAAATTCTATTCCTGTAGGCCCTGGAAGAGGTTCAGGAGCCGGTTCATTAGTGGCTTATAGTTTAGATATAACAGATTTAGATCCTATAGAATTTGATTTAATCTTTGAAAGATTTTTAAATCCAGATAGAATTTCGATGCCAGATTTTGATATAGATTTTTGTGAGGAACAAAGAGATAAAGTTTTTGAATATTTAAAAACAAAATACAAAGATGGAGTAGCTCATATTATTACTTTTGGAAAATTTAAAGCTAGAATGGCGTTAAGAGATGTAGGAAGGGTTCTTGGTCTATCATACGGACATGTAGATAAAATTTGTAAAATGATCCCTTTTGACCCTTCAAGACCTTTAACTCTTCAAGAGTCAATTGATAGAGAACCTCGATTTAAAGAAGAAATTAAGAACAACGTTAAAGTAGAAAAGCTAATTAATCTCTCTTTGAAACTGGAAGGTTTGAATCGTAATATGGCAACTCATGCAGCAGGAGTTGTTATCGCAGGAAATAAATTAGCCGAACAATTTCCACTTTACGTGGACCAAGGTTCAAATTTAATCTTACCTTCTACTCAGTATGACATGTATTCTTCTGAAAATGCTGGTTTAGTTAAATTTGATTTACTTGGTTTAAAAACTTTAACTGTAATTAATAAAACTTTAAAAAGATTAAAATTAAAAAATATAGATCTAGATATAAGCAAAATTAATCTTGAGGATGAGAAGGTTTATAGACTTTTGTCAACAGGAGAAACTATAGGGTTATTTCAATTAGAAAGCACCGGAATGAGAGAATCAATCAAGCAAATGAAACCAAATAGATTTGATGATATTATCGCTTTAGTAGCTCTATATAGACCAGGTCCAATGAGCAACATATCAATTTATAATGATTGCAAAAATGGAATTAAAAAACCTGATTATATTCATCCTACTTTAGAACGAATATTGCAGCCTACTTACGGAATTATTATTTATCAAGAACAAGTTATGCAAATTGCCCAAACTTTAGCAGGTTTTACTGCTGGTGAAGCTGATATTTTAAGAAGAGCTATGGGAAAAAAGAAAAAAGCAGAATTGGATAAACAAAAAGAAAGATTTATTAATGGAGCAATTAAAAATGGCATAAGCAAAGATGTAGCAAATTTTGTTTTTACAAAAATAGAACCTTTTGCTCAATATGGATTTAATAAAAGTCATGCCGCAGCTTACGCTTTAATTGCATACCAAACTGCATTTTTAAAAACATATTTTAAAGAA
>CACHTV010000023.1 GCA_902582875.1 uncultured Pelagibacteraceae bacterium | reverse complement strand
AAAGAAATAAGATTTAATTTAAAAACAAATTATGGAGCATAATAAAAATCCTCTAAGCCCACATTTACAAATTTATAAGTGGCAAATTTCATCTCTGCTTTCTATAACTCATAGAATAGTAGGTGTAATAAATATTTTTGCTATTACATTAATTTGTTTTTGGTCACTATCTTTAATTTTAGGAGAAAATAATTATGAGACTGTAAGGATATTTTTAAAATCTTTTTTTGGAAAATTTATAGTAGTTTCTCTATGCTGGACTTTTAGTTTTCATATTTTAAACGAAATAAGGCATCTAGCTTGGGATCTTGGATATGGTTTCGATTTAAAAATTGCTAAGATTACTGGTTTTCTAGTCTTATTTGGATCGTTTGTTTTAACAATTTTATTTTATCTAATAGGAAAAGATATTTTTTAATATGCATACATCAACTAAAAAATGGTTATTTATTAGATATAGCTCATTAATACTAATTCCATTAATGATTTGGTTTATAATCAATTTAGTATCAATTTATGACTCTGATTATATTGAAGTTCTTAATTTTTTTATAATACAACCTTCAAAAATTTTATTCTCTATTTTTATTGTTGTTGCTTACTTTTTTTCAGCTCTTACTATAAGTGAGATATTTGAAGACTATATTCAGGATGAAAAAATAAAAAATGTCGCAAATAAAATGCTTAATATTTTTGCTATAATAATCCCATTATTAACAATTATAGGAATATTTAATTTATCATAATGAGCACTTATAAGATTATAAATCATGAATACGATGTTGTAGTCCTCGGCGCTGGCGGCTCTGGTTTGCGAGCGGCAGTGGGTTTATCAGAAGCAGGATTAAAAACAGCATGTATTTCAAAAGTTTTTCCAACAAGGAGTCATACTTCTGCTGCTCAAGGAGGAATTTCAGCAGCGTTAGGAAATATGGGAGAGGACGATTGGAGATGGCATATGTATGACACTGTCAAAGGCTCAGATTGGCTTGGTGATCAAGACGCAATAGAATATTTATGTAAAGAGGCTCCAAAAGCTGTAATAGAATTAGAAAGGTATGGAGTTCCTTTCAGCAGAACTGATGATGGAAAAATTTATCAAAGGCCTTTCGGAGGAATGACCAAAAATTATGGAAATGGAACAGCTCAAAGAACTTGTGCTGCAGCGGATAGAACTGGTCATGCCATCTTACATACTCTCTATGGCCAAGCTTTGAAGCAAAATACAGAATTTTTTGTTGAATACTTTGCGCTAGATTTAATTATGAAAAATGGAGAATGTAAGGGAGTGATAGCTTGGAATTTAAATGATGGAACAATTCATAGATTTAGATCACACATAACAATTATAGCCACTGGTGGTTATGGTAAAGTATATTACTCAGCTACATCTGCTCACACTTGCACAGGCGACGGTAATGCTATGGTATTAAGAGCTGGTCTTCCTTTGCAAGACATGGAGTTTGTTCAATTCCATCCAACTGGTATTTATGGAGTTGGTTGTTTAATTACAGAAGGAGTTAGAGGAGAAGGAGGGTTTCTTGTTAATGGTAAAGGAGAAAGGTTTATGGAAAGGTACGCTCCTAATGCAAAAGACTTAGCTTCTAGAGATGTTGTAAGTAGATCAATGGAAATGGAAATTAACGAAGGTAGAGGAGTAGGAAAGAAGAAAGATCATATAAATCTTCATTTAGATCACCTGGATAAAAAAGTTATTGAAGAAAGATTGCCTGGAATCTCTGAGGCAGCTAAAACTTTTGCAAACGTAGATGTAAACAAAGAGCCAATACCAGTAGTACCTACAGTACACTATAATATGGGAGGAATACCAACAAATTATAGAGCTGAAGTTTTAACGTTAAATGGTTCAGAAAAAACTGTTCCAGGTTTAATGGCAATTGGTGAAGCAGCATGTGTTTCTGTTCACGGGGCAAATCGTTTAGGTTCAAATTCATTAATAGATCTGGTAGTCTTTGGTAAAGCTGCAGCTAAAAGAGCTGCAGAACTAATTAAACCTGGAAGTCCTCATGAAGAGGTATCAAATGAAGAAACCAATAAGTGTTTAGATAGATTTGATGAAATTAGAAATTCTAAAGGTTCAATGAAAACTTCAGAACTAAGACTTTCGATGCAAAAAACTATGCAATCTAAATGTGCAGTTTTCAGAACTGAAAAAACCCTAAAAGAGGGTGTTGAACAAATTAGAAAACCATATGAAGGTATGAAAGATGTATCAGTCAAGGATAAATCGTTATTGTTTAACACTGATCTAGTTGAGACATTAGAGTTTGATAATTTAATACGCCAAGCTCTAACAACAATGGAGTCTGCTTATAACCGAAAAGAAAGTCGAGGAGCGCATGCTAGAGAAGATTATAATAAAAGAGATGATAAAAATTTTATGAAACATACCTTAGCTTGGCAGAATGGTAATAAAATTGACATTAAGTATAGAGATGTTCATTCAAGAACATTAACTAACGAAGTCCAATATTTTCCACCAAAGGAGAGAGTATATTAAATGACACAATTTAATTTGCCTCAAAATTCTAAAATTCAGGTTGGTAGATATTACAAAGATCAGACAAACTCAAAAAATTTAAAAAAGGTAAACGTTTATAGATGGGATCCTTCTGACGGAAAAAATCCAAGAATAGATACTTTTGAAGTAGATATGGATAATTGTGGTCCTAAAGTTCTTGATATTCTTTTTAAGATTAAAAATGAAATTGATCCTTCATTAACGTTTAGAAGATCTTGTGCACATGGCGTATGTGGTTCTTGTGCAATGAACGTGGATGGAATTAATACATTGGCTTGTATAAAATCTCACTCAGATATTAATGGAGATTTAAATGTATATCCTCTCCCGCATTTAAAGGTTGTTAAAGATTTGATTGGTGATTTAAGCAATCTTTATAAACAATACGAGTTAATTCATCCTTGGTTAAAAGTAGATCAAACAGGAGAAGAAAAAAAAGAGTTAAAACAATCTCAAAAAGATAGAGAAAAACTTGATGGTTATTATGAATGTATTTTATGCGCTTGTTGTTCAACATCTTGCCCAAGTTATTGGTGGAATGGAGAGAAGTACTTAGGTCCTGCAGTTCTTTTACAAGCCTATAGATGGATAAATGATAGCAGAGATAATGATAAAAAAGAAAGATTAAAAAAAGTTGCTGATGAACTAAAACTATATAGATGTCATACTATTATGAATTGCACTAATTCTTGTCCAAAAGGTCTGAATCCAGCAAAAGCTATTGGATCAATAAAAAAAATGCTTGCAACAAGCTAAAAGCTTATTTAATCAATTAGCAACATGAGATTAATAGAACACTTTATTGACGGTAAAAACTATTCTGGAAATTCTAAAAGAAAAAGTAAAGTTTTTGATCCATCTACAGGTGAGCAAAGTGCAGAAGTTAAGTTAGCTACAACACAAGATGTAAATAAAGCTGTAGAAAGTGCAAAAAAAGTATTTGAAAAATGGTCCAGCACTCCTCCTCTACAAAGAGCGAGAGTCATGTTTAAATTTAAAGAACTTATAGAAAAAAATTCTGATGAACTTACAAAGATTATCGTTTCAGAGCATGGAAAAGTTTATGAAGATGCTAAAGGATCTTTAAATAGAGGATTGGAAGTTGTTGAATATGCGTGTGGTATACCTGAAATGCTTAAAGGAGAATTCACAGAAAATGTTGGAACAAATGTTGATAGCTGGTCAATAAGACAGCCCTTAGGAGTTTGTGCCGGAGTTACTCCATTTAACTTTCCTGCTATGGTCCCTATGTGGATGTTTCCTATGGCAATAGCGTGTGGAAACACATTTGTTCTTAAACCCTCTGAAAAGGACCCATCTTGTTCAATAAAGTTAGGTGAGCTTTTAAGAGAGGCAGGTTTACCAGATGGAGTTTTTAATATTGTTAATGGAGATAAAGAAGCAGTTGATGCATTAATAAATAACAAAGACATCGTAGCTATGAGCTTTGTAGGATCAACACCAATAGCAAAATATATCTACGAAAATTGTGCAAAAAATGAAAAAAGAGTTCAAGCATTAGGAGGAGCAAAAAATCATTGTGTGGTAATGCCTGATTGTGATTTAGATCAAGCTGTAAATGGTTTGATGGGAGCTGCTTATGGTTCAGCAGGCGAAAGGTGCATGGCTCAATCCGTTGCAGTAGCGGTAGGTGGAATTGGAGATAAATTAGTTAGTAATTTAGCAAAAAAAGTCGAAGCATTAAAAGTTGGTCCTGGAATGGATAAAAAATCAGAAATGGGGCCACTTGTTACAAAAGAGCATTTAGAAAGAGTCAAAGGATATGTTGATTTAGGAGAGAAAGAAGGAGCTAAATTAATTGTAGATGGAAGAAGCCTTAAACTACAAGGATATGAAAACGGTTACTATATTGGAGGATGTTTATTTGATCATGTAACTAAGGATATGAGAATTTACAAAGAGGAGATTTTTGGTCCTGTTCTGTCAGTTGTTAGGGCAAAAAATTTTGATCAAGCTTTACAGCTAGTTAATGATCATGAATTTGGTAACGGAGTAAGTATATTTACTAGAGATGGAGATACAGGAAGAACTTTTTCAAATAAAGCTAAAATAGGCATGGTTGGTATAAACATTCCAATACCTGTTCCTATGGCTTTTCATAGCTTTGGAGGGTGGAAAAGATCATTGTTTGGAGATCAACACATGCATGGTCCTGAAGGAGTAAGATTTTATACTAAATTAAAAACAATGACATCAAGATGGCCTTCTGGGTTAAGATCTGATCCAGAATTTGTAATGCCAACTATGAAATAAAAGAAGGATAACAATTGAAAAAAAAAATCACTTTAATAGGAGCAGGTCAAATTGGGGGGGACTTTAGCCCATTTAATAGCTTTAAAGGAATTGGCAGATGTTGTTTTATTTGATGTAGCCGCAGGAATAGCGAAGGGAAAAGCTTTAGATATAGCGCAATCCTCTCCAGTTAATGGGTTTAATGTTAATTTATCAGGAACAGATGATTATGAGGATACAAAGAATTCTGATGTAATAATAGTTACAGCTGGAGTCCCTAGAAAACCTGGGATGACCAGAGATGATTTGCTTGGTATTAATCTTAAAATAATAAAGCAAGTAGCTGAAGGTATTAAAAAAACATCTCCGAATGCATTTGTAATATGTATTACAAATCCTTTGGATGTAATAGTAATGGCTTTGCAGAGATACTCTGGGTTACCAAAAAATAAAATTGTAGGTATGGCTGGAATTTTAGACTCTTCTAGGTTTATTTATTTTTTGTCACAAGAATTAAAAATTCCAGTACAAAAGATTAAATCATTTGTACTCGGTGGTCATGGCGATAGCATGGTAGCAATGCTTGGTTCAACCGAAGTTGAAGGTAAAAAATAAATGATTTAGTTAAAGAGGGAAAAATATCAAAAGAACGATTAAATGAGATAGTAGAAAGAACTAAGAAAGGTGGAGCTGAGATAGTAAAATTTTTAGAAAAAGGATCTGCTTTTTATGCTCCCGCTGCTTCAGGAGTTGAGATGGCTGAGAGTTATTTAAAAGATCTAAAAAAACAACTTCCATGCGCAGCATATTTAAATGGAGAATATGGTTTCAAGGATATTTATGCTGGGGTACCAGTGATTATTGGAAAAAAAGGAGTTGAGGAAATTATTGAAATTAATTTATCAGATGAAGAAAAAAAAAATTTTAGTCTTTCAATAAAGGCAGTTAATGATTTATTTGATGCTGCAAAAAAAATTGATGATCAATTAAAAAATTAACTTTAATATGAAAAATAAAATATTAAATTACTTTGTTGTAATTTTACTAATTATGACAGGGATGTTTGCAACATATGATAATCCTAAGTTAGTTGAAATACCAAAAAAAAATTTTAAATATTTTCTTAAAAAAGTAGGTTTAATCGATAGTTTTCATATTGAAAAAGATCAACAGTCAATAAAAACCAAAGATGAAGAAAAAGATAAAAAAAAGCAAGAATTTTTGGCTAACTCTTTTTCTTTCTCAATTGAAAAAATTAAGAGCTTAAATCGAAAAACTGCAAATTTGATATTTAATAAAGAAGGTGATTATAAAATTTTTACACAACGTGGAGAACTTGTAACTAAAAAATTAATTTCTGAGATTAATTTACCCATTGACTTTACAATTGAAAAAGAAGGAGGCGTTAAGAGTGTATTTAGTTTTGAAGGTAAATTGTATGCCTTGTTAAGTAGAAAATCTCTTGGATGTTCTTATTCAAGTTTATTGAATTTAAAAAATCAAAATGAAATTTTTAAAACGAAGTGTATTCAAGATATAGATAAAATAAATTTTGCTGGTTTGGGGGGAGCTTATATTTATTATAAAGATGGTATTCTTTTATCTGTTGGCACTCCAACTCATTATTCTGATAAAATTGATGAACTTGCTCAAAAAAATAATTCACTTTACGGAAAAATTTTATTTTTAAAAACTAGCGAGCAAGATGAGAAAAAATTAATTTACTCTATTTTTTCAAAAGGGCATCGAAATCCTCAAGGAATGGTATTAATTAATGAAAAAATATACTCTACTGAGCATGGTCCTCAAGGTGGAGATGAATTAAATTTAATTGAAAAAGATGGCAATTATGGCTGGCCTATAGTTTCTTTGGGCACAAGATATGGAGGCAAATCATACAAAAAAGAAAGTTTAAAATTTAAAGAACCGATTTTCTCTTTCTCACCTGCTATTGCCCCTTCCGACTTAAACATATGTCCAAGAAATTTAAAAGAATATTACAAAGACTATACCTGTTTTATAGGGTTAACATTAAAAGAAATGTCCCTAGTAATTTATCTAATAAATAAAGATGAAGAACTTATTTCTTATGAAAAAATAAAATTAGATAAAAGATTGAGGCATTTTGGATTAAATGAAGACGCAACACTATACCTTGATAAGGAAGATAATTTTTATTTTAGTTCTGATGGGGATGGTATTTACAGGGCTAAATTTGAAAAATTTAGATAATTAAATTTTTTTTAAAACAATTTGTCTTCCCATAGCAAAAATATTGGGGAAAAATTTTATTAAAATATTGTCTATAACATTAAGAATTTTCAAAAAAAAATTATTTAATGGTATATAAAATGTTTTTGAAGATACACCGCCAGAATTTAAAAATATAAAGCACTCAAAAAATTTTTGATGAATAATGCTAAATTTAGTTCCAAATTTATTATTAAATTTTTCCATGTTATCGAATATTAGATGTGAAATTGTTATATTACCTGACCAGATATCATCTTCTTTCGACATAGCAACTTTTTCATCCCAAACATTTTTAGTAAAATCAAAACCCTCATGGCGCATAATAATAGTAACTAGTTGAAAGACAACTGAACAATGAGCTTCTTGTATAATTAATTTTCCACCAGGTTTTAAAATTTTAAACATCTCATTTAAAAATTTTATTGGGTAAGGAACGTGATGTAGCATATTTACTGCTATTACAAAGTCATAACTTTCAGGGTCTAGCTTAGTATTTTGAGCGTCAAGATTTTTTAAATCAAGATGATCGTGCATAGCTAAATCACTAATCTTAAAATTTTTATTTTTAATATAATTTTTTGAAAATCCAGCTCCTGCACCAACTTCTAAACCTTTATCATTGGCTGAAATAAATTTTTTCATCCAAGAAAAACGATTTTTAAGTAAAAAATCCAAATTTTTATTTTTTTTTTTCTGAAATTCTTTAATTGCTTCCTCTACATCAGCTATTACTTTCATTCTGTTTGAATTAGGATCAAAAGCGGCTACTTTTTTAAGTTTTATCATTTTTCTTATTAAAATTATTTTATTTTATATTAACGTAATATTTATATATTGTTTTATTATCTTTATGTATAAAAATTATTGTCTTTCTGTATGATCCTTAATTATAAAAATTTAAAAAATGAGTATATAAGTTTATTCGAAAATAAAGAAAAGTGTGATTTTGTCCTTACAGACGTTTTATTTGCTTTTAATGAAATCTATTCAATAATCAAAGATGAAAAGGTAAATTCAATTTTAGAGATAGGTTGTGGCACAAGTATTTTAATAAATGAAATTAGTAAATATTTCCCGGAAAAAAATTTTTTCGGACTAGACCCTCATGAAAGTGGCTTTAGTGGGTACGAACAAATATCAAAAAAAATTTCTACTAAAAAAAATTTATCATTATTTCATGAAAGTTTTAAAGAATTTAATCCAAAGTCTACTTTTGATTTTATCTTTTCTTTCAATGTATTTGAGCATGTTCAAAATCAAAATGAATATATTAAAAAAACTAATGATTTATTAAGCTCTAAAGGACAAAACCTTATACTATGCCCTAACTATGATTTTCCTTATGAGCCTCATTTCATAATTCCTATAATATATAATAAGGAAATCACTTATAAAATATTTAAAAAGAAAATTATTAGTCATGAAGAGAAAACAGGAGAGCTTGGCTTATGGGATGGACTAAATTTTTGTAGTAAAAAAAAATTAAATATTTTTTTAAATAAAAATGGCTATAAATTTAAATTTGATAAAAGTATAAAAGAAAAATTTTTAAAA
>CACHTV010000022.1 GCA_902582875.1 uncultured Pelagibacteraceae bacterium | reverse complement strand
CATGAACAAAGCTGGAGAAATAGATAAGTTGTCAAAAATAATAAAACCTAACTTAGCTATAATTACAAATATTGCTGAAGCACATATTGAAAATTTTAATAATATTGCTGGTATAGCGAAGGCAAAAAGTGAGATTATAAATAACATTGAGAAAAATGGCACTGTTATTTTAAATCGAGATGATAAATTTTTTAATTATTTAAATAAAGTTGCTGAATTAAAAAATATAAAAGTAATAACTTTTGGTAAGTCCAAGCAGTCAGATGTCAGTTTAATAAAGATAAAGAAAAATAAAGAAATGAAAAAAATTATTATACGTATTAAAAATGAGATTTTAGAATTACAAGTAGGAGATATCAATATTTATAATGTTCTTGCATCCCTAGCTGTTTTGAAAGAATTTAATTTAAATCTGAAAAAAACTATTAAACTTTTTGAAAATTTTCAACCTTCAGAAGGAAGAGGTAGATTTCATAAAATTAGGAGATATAAAAAAAGATTTAGACTAATCGATGAAAGTTATAATGCAAACCCATTTTCTGTTAAAAATGCATTAAATAGTTTTTCTGCAATAAAAAAAAATAAATTTAAAAAGTACTTATTGTTGGGTGATATGCTTGAGCTTGGAAAAAAATCAAAGATTTATCATAGTGAGCTATCACGACTTATTAACAGATCAGATATTGATAAAGTTTTTGTAAAGGGAGAAAATACACTTTTTACCTATAAAAATTTAAAAAAAGATAAAAGAGGAAATATTTTCCAATGTAAGGGAGATATTGATTTAATTCTGAAAAATATAATCGCTAATAATGATTATTTAATGATAAAAGGTTCTAATGCGACTGGGTTAAATAGTATTAGTAATGCAATGATAAAAGGAATTTAGATGTTATTTAATTTACTTACATCCTTAATAGACCAATATTCCTTTTTTAATGTATTTAAATATCTTACTTTTAGAACAGGGCTTTCAGTAGTTACATCTTTAATTGTAGTCTTTATTATTGGAGGACCTCTTATTAGAATTTTTTCACAAAATATGATCTCAGGTCCAATAAGACAAGATGGACCCATTGACCATATAATAAAAAAATCAGGAACTCCTACTATGGGAGGGGTAATTATTATAATTGGAATGCTTACAAGTACGTTATTGTGGGCTGATTTAAATAATATTTATATTTGGACGCTAGTTTTTGTATCTTTAAGTTTAGGATTATTAGGATTTACAGATGATTTATTAAAAATAAAATTTAAAAACTCTAGGGGATTGAACCCAAAATTAAAATTTTTTGGTCAATTAATTATTGGTTCTTTAGCACTATTTATTTTAATAAAATTTTCTGATCACGAATATTTGTATAACCTTTACTTTCCTTTTTTTAAAAATTTAATTTGGCAGATGGGCCTTTTTTTCATTCCATTTGGATTATTTGTAATAATTGGATCTTCTAATGCTGTAAATTTAACTGATGGACTAGATGGTTTAGCTACTGTACCAGTCATGTTGGTAGCACTTTCATTTACATTAATTTCCTATGTAGTTGGAAACACAATTTTTTCAGAGTACCTTCAATTACAATATATTCCTGATGTAGGAGAACTCTCAATATTTTGTGGGTCAATCGTCGGCTCTTGTTTAGGGTTTCTTTGGTATAACGCACCTCCAGCTAAAATTTTTATGGGAGATACAGGTTCATTATCTTTAGGAGGGTCATTAGCGGCAGTTGCTATAATTGCAAAACATGAAATAGTTCTTGCGATTATTGGTGGGTTATTTGTTCTTGAAACTGTATCTGTAATTATTCAAGTTATCTCATTCAAACTTACTGGAAAAAGAATTTTTAAAATGGCTCCGATTCATCATCATTTTGAACAAAAGGGTTGGGCTGAGTCAACAATTGTAATTCGATTTTGGATCATAGCAATAATATTAGCTCTAGTTGGATTAGCTACATTAAAATTACGTTAGTGAATGTCTCAAACATTAAAATTAAAAAAACTTTCATTTTTAGTATATGGATTGGGTTCAACTGGATATTCAGTAATTAAATATTTAAAAAAAAAAAATTACAATTTTTTATGTCTGGGATGACAATGTAAGATTAAGAAAGAAATTTAATCATAGATATATTCCTAAATTAAATAATATTTTGAAAGAAGTAGATTATATTGTTTTAAGTCCAGGTATAAGTTTAAAAAAAAAAAAATTTAGAAAAAATTTAACAAAATTTAAAAAAAAAATAATAACAGATATAGATTTATTATATTTAAGCGGTTTAAAATTTAAATCGGTAGTTATTACAGGAACTAACGGAAAATCAACAACTTCTAAAATTATTGCTCATTTATTGAGAAAAAATAAATTTAATGTTGAACTAGGAGGGAATATAGGCACTCCAGTTTTAGATCTTAAAATTAAAAAAAATATTTTTTTTGTTATAGAAGCTTCATCTTTTCAACTTTCTCATTCAAAGTTTATACACCCTAATTATGCTATCTTACTAAATATTTCCAATGATCATTTAGATTGGCACGGATCTATGCGAGCTTATATAAAATCAAAGTTAAAAATATTTGATTTACAAAATAAAAAGGACTTCGCCTTAGTTAACGAAAAATTTAAAACAGTTTTTAAAAAAAGGAAGTATTTAAGTAAATTAGTTTCATTTAATTTTAAAGAATATAAAAAGATAAAATCCCAAATAAAAAATGATTATTTAAAATCTGAATCAAACGATCAAAATATGAATTTCGTTTATGTTTTAGCAAAACTTTTAAAAATAGACAAAAAATCTTTTATAACATCAATGAACTCATTTTTAGGGCTTCCGCATAGACATGAAATTTTTTTTAAAAAAAAAAATATTACTTTTATTGATGACTCAAAAGCAACAAGTTTTCAGGCAACAAAATTTGCACTAGCCAGCAGTAAAAATATTTATTGGATACTTGGGGGACTGCCTAAAGATAAAGATAAAATAGACTTAAAGCATGTAAAGAAAAATATTATCAAATCTTATATAATTGGAAAGAATATTAACTTTTTTAAAAAACAAATAAAAAACAAAGTAAGATTTGCTATCACGAAAAATTTAAAAAATGCAATTATTCAGGTCTTAAAAGATATTAAATTATTCAAAAAAATAAATAATACAATATTATTAAGTCCAGGAGCGGCATCATTTGATCAATTTAGAAATTTTGAAAACAGAGGCAATGAATTTAAAAGATTAAGTAAACTATATGCTAGAAAATTTATTTAAATTTGAATTTAGTAATTATTGGAGAAATATCGATAAGAAAATTCTTTTTGGTTTTTTTATGTTATTTTTTCTGGGTCTTTTTTTCTCATTTTCCTCGACTTCTTCATTGGCAGGTGAAAGATTAAATAAAACTTACTATTTCTTTTTTTCAAAACACCTGGCTTTTACAGTATTAGCTCTTTTTATAATGTTTGCTATATCAGCGATAGAAACCTCTTTATTAAAAAAAATAATTATTCCAATTTTTATATTATTTTTTTTATTGTTGATATTAGTTCCAATTATTGGGGTAGAAGTTAAAGGTGCTAAAAGATGGTTAAATTTCTATATATTTAGATTGCAGCCTATAGAGCTTTTAAAACCTTTTTTTATATTAGCTACAGTTAAAATATTAACTTTTAATAAATTGCAAAATTCTCAAACAAGATACTTATTTAGCTTTCTTTTGTTGGCTTCAGTAATTATTCTTTTAATAGATCAACCAGATCTTGGACAGTCTATCTTACTTACAGGAAGCTGGATTGCGACTGTATTCGTTTCTGGCGTTAGCCTAGTGTACATTTTTAGCTTCTTTATCATTTTTATTATTTTAATAGGCGGTCTTTTATTTTTGATGCCAGAAAAATTTGGGTACATAATTAGTCGTCTAATTACATTTTTTGATCCTTCTAAAGGAGATAATTTTCAATCATCAAAAGCTTTAGATGCTATCAAACAAGGAGGCCTAAAAGGGCGAGGGATGGGTGAAGGAATTTTAAAAGACAACGTACCTGAAGCTCACACAGATTATATTATTGCTATAATATCTGAAGAATATGGCTCAGTTATTTCAATCTTAATAATAGCTATTTTTTTATATATTTCTTTTAGAATTATAAAAAGCTGTATTTTGAAAAAAGATGAGTTTTTAAAACTTTCTTTATGTGGACTTGCTGCGCTTCTTATTTTTCAGACATTTATCCATATTGGAGTAAACACCAGTTTATTACCAACAACTGGAATGACACTGCCTTTTTTGAGTTACGGAGGCTCGTCACTTATTGGAAGTGCTATTTTAGCAGGAATAATTTTAAATTATACAAAAATTAAATTGGATCTAGATGAGTAAAAGGTTTAAAAAAATAGTCATTGCTACCGGTGGGACAGGAGGACATGTTTTTCCTGCTTATAGTTTAGCAAAACATTTCATTGATAATAAAAAAGTGAACACAGAAATAATTTCAGATAGACGTGGTTTAAGATATTTAAAAGACTATCACGACATAAAAATAACTCAAATTAATTCTTCGACAATTTATAAAAAAAATATACTTAAGATTATACTTTCAACCTTAATTATTTTTTACTCTATAATTAGATCATTCATTTTCTTATTGACCAACAGACCAACATTAGTTTTTGGGATGGGTGGATATTCTTCATTTCCAGTTTGTCTAGCTGCTAAAATACTTAGAATTCCATTTATTATTTACGAGAATAATTTACATATAGGAAAGGCTAACAAATTTTTAATACCATTTTCTAAGAAAATTTTTGTGTCCCATAAAGAATTGGAGGGGATACCAGAAAAATATCGAAATAAAGTTTTTGAAATTGGTAATATAATTCGAAAAGAAATAATTAATTTTAAAATAAAATCTAATTTTAATCAAAGTGAGAGAAAGCTAAAAATATTAATTTTAGGGGGAAGTCAAGCTGCGAAAATTTTTGCTGAGCAACTACCACCAATATTTAAAAAATGTAACGAAGATAAAATATATTTGAAAATTTACCAACAATGTTTGCCTGATCAAAATAAATTTTTGACTTCTTTTTATAAAAATTTAAAAATAGATTTTGAAATTTTCAATTTTACTAATAATATTTTAGATTATTTCTCTAAGATTAACTTGGCTATAACTCGTTCAGGGTCCTCAATGTTAGCAGAATTCATTAATGCAAAAATACCTTTTATAGCTGTTCCTTTACCTTCTTCAGTTGATAATCATCAATTAAAAAATGCTATTTATTATGAAAAAAACGGTTATAGCTATTTAATAGAAGAAAAAGACTTAAATACAAAATTGTTTGAACTAATTAAAAAGATTAGTGAAAATCCTTCGCTATTAAGTCAAATAATAAGCAAACAAAGACAATATTCTGACAAATCAGTGTATCAAAATATTGACCAACAAATTAACAAAATAATAAATGAAGAACATTAGATTAGGACAAAAAGAAATTATTTATTTTTTAGGTATTGGAGGAATAGGTATGAGTGGTCTGGCTCAAGTAATGAAAACTATGGGCTTTAAAATTCAAGGTAGCGATCAAACTAAGAACAAAAACATATCTAATTGTTTACAAGCAGGTATTCAAGTTTTTATAGGTCACTCTAAGAAAAATATTAAGAATGCAACAATTTTAGTTAAATCTTCTGCTATAAAAAATAATAACGTAGAAATTAAAGAAGCTAAAAAAAGAAGAATTCCAATTTATTCTAGAGCTGAAGTTTTAGCTAATGTAGTTTCATTAAAAAAAAATATAATCATTACAGGTTCTCATGGGAAAACTACTACTACATCCTTAGTTGCAAAAATTTTATCTGACCAAAAATTAGATCCTACTATTATTAATGGAGGAGTTATTAACTCATTTAAAAGCAATGCTAAACTAGGAAAAGGTGATTGGGCTATTCTAGAGGCAGATGAGTCTGATGGGAGTTTTTTAAAGTTACCAATTAATTATTCAATAGTAACTAATATAGATTTTGAACATCTAGATTATTATAAAAGCTATAAAAATTTAGAAAACGCATTTATTCAATTTATAAACAAAACACCACCAATTGGTAAATCTTTAATCTGTATTGACAATAAAAATATCAAAAAGATTTTAAGAAAGATTAAAAATAAAAATATATTAACATATGGTTTTAAAAAAGAGGCTAATTATAGAATCAGTAATGCAAGATATAATTCAGACCACTCTTTGTTCGATCTAAACTATAAAGATTTAAACAATAGTAAGATAATTATTAAAAATATTAATTTAAAATTAATAGGAGAGCATAATATTCTTAATGCATCAGCAGCTATAGCTGTGTGTATAAATTTAGGAGTAAAAATTGATATTATCAAGAAAGCACTGAGGAATTTTTCTGGAGTTCAAAGAAGGATGACAAAAATATTTACGAAAAATAAAAATGAATTTTTTGATGACTACGCTCATCATCCAACAGAAATTTCTTCAATCTTAAACGGAATAGATAAGGCCTATAATAAAAGAAAGATAATTACAGTTTTTGAGCCTCATAGATATTCTAGAATAGAAGCTTTAAAAAAAGCTTTTTCTAAATCATTTATAAAATCAGACATAGTTTTAATTTGTCCTATCTATGCCGCAGGTGAAAAGAAAAATTTACAATTTAATTTATTTAATTTTGCAAAATTGATATCAAAAAATTCTAAAACTCAAGTAATCATTGTAAAAAATCAAAAAGAATTATCTAATTATTTTAAAAAGAACTTAATAAGTGATGAAATTGTAATTGGTATGGGAGCAGGTTCTATTTCACAATGGATGAGAGAATTAAAGTTTAAAATATGAATTTAAATACTGAACTTTTGCAAAAAAAATTTGGTAAGAGCTTAATAATCAGAGAAAATTTATCAAAATATAACTGGTTTAATCTAGGAGGTCCTGCTGATATCTTTTTTCGACCTGAAAACAAAGATCAATTAATAGAGTTTCTAAATGAAATTAGAGAGAATAATTTAGAGATTCATATTTTAGGAGCAGGATCAAATACCTTAATTAGAGACTCAGGCGTAAAGGGAGTGGTAATTAAGTTGGGCTCTAAATTTTCAGATATTAAGTTACTTGAAAAAGACACAATCGAGGTAGGTGCTGCTATATTAGATAAAAAAGTTTCTGATTTTGCAAAAAATAATGCTATCAGCGACATGGAATTTCTATCTTGCATACCTGGCTCTATAGGCGGGGGGATAATAATGAATAGCGGATGTTATGGCTCAGAGATTTCTACGATTTTATTATCTATTAGAGTAATTGATCACAAGGGAAATGAAAAAGTAATTAAAAAAGATGAAATTAATTTTTTTTATAGAGGCACTGATCTTCCAAAAAATTATATAATTTTATCTGCTATATTTAAAGGCACTGTTTCAAAAAAAAAATTGATTGAAAAAAAACAAGAGGAATTAATTAAAAAAAAAAAGGAATCTCAACCAAGTCAAATAAAAACTGGTGGTAGCACATTTAAAAACAATAAAGATAAAAAAGCATGGATGTTAATAAAAGAGTCAGGTTGTGATAAATTTTTTGTAGGAGATGCAACAATTTCTGACAAACATTGCAATTTTTTTATTAATAATGGTAAGGCTAAGGCGTCAGACATAGAAGAACTAATAAACAAAGTACAGAAAGAAGTTCAGACTAAAACTGGAGTTAATCTAGACTTAGAAATAAAGATTATTGGCAATGAAAAATAAAAAAGTTTTAGTGGTGCTAGGAGGCACATCGGGAGAAAGGAAGGTTAGTCTTGATAGTGGAAGAGCATGTATAAAAGCACTTAAAAAGTTAGGTTACAGGGTATCAACTTTTGATCCTAAAAAAAAACCTTTAAATTTAATAAATAAGAACAAAATTGATGTTATCTTTAACGCCCTTCATGGAAAAGATGGAGAAGATGGAGTTGCTCAAAGTTATTTTGAATACTTAAGAATTCCATATACTCATTCAGGTATAATAAGCTCTTGCAACGCAATGAACAAAGTAATTTCAAAGGAAATTTTTAAAAAAAATAAAATTAAGTCTCCAGAATATTTTGTACTTGAAAAAAAAAAGTATAATAAGATTAAGTTAAACAAAAATATAAAAAAGAAAAAAATTAAATTTCCTATTGTGGTTAAGCCTATTAATGAAGGATCAAGCATTGGAGTAAAAATATGTAAAAATATTTTTGATCTTAATAGATCTACAAAATCTCTATTTAAAAAATATGAGGAATTAATTTTTGAACCTTTCATTGGAGGACAAGAAATTCAAGTAGCTGTAATTAATGGAAGTGCATTAGGAGCTATAGAACTTGAACCAAAAAGAAAGTTTTACGATTATAAAGCCAAGTATTCCAAAGCTGCAAAGACTAAACATATAATGCCAGCTAATTTAACGAAATCTAAATATAAAAAAGTCTTGCAGATCGCAAAAAGAGCTCATGATGCTTTATGTTGCAAAGGAGTAACTAGATCAGATTTTAAATTTTTTAAAAATAAATTTTATCTTTTAGAAATTAATACCCAACCAGGAATGACTAATCTATCTTTAGTTCCAGAAATAGCAAATTATAAAGGAATATCTTTTACAAATCTTGTAGAAAGAATTTTACTTAATGCCAGCTTAAATAGATGAAAAAAACACTAATTGGGCTAATCACACTTTTTATTCTATTAACTACTTATACTCCTAATTTTAATTTTATCATAAGCTCAAATTTAAATATTCAAGAAATTAAAATTGAAAATAATTCAGTTATAGACAGTGATAAAATTAAAAAAAAGTTAAGTTTTTTATATGAAGAAAACTTATTTTTTTTAAATATAAATGATATTAAAGAAAATTTAAATGACGAAACATTTATCGAGAGCTTCAGTATAAAAAAGATTTATCCAAATAAGATAAAATTAATAATTGTAGAAAAAAAAACCTATAGCAATTTTACATAATAAAAAAAAAAAATTTTATATTTCTGATAAAGGCGATCTGATAAAATTTATAAATTTAGAGATATATA
>CACHTV010000021.1 GCA_902582875.1 uncultured Pelagibacteraceae bacterium | reverse complement strand
TAAACGGGAAACTGTTTCGAGGGTTCGAATCCCTCTCTCTCCGCCATTCATTATCCACATACAACTAAAAAGAGTCTTAAGAAAAAAAATCGAATCATTTAAATTAAGATTAAGGGCAGCGGAGGGAGACTGAAGCTGCCTTTGCCTTTTAAAGCCTTTTAATTCCAATTACTTTTAACTTAGCAGTTTTTTCAATTCTTAGTATTGTTTGATTAATACCCATGATTACTGTTTTTTTCATCGGGCCGTAAGCATGAATAAGTTTTTTATTAGAAAGAGCTAATGCTACGTGACCCTTCCAAAAAATTATGTCATTTTTCTTTATATTCTTTAATTTAACATTTTTTTGGAAATATTTTACCTGATCTTTTGCGTCTCTTGGACAAAACTTATTATTAAAATTTAAGAATACTTGTACCAGAGCAGAGCAATCTATTCCCTTAAATGATTTGCCACCCCATTTATATCTAATATTTTTAAACATAATTATTTTTTTAAAAGGATTTCTTTCTTTAAAAGAAATTTTTTTTACGTCTCCTTTGCTTATCCATCCTTTGGAAAATTTTAAAAATTTACCTTTATTTTCAGTAACTCTTATCTTTGAACAAAAAGACAATTCATTTGTTTTCTTTTTTTTGTTTGGAAATTTATAAACTTTAGATTTTAAAACATGAACCTTATGAGTGGGTTTTAAAAAAGTAGAGAACTTTCTATTTTTAACATAGCCTTTATATTTATCCTCTTTTGTTCTTACTTGAAGCCATAGTTTTGTTTTTTTAGAAACTGAAAAAGTGTCACCATAAATCATTTGGGTCACGACCTCAGATTTAATAAATGGTTTTTTGTGAAGATTTATAACAGGAAAATTGTTTGTAAAGTATCTAGTCATTCAACTTAAGCTTATCTTTGATCATGTAGAGAAAAATAAGAGACGGTATCACCATTACTGCTGTAATTATAAAGAATATACCCCAATCCCCATTTAACCAATCTACTAAAGCCCCAGATGATGCTGCTAGCGTTGTTCTTCCCGCAGTTCCTATAGATGCAAGAAGTGCGTATTGAGTTGCTGTGTAAGTTCTGTCAACTAACATTGAAATAAAGGCTACAAATGCAACTGTTGCAAATGCTGCAGCCATGTCATCAAATATTACAGCGATAGCAAATAACAATTCAGATTTTCCGTACCAAGCTAACAAAGAAAATAATAAATTAGTTGAAGCCATCAATATTCCGGAGACAAACATCGCTTTAATAACGCCAGAACGAATAGCAAATAATCCTCCAAGCAAAGTAAATATAACGGTAGTTACCCATCCTAAACCTTTTGAATAAAGAGCAATATCTGATTTAGTAAAACCTATTTCTTTATAAAATATCACTGACATTCTACCTAAAAATGCTTCTCCAATTTTAAAAAGAAAAACAAATCCTAAGATTGCTAAAGCAATATTAAAGCCATTCTTTTTAAAAAAAACTCATCACTGGACCAGCTACAGTTCCTGTAATCCATGCTAAAGTTTTAGTTGCAAAATTAGAGGAGCCTAATTTGTTTTCTATCAATTTATCAGTTTGTGCTTGAGAATCTTTTCTATAAGCTGTTTGAGGCTCATGAACAAACATCAATCCAATATTACAGGCTATAATTACTATGCCTAAGATCAAAAAAGTAATTTGCCAATAATTTTCAAATCCTGCTAATTCAAAAAATTCTGCAACGTTCAATGCAATAACTCCACCTAACTTATAGCCAGTCCACCACCCAACAACAGCCATAGCTGCACCAGCTTGCATCGACTTTCCTTCATGCTCTCCAATTTGTTCAATTCTAAGTGCATCAACAGTTATGTCTTGTGTGGCTGAAGCAATAGCGATTATCAATCCAATACTAATAACCAAAGTTAAATTTGCAGTTGGATTTATAAAACTCCAGCAAACTAAGCTTAATAAAATTATAGTTTGCATAGTAACAATCCATCCTCGTCTATGACCTATTTTATTAGTTAACCAAGGTATTCTAATTCTATCGATTATAGGTGCCCATAAATAGTTAAAGGCATAAACAGCAAAAATTAATCCTGCCCATCCAATGGTGCTTCGACTTAAACCGTCTTCTTTAAGCCATAGACTTAAACTGCTACCTATTAATACCCATGGAAACCCACTAATGGCTCCAAGCAATAAAATTCTAATCATTCGTCTATCAAAATAAACAGCGAAAGTTTCAGATAATGTTTGTTTTTTATATATTTCCATAAATTATTTTTTAGTTTCTCCAAAAGGATGGAAAAAATAATACTAAAACAGCAAATAATTCCAATCTTCCAAGTAGCATCCCAATAGATAATATCCATTTTGATATATCAGGTATAGCTTTATAATTTCCATTTGGACCGATCATATCACCTAGTCCTGGTCCCACATTAGATATTGCACTAGCTGCACCTGAAATAGCTGTCAGAAAATCTAGACCAGAAATGGATAAAAGCATAGCTATGATTAGAAAAATAAACAAAAATGAAAAAATGAATACAATTACTGAATTAATAAAATTATCCGATATTTTTTGATTATTATATTTGGATATTATTATACTATTTGGATATATCAATTTTTTGACTTGATTTTTCAAAAAAATTAATAACATTTGTAATCTAAAAATTTTTATACCACAAGCAGTAGATCCAGCACAACCACCTACAAACATTAAAAATAAGAAAAATATTAACGAAAATTTTCCCCACAAACCAAAATCATCAGTGACATATCCTGTTCCTGATAAAATAGAAATTACATTAAAAGAAGATATTCTAATTTTGTCTAGAATATTGCTCTCATAATCTATAAACAATAAATATAAAAACATAATCAGCACTGATATTAAAAGTAATTGAATTAAGCCTTTAATTTGAACGTCTTCAAAAAAAATCTTTTTATTGCCTTGAGCAAATCTTAAATATGAAATGAAAGGTATACTGCCTAGAACTATAAAAATACTTGCTATAATTTCTATATTTGAATTTTTAAAAAAACCTATGGAGTCGTTATGAGTTGAGAACCCACCTGTAGCTATAGTAGTCATTGCATGAGAGATACTGTCAAATATTGACATACCAAACAGCCAATAAAAAAGACCACATAAAAATGTTAATACTAAATATGTTGAAATTATAATAGCTGCCACCTCAACTGTTCTTGGTAAAATTTTTTCAGTGTTATCTGGCCCTTCCATTTTGAATAATTGCATACCTCCAACTTTTAATAGAGGTAAAATTGTAATAGCCATTACTACTATACCTATTCCACCAAGCCATTGCATTATAGCTCTCCATAATAAAATACTTTTTGGACTTTTATCTAGATCAGTAATAATTGTTGCTCCAGTTGTAGTAATTCCTGACATACTTTCAAAGAAAGCATCACTAAAAGTAAATTCCTTAGGAGATAAAAGAAAAGGTAGACTCCCGAAAATAGCAACCATAACCCATGCTAGAGTAGAGAAAAGAAAAGTTTGTCTTAAGTTTAGTTTAAATTCTTTTTCTAAGTTAGCTAAGATGAACAATATTCCAACAAAAATTGTTACAAATGATGATGAAACAAAGCTATGACTGTTTTCATTATAGATTATTTGAATTGTATAGGGAATTAACATGGAAAACCCAAGCACAACTAGCAATATTCCAATCATGAAAAAGACAGTTTTGTTTGTAGCCATAGTGATTTAGATTATTTAAATAGTTATAAAATTCAACTTAATATCGTGTAATTATACCTGTATTTTATACATAAAATTTAATAAACCATAGTTATGCTTGATAACAACTTAATTCAATCAACCTCTTCTTGGCCTTTTGTAGAAATCAGAAAACTTTTGAAAGACAGAAAAAAAATTATTAATAAAAAAAATAAAATTACTTTTCAAACTGGTTATGGTCCTAGCGGATTACCTCATATTGGTACATTCGGAGAAGTTGCTAGAACTTCAATGATGATTAATGCATTAAATCACATTCAAAAGATCGATCATGAGTTGATCACCTTTTCAGATGATATGGATGGCTTGAGAAAAGTTCCGGAAAATATACCTAACGATAAGGTGCTAAGAGAAAACCTAGGAAAACCTCTAACTGACATTCCAGATCCATTTAAAAAATTTAAAAGTTTTGGTGAGCATAACAACGAAATGTTAAAAGAATTTTTGAATAAATTTAATTTTAAATTTATTTTTAAGAGCTCTTCAGAAAATTACAAAAAAGGAGTCTTTAATAATTCTTTATTGAGAGTTTTAGAGAAATATGAAGATATTATGAATATAATTTTACCTACTTTAGGTAAAGAGAGAAAAAAAACGTATTGTCCATTCTTACCTATTTGTCCAAAAACTGGAAAAGTTCTGGAGATTCCATTATTAGAAATGGATAAAAAATCTGGGAAGGTAGTTTTTAATAATAAAGGAGAAAAAATTAATACAAGTATTTTAGATGGAAACTGTAAATTACAATGGAAAGTAGATTGGGCAATGCGTTGGTTTACATTTGATGTTGACTTTGAAATGTATGGAAAAGATTTAACTGAAAGCGCAATACTATCAAATAAAATTTGTAGATCTCTAGGTAAAACTCCACCAAATGGTTTTGCTTATGAATTATTTTTAGATGAAAAAGGTGAAAAAATTTCTAAGTCGAAAGGAAATGGTATTTCTATAGAACAATGGCTGAGATATGCATCTCCTGAAAGTTTATCATTGTATATGTATCCAAATCCAAAAAGAGCAAAAAAACTTTATTCAGAGGTAGTTCCAAAAACTGTTGATGAATATTTATCTAATATAGAGAAATTTTCAAATCAAAAAGAAAAGGACAAAATTTTAAATCCAGTCTGGCACGTGCATAATGGAACTCCTCCAAACGAAAGAATAGTAATGCCATTTTCTATGCTATTAAATTTAGTTGGATCAAGTAATGCTGATAATAAAGAAATTCTTTGGAAATTCATAAATAGATTTCATAATGAAATAAAACCTAAGGATTTTCCTATTCTTGATAGTCTGACAGAATATGCAATAAATTATTTTAAAGATAAGGTAGAACCAAATAAAAAATTCAAAAAGCCTACTTTAGAAGAGAAAAAAGCTTTAGAAAATTTAGTAATTAAATTAAAACAAATTGATCAATCATTAAAACCAGAGGAAATCCAAACTTATGTTTATACAATTGGTAAAGAGAATGGTTATGAAAAAAATCTTAGAGATTGGTTTAAATTGATTTATGAAGTAGTTTTTGGAGAAGAAAATGGACCGAGAATAGGTTTTTTTATAAGTTTTTTTGGACTTAATGAAACAATTGAATTAATAAATGATAAAATAAAAAATAATTAATGTTCTCTATTTTAAGACCTTATATATTTTCTCTAGATCCAGAAGTAGCTCATGATTTGGCAATTAAATCTTTAAAAGCAAATATTTTACCAAAAAGTTTCTTTGATGTTGAAGATGAAGAATTACTTGAAACAAATTTATTCAAAATGAAACTTCCTAATCCAATCGGTTTAGCAGCTGGTTTCGACAAAAGTGCTGAAGTTTATAATTCTCTTTTTAAATTTGGTTTTGGGTTTATAGAGGTTGGAACTGTGACACCAAAAAGACAGTTAGGAAATCCTAAACCAAGAATTTTTAGACTAGAAAAAGATCAAGCATTAATTAATCGTCTTGGATTTAATAATCATGGATCAGAAGTTATAACCAAAAGGATTTCAAACAATCAACCTAATGGTATCTTAGGAATAAATATTGGACCAAATAAGGATACAAAAAATAAGGAAGAAGATTATTATACATGTCTCACAAAACTATCTATTTATGCAAGCTATATAACAATTAATATTTCTTCTCCCAATACTGAAGGGCTTAGAAATTTTCATGAACAAAAAGAAATGGAAAATCTGTTAATTGGGTTAAACAAAATAAAAAAAGATAAAAAAATAGATCAACCAATTTTAATCAAACTTTCACCAGATATAAAAGAAGGGGATGAAAGCAGAATTGTAGAGTTGGTAAAAAAATATGACATCGAGGGTATAATTGTCTGTAATACTACTGATAGTAATAGAAAAAATTTATCTGACATAAAAAAAAATGAAATTGGCGGACTATCTGGACAGCCTTTAAAAGAAATTTCAACAAATTTAATTAAAAAATTTTATAAAGAAACCCAAGGTAAAATTAAAATTATTGGGGTTGGAGGCGTAGACTCAGGTCAAAGCGCATTTGAAAAAATAGCTGCTGGAGCTGATGCAGTTCAATTGTATACAGGAATGGTATATAAAGGTCCTGGAATTGTAAAAGATATAAAAAAGGAGTTAATTTCAATTTTAAAAAAAGAAAATTTAAAAAAAATAAGCGATGCAGTTGGAATTAACACTTGACCCACTGACTAACAAGAATTATATAGCTGTAGGAAAAATTATGTCTAAAAGATGCGAACTTACTGGAATATCACCTCTAAAAGGCCATAACGTTAGCCATGCAAAAAATAAGACAAAACGAAGATTTTTACCAAATCTTAAAAAGGTAGTTTTTAAAAGCGATATTCTTAAGAAGAACATAAAGTTAAATGTAACTAATGCTGCTTTAAGAACTGTAGATTTTAAAGGCGGTTTAGATAAATATCTTTTATCTGCTAAGAATTCTAAATTATCTAATAAAGTAAAAAAAATTAAAGCATTTATTTCTTCCAAAGCTTAAATGAGTCTTTTTTATAAGTTAGCAATATCAATGGGATTGGTAGTTATGATATCTAACTACTTAGTTCAATTTCCTATTAAATATCTCGGTTTAAGTGAAATTTTAACTTATGGAGCTTTTAGTTATCCAATAACATTCTTGATTACAGATCTAGCAAACAGAGCATATGGAAAAATTGTGGCTAGAAGGATAGTATATATTGGTTTTTTTATAGGTGTTTTTTTAACTTTATTAGTTTCAACAAATTTTTCAGATTTAATTTCAATAAGAATAGCTATCGGATCAGGCGTTGCCTTTTTCATAGCACAAAATATAGATGTAGGAATTTTCGACAAATTGCGCAACAAAACTTGGTATATCGCTCCGCTAATATCTTCAATCTTTGGCTCAATAGTCGATACATTTTTATTTTTTTCAATTTCTTTTTATTCAACTGGTATTCCTTGGGTATCCCTAGCCTTTGGAGATTTATTTGTTAAATTATTTATCGCTTTATCAATGTTGATACCATTTAGACTTTTATTATCTAGCATTAAAGACATATCAGGTAAAAGGATTTCTAGGGCAAGATAATTAGTGAAGAGTTTTTTTATCTTTTTCTACAAAAAGATCAGTTAGCTGATTGATCATTACATCACCTAGGTCTTGAACATCTGCAATTTTAATAGCTTGATTATAGTATCGAGTTACGTCATGACCAATACCTATAGCTAATAGTTCTATATTAGTTTTATCTTCAATCCACTTGACAGTATTTTTTAGATTAGTTTCTAAATAATCACTAGAATTAGTTGATAAAGTCGAGTCATCTACTGGTGCTCCATCTGAAATTACCATTAAAATTTTTCTTTCTTCTTTTCTTTTAGACATCTTATTATAAGCCCATTTTAAAGCTTCGCCGTCGATATTTTCTTTAAGCAAACCTTCCTTCAACATTAAGCCCATATTATTTTTTCCCTGTCTCCAAGGGATATCAGCAGATTTATACACTATATGTCTTAAATCGTTTAATCTTCCAGGTAAATTTGGTTTGTCATTTTTCATCCATTTTTCTCTAGAAGAACCACCTTTCCAATGCTTAGTAGTAAAGCCTAAAATTTCCACTTTTACCGAACAACGCTCTAATGTTCTAGCAAGTATATCTGCACATATAGCAGCTACAGAAATTGGTTTGCCCCTCATAGAGCCAGAGTTATCAATCAAGATAGTAACTAGGGTATCTTTAAATTCTATATCTTTTTCTTTTTTAAAGGACAATGAGTTAAATGGATCTATGATTATTCTAGGTAATTTTGATGTATCTAGTAAACCTTCCTCTAGATCAAAATTCCAAGATCTATTTTGCTTAGCTAAGAGTTTTCTTTGAAGTTTATTTGCAAGTTTAGAAATAAAATTTTTAAGCTGTAATAATTGCTGGTCTAAATTTTTTCTTAACCTATTTAATTCTTCTTCATTTTCTAAATCCTCTGCTTTGATAATTTCATCAAACTCTTCTGTATAAACTTTATATTTAAGATCCCCTAAATTGTTTTTAATATTTTTTTTAACTTCTGATTTAGACTTATCTTCTATTTCTATTTCTTCTGTATCTTGATCTGAATCTCTAGATTCATTTTCTAATTCTGGAACTCCTGAGTCTATAGACATTTCTTGCTGTTCTTGTTGTTTTTCCTTAGATTTTTGTTCATGATTTTTTTGATTTTTTTGATTTTCATCTTTATTTTCTTCATTTTTTTGATCTTCTTGTAAATTTTCATCTAAATTCATATTTGAAATTAAATCAGAGACCAGAGAGTTGTATTGATCCTGATCATAAGCAATACTATGTAGCTCCTTAATTTTCCCTTTAAATTTTTCATTTAAATCTTTCTTAAATGACTTAAGTTTTTTCTCTAATTCTTTGTTATTTTTTAAATTAAAAAATTGGACCCTCAAATAATTTTCAAAAGACTCTAATATTTTATCTTCACTATTCTTAAGATCTAAAGAATTAATTCTTTCTTGATAATATTTTTCTATATTATTTTTTACTCCTTTAAATTGATCTGAGCCAAGTTTTTCACATCTAATTTTTTCAGCTATTCCATATAATTTTTTCGAGATATTTCCATCTGGCTCATAAGATTTAAAAGTTTTATAATTACTAAATCTTAATTTAAGAGATTTTGAATCAGCCAAAGCTCTGATTTGATTGTAATTAATTTTATTATTTATTTGTTCAATTTCAGGTAATTTGACTGAAATATTTTTTGATTGTAAATTTTGATTACCGAATGAAACCTCTACGTTTTCTGTATTTGATAAAGATTTTACTGTTGATCCAATAGCAGTTTTAAAATTTTCTAATATTTCAGATTTTTTTTCCACTTTTTTATAAAGTAATATTTATTGAAGACTCTGGTAGATCTTCACCAAAACATCTTTGGTAGTATTCAGATATGATTTTTTTTTCTAATTCATCACATTTATTTAAGAACGTTACTCTGAAAGCATAGCCTTTATCTTTAAAAATTGACATGTTTTCCGCCCAGTGCAGTACAGTTCTCGGACTCATTACTGTTGAAATATCTCCATTAATAAAACCCTTTCTTGTAAGATCTGCAACTTTAATCATGTTAGATAAAATCTCTTTTCCTTCTTTGTTGTTAAATTTTTTATTTTTAGCAGAAATAATTTCTAACTCTTTTTCAAAAGGCAAATAATTAAGAGTAGAAATAATATTCCATCTATCCATCTGACCCTGATTTATTTGTTGAGTTCCGTGGTACAACCCTGAAGTGTCTCCAAGTCCAACAGTATTTGTTGTTGCAAATATTCTAAAAAAATCGTGCTGTTCTAAAATTTTATTTTTATCTAACAAAGTAAAATTTCCGTTGCTCTCCAAAACTCTTTGAATAACAAACATCACATCAGGTCTTCCAGCATCGTACTCATCAAATACTAGTGCTACTGGGTTTTGAATTGACCAGGGTAAAATTCCCTCTTTAAACTCTGTTATCTGTTTATTGTCTTTTAAAACTATTGCATCTTTACCTATTAAATCAATCCTGCTTATGTGACTGTCTAAGTTTACCCTGACACATGGCCAGTTCAATC
>CACHTV010000020.1 GCA_902582875.1 uncultured Pelagibacteraceae bacterium | reverse complement strand
ATTGCTACCACCGGATTTTGAGTCCGGCGCGTCTACCAGTTCCACCATTCGCCCTTTTAATAATTAATTTAATTGATTTTTCTGACTATTAGAACAAAAAATATCGATGTTACAAACATTATAAGTGCATATGCAGCTGTTGGAACCATAAATATTATATCATCAAACAACTGGGTGGCCACAACTACGGCTAAAGTTCCATTTTGTAAACCACATTCAAGTGAAATACATTTTCTTTGAGAAACGCCTGATGTTAAATATTTTGCAACATAATAACCAACCAAAATCATAGTTATATTTAAAATAAAAGCTATTAAACCTGCCCTGACCATAAAACTTACTATTCTATCCCATTCTTCCACCCAAATAGATATAAATACAATCAAGAACAAAATTACAGATAATCTTTGAATTATCAAAGTTTTAGAAATTATAAAATCTGTCATTATACTTCTTACGATCATTCCAAGTAATACTGGAATTGTAACTACAAAGAACATTTTAATAGCTATTAAAATCATTGATATTTCTTTTTGTATTGCTATTCCAATTAACTCTGCAGAATTGAAAACAATTAATGGAACGGTAAAAACACATAACAAACTAACAATTGCTGTTAAACTTATTGATAAAGCCACATCGCCACCTGCGAACTTAGTTAATACATTTGAGGTTACACCACCTGGTGCTGAAGCAATGATCATAACACCTAGCGCAATTTCAGGAGGAAGTGTAATTATATGAATTAGTATAAAAGCAATTATTGGAAGTATAATAACTTGACATAAAAAGCCGGCAAAAAAATCTCTAGGATATTTTAAAACTCTTTTAAAATCCTCAACTGTCAAGCCTAGACCCAAACCAAACATAATTATTGCTAAAGCAATTGGAGCTATAGATTTTGCTATTTCCATTATTTTACTAAACTTTATAATTTAAATTCTGAATTTTTCATTAAATCAAAAATATCAGTTAAAAAATCAGCAACGCTGTTCTGATTTAACAAAAAATTCTCTGAAATTTTAGCATTTAGCCTACCACCTTTTTTCATTTGATATTCTAAATTTTTATTTTTTTTAATAGCTTTTTGCGAAACAAGCCATTTTAATTTTCTAATTACTGTTGCCCTGGGTATTGATGAAATATCAGCTATAGATGAAGCATTTACCCCTCTATCAATTTTCACATCTGCAACATTAGAATAATAACTTTTAAGTGTAATTTCTGAAGTTACTAAATTTCTTTCAGCCGCTTTTGCTAAATGATATTGATGACTAAGACCTATATTCCCCCAGACTATCCAGGTTTCTAGATCCCCAAAAACTTTTCTATGTCTTGTTAAAAAAGGTATTTGCATCCTAAAAAATCTTAACCAAACTATTGTAAAATATTTCTTTATAAATCTTGTAATATAATCCTTTGACAGTTTTTCACCAAACCAATCTTGTCCTGACATCATTTTTGATTTTTTTTCTATAAACACTGAGAGTAATTCGATCATTTCATTTGGTTTTTGAGTCTCTATTCCTTGTCTATTAAAGACAATAGATTTACCATGTCTTTTTAGAATATTTGAATTTTGTAGTTCATTAACCTTTCTTCTTATTGTTTCTTTTGGGATATTAAGATCTTGTGATACTTGAATTAAGTTAATTTTATCTATCGTAACTTTTTCTGAGTCATAAAATTCATCCATTGTTAAATATTGAAATTTTCCTGATAAAGTCATCCAATTATCCCTTATTAAATATATTAAAACTAAATACTTATCTAAATCCTTGAAGGATTTATAAGCTCGACTAGTCCAGGCTTGTTGAAATTTACCCCATGTATCCCAATGAGAGAGTATATTTTGCTCAAGATTTTCTAAAACTAAAGATTTTTTAAACTTACTTTTAGATAAGGGTATAACTTTTTTTGTTTTTATATCTATTGGTTCATTCATTATAATTTACTTTTTCCAAGTTACACTTTGATTTATTAAAATCGCCATCAATATCCAAATAATAAATGTTTCTCCCGGAGAAAATCCGTAATCTGCACCAAATAACCCAGCAATGATCACTATTACATATATAACAACCGTGGATAATATTAAACTTGCCAGATACCTAAGTATTGTGCATTTTAAATTCATGATTTTAAAAAAATTATACGATAGATGTGTAGAGCTTGCTAGACATAAATTTTCTAAACCCCTTCTAGGTTTTGTATCATTTATTGAAAGTTTCTTCTTTCCAGTCCCCCCTGATTTAATGATTGTGCCGATGGTGGTTGCTAAAAGAGAGGATTACTTAAAAATTTTTTTGATTGCTACTTCAGGTTCAGTTTTGGGAGGTTTATTTGGATATATGTTAGGAGTTTTGTTTTTGGATGCCTCTATGGTTATTATTGAATTTTATGGTTACGAAGAAAAAGTATTTGAGATGCAAGAAAAAATGTCTACTAAACAAGGATTTTTAGCTTGGCTTGGTATAATGTTTTTAGCAGGATTCACTCCTTTGCCTTTTAAGGTCTTTACAATAACAAGCGGGGTAATGAGCTATAATCTTACTGTCTTCTTTTTAATTTGCCTTTTTACTAGAGGACTGCGTTTCTTTTTAGTTGCTTATTTTACAAATCTCTTTGGTCAAAAATTTGGTGACTTTATTGAAAAAAAAGGTGCACTATGGTTTACCTTAACAGGAATATTTATTATAATTTTAGCAATTATCTTGTACATGATTTTTAGTTAATGTTTAAAAATAATAAACTTATATTAAACGGTATTTTAGTTTTTAGTATTATATCTTTATCCATAGCTTACTTCATACAATATATTTTAGGACATAAGCCTTGCAATTTATGTTTAATTGAAAGAATTCCTTATATATCTTCGATAATACTTATTTCCTTAATTTTCATTATCAATAGATTTAAAGGAATTATCGCTTGGATCGTTTTATTATTTTTTATATTTGGAACTTTAATTTCATTCTACCACGTAGGTATAGAACAAGGATTTTTTAGTGAGTCATTATTATGCAATTTAGGTAGTTCAGAAAATAATTTATCTAAAGAACAGCTATTAAAACATTTAGAAAATGCTCCTATTAGTTGTAAAGAAGTTACTTTTAGATTTTTAGGTGTTTCTCTTGCTACAATAAATACAATTATATCAATCTTGCTATGTTGTATTATGTTTAAAGTAATTAAAAATTATGGACAAAACAAGTAAGAAAACCTTAGAAGAAATCATTAGAGTGGATCATGCAGGTGAACGTGGTGCGATTAAGATTTATGAAGGTCAATTACTTGCTTTAAAAACATTTAAACAAAATGTTTCTCTTAAAAGAAAAATTGAAGAAATGAAGGAACATGAGAGAGAACACTATGAGTATTTTGATAATGAAATTAAGAGAAGAAATATTGAGCCTACTAAGCTTCTACCTCTTTGGGATATAATGGGTGTTACTCTTGGATTTGGAACTGCAATGCTTGGTGAAAAAGCTGCAATGCTCTGCACTGCCTCTGTGGAAGAAGTGATAGATGGACATTATAAAGATCAAACTTTTAAGCTTGGAAAAGATGAAAAAAAATTAAAAGAGAAAATAATTAAATTTAGAGAAGATGAATTACATCATAAAGATATTGCTTACGATAACGGTGCAACTAAAAAAGGTTTATACGGTTTATTAGATAAGGCAATAAAAATTTCTTCTCGTATTGCTATTACTATTTCAGAAAAAGTTTAATTAAGGTTCTAACTCAATATCCCAATATAAATAATCCATCCAACTTTCGTGGAGAAAGTTTGGAGGAAAATTTCTTCCATTTTTATGTAAATCTTCAACAGTAGGCGCATAAGGCTTTGAAGTTAGTTTTAAGTCACAATGTTCATAAAGCTTTCCACCTTTTTTTACGTTACAATTTGAACACGCAGTAACAACATTATTCCAATCAGTAAGACCACCTAAAGATTTTGGTAATAAATGATCAAATGTTAAATCTTTTTTGTCTCCACAATACTGGCATGTAAATTTATCTCTTAAAAAAACATTAAACCTAGTGAAGTTTGGATTTTCTGAAGGTTGAACAAAGTTTTTTAATGCAATAACACTTGGTAAATTCATTTCAAATGAAGGGCTTCTAATTTTTCTTTTATAATTTGAAACAATGCTCACTCGGTCCAAAAAAACTGACTTAACTGCATCTTGCCAGCACCATAGTGAAAGAGGATAATAACTCAAAGGTCTAAAGTCAGCATTAAGAACTAAAGCTGGACATTTTTCCAGCGGAACTTTATCTAAAGAAGAAATAATCATTCCTAAAAAACTAGCTGAAACAGAAAATTATATCAAGCTATAATTATGTTGCAGTATGCTAAATGAACTAATACAAATGTTTTTTTATAAATTGTAAGCCTAAACTTGATCCCTCAGTCGGTATTCGATGTTCACAATTTTTAAAAATTTTTGTTTCAATTTCATAATCATTTTTCTTAAAAAAATTTTTAGCTTCAAGTAATCCATCTATTGAAACAACTTGATCTATATCTCCATGCATCAAAATGATATTAGGTCTTGAAACAATATTTTTTCCTAAATGCTCTGTATTAATAATTTTTCCAGAATATCCTATAATTGAATTAATCTTATCTTTTCGCTTAATGCCTGTTTGCAAACTAATCATACATCCTTGACTGAATCCACCAATCACAATTTGATTAGCTAATAAATTATTTTTCTCTTTAACTTCATCAATAAGTTTATTTAATTTAATTTCTGCTACAAGAGATTTAGATAAAATTTGTTCAGGAGTTTGATCTATTAAATCAAACCATTGAAATCCTAATGTACTTGCAGCACACTTCTCAGGAGCATCTGGACAAATGAATATTGTATCTGGTAAATAATTTTTCCAATAACCTGCAAGTATAGAAATATCTTTTCCATCACCGCCATAACCATGACAAAGTATTACGGCATTTATAGGTTTTTTTTTTGACAAAGGTTCTAGAACAATTGTATTTAATGAATATTTCATTTTTTTTCAAAATTAAATATATCTTTTTAAAATCTTAATAAAATTTTTATCTGTAAAGTCAATTTCTCCAACTATTCTTCCAAATTCATTTCCGTGTTTATCAATTAAAATGCTTGTTGGTAATCCCCTCATTTTAAATTGTTTAACTAAATTTAATTTTGGATCAAAATATATATCTAAACTTAAAACACCAATAAATTTAAAAAAATCTTGTGCTTTAAGTTTATTGGGTTTTTCCATATTTATTGCATAAACTTTAATTTCAGGGTGTAAATGTGTAAGTTTTTCAAGAGATGGCATTTCTCTTCTACACGGCATACACCAAGTGGCCCAAAAATTGAGGATCATGATATTGCCTTTTTTATTCGTTAGATCAACTTCTTGAAGATTTAAATCCTTAAATTTAAGTTCTTTGATTGCCTTTGGTTTTTCATAAATAACTACATTTTTCGAAAAATCATCGTTAGCTAAAACAGTTTTGCTGATTAAAAATACAAATATTATGTGAATATAGATTTTAAAAGATTTACTAATTTTCATATTAATTTAAATTAAAATTAACATAGTAAAATGAAAAATAAAAACAAAACTATATGGGCAAATAGATTTAAAGGTAAAACCTCTAAGTCTTTTCAAAGAATCGGCTCTTCTATAGACATAGACAAAAGACTCTATAAGCAAGATATTATTGGCTCTATCACTCATGTTCAAATGCTAGTGAGACAAAAAATAATACACGCTAAAGATGGTAAGAAAATTATTAATGGACTGAATAAGATTAAGTCGAAAATTGATAAAGGACAATTTAAATTCCAAGAAAAATTTGAAGATATTCATCTTAATATAGAAAAGAAATTATTTGAAATGATAGGCTCATCTGCTGGCTATATGCATACTGCTAGATCAAGAAATGACCAAGTAGTAACTGATTTCAAATTATGGGTTAAAGATTCCTCAAAAGATATTGTAAAACACATTTCTCTAGTTATGAAATCTATATTAAAAAAGGCTGAAAAAAATACTGATACTGTAATGCCTGGACTCACTCACTTAAAAAATGCTCAACCAATTTCATTTGCTCATCATCTTTTAGCTTATTATGAAATGTTAAAAAGAGACAAGAAAAGATTTCAAAATAACATTAATCTTTTAGATGAATGTCCATTAGGCTCAGTAGCATTGTCGGGCACTTCTTACAAAATAGATAGAAAGTATACTGCTAAAAAACTGGGTTTTAAAAAACCAACTGATAATTCAATAGATTCGGTTTCTGATAGAGATTTTGCTCTTGATTTTTTATATTCCTCAGCTGCATGCGCAATGCATTTATCTAGATTGGCAGAAGATTTTATAATTTTTAATTCAGATGCTTTTAATTTAATAAATTTTAATGACAGTATGTTAACTGGGTCATCTATAATGCCTCAAAAAAAGAATCCTGATCCAGCAGAATTAATTAGAGGAAGGGTTGGAATTAATTACGGAAAATTAAACTCTTTGCTTACAATTATGAAAGGACTGCCTACCTCATACTTTAAAGACCTGCAAGATGATAAGAAACTAGTTTTCGAAGGTTATGATACTCTAAAAGATACATTGATAATGAGTGAAGAATTAATTAAAGCAGTTAAGCCCTTAAAAGATAAAATGTTTAAGATGGCAAATAAAGGTTTTACCACAGCCACCGATTTTGCAGACTATCTTGTTAAAGAAAAAAATCTTAGCTTTAGAGAGTCATATGCGCTAGCAGCAAAGTTAGTTAATTTTGCTGAAAAAAATAATAAAACTTTAGATCAATTATCTTTGATAGATGTAAAAAAGATATATAAAGATCTAGATAAAAATATTCTTAAAATATTTAATGTAAAAAATTCTATGAATACAAAAAAATCTTACGGTGGAACGGCGTCACAAAATGTATCAATGATGATAAAAAAATATAAAAAGGAGATAAAATGAAAGTTATAGCTTTTTTATTTATAAGTATTTTAATTTTAGCAAGTTGTGGAAAAAAATCTGAGCCAAAATATCAAGGAAAAATTCAACAAACCAGAATAATTTTATAATTGTATGCCAAATATAAAATATGTCGGTAAAAATTTATTTATTGAGAAATTATCTGTTTCAAATATTGTAAAAAAAGAAGTTACTCCTTTTTATATCTATTCTGAAAATCAAATAAAAGAAAATTATATAAAATTTGTAAAGACATTTGAAAAAATAAACCCTTTAATTTGTTTTGCGGCTAAATCTAATAGCAATTTATATATTCTTAGATCTTTAAGAAAATTAGGCGCTGGAACAGATGTTGTATCTGTTGGAGAATTACTGAAATCTTTAAAGGCTGGTATCAAACCAAATAAAATAGTTTTTTCTGGGGTTGGTAAAACTGAAGAGGAGTTAAAAATTGCAATTAATAAAAAAATATTATTAATAAATTGTGAGTCTGAAAGTGAAGCTAGAATTATTAATAAAATAGCTAAAAGATCAAATAAAAAGGTGCCGATTGGATTTAGATTAAATCCAAATATTGATGCTAAAACTCACAAAAAAATATCTACTGGAAAAGCTGATAATAAGTTTGGTGTTTCAATAAAAAATTTTTCTGTTTTTTTTAAAGAAATTAAAAAACTAAAAAATGTAAAACTTGAAGCCTTGAGCGTTCATATTGGAAGTCAAATTCTTACTGATGTTCCTTATAAAAAAGTTTTAACTGTATTATCCAAATTAATAAAAAATTTAAAACTTAATCTTAAATATATTGATCTTGGTGGGGGGTTTGGAATTAACTATAGCAAGAAGGATAAACCAATTAATCTTAAAAGATATTCTAACCTTGTACATTCTTTTTCAAAAAAATTAAATTGTAAAATTATCTTCGAACCAGGGCGATCGATCGTGGGTAATGCGGGTATCCTAGTGAGCAAAATTCAGTATATTAAAAATGGTACTAATAAAAAATTTATAATTTTAAACGCAGGAATGAATGATTTTATGCGGCCAGCATTATATGATGCTCAACACCAAATTATTCCAGTTATAAAAATCACCAGAAAAATTAAAGGAATGATAGAATTTGTTGGGCCTGTTTGTGAATCAACTTGTAAATTTGGAAAATATAAAAATTATCAAAAAGTTTCTGAAAATGATTTTGTAGCTATTACTAACGTTGGGGCCTATGGAGCATCTTTGTCTTCTAACTATAATACTAGACCATTAATTGCTGAAATTTTAGTTAATAAAAATAAATTTAAATTTATTAGAAAAAAACAGAATTTACTAAAATTAATAAGCGCTTAATGCAATTTATAAAATCTTTAGTTTTTAATACTTTTCTATATGCTGGACTTGTTTTCATATTTATTTTAGCAATTCCAACATTGTTGCTTCCAAGTAAATTTACATTATTTTTTGGAAGACTTTCGGCAAATTATATTGTGATAATTTTGCGCGTAATCTTAAATACAAAAGTTGTTTTCCATGGTCTTGAAAATTTAAAAAAAGTAGATAAATATTTTGTAGCTTCAGCTCATCAATCAATGTTTGAAACTTTTGCTTTACAAATTCCTTTGGATTCTCCAATTTTTATTCTTAAAAAAGAGTTATTAAGTATTCCTTTATTTGGATGGTATTTAAGAAAAATTGGTTCTATTGCAATTATTAGAGAAACCACAACTAAAGAAAATCTAAATTTTTTTGATAAAATTAAAAATACAATTGATAGAGAAAATAGGCCTCTTCTAATATTTCCTCAAGGAACTAGAATAAAATTTGGAGAAGAGATTTCTTTTAAAAAAGGTGTCGGAAGAATTTATAGTTCGTTAAATTTACCTTGTATTCCTGTTGCTTTAAATTCAGGAAAGGTATGGCCAAAAAATAGTTTTATTAAACACCAGGGAGATATCCATATTTCTTTTTTGGAACCAATTATACCTGGTAAAAATAAAGATGAATTCATTAAAGAGATAGAAAATAAAATCTATTCAGAAATCAAAAAATTTAAATAATTTATTTTTTCAAAAGTACAAGACGTCAGTCACAATTTGATCACAATAAAAATATTTTAAACAAATTTAAATCATCTTTTGAACATTAATTTTTTACATGATCATTCTATGAAATATTTTGTAGTTCTATTTTTATCCTTATTGTCATTCAACATAACAAAAGCAAACGAGACAATTTTTACGTGTAAACCTGTTTATGCGGCTGTGCAAACAGAAACTGGTACCACTTACGAAGAAACCCTTGAAGAAATGGATGAAGAAGCTGGCTTGTTATCTGTTGTACCCATTTCAAAATTTTCCATTAGAAATGAAGGATTTTTCTATAAAAATAATCCTGTTAGAAGATTTGAATATTTAAAAACTTATAATGAAATTATGTCCGATGAAGAAATATCGCCAAAAATTATTAATGCTGTTAATGAAATTGAAGAAGCTGCAAATTTACTAGATAAAAAATTAGGAGAGAAAAATCTCAAAACTTTTTATCTTCCCTATCTTAATTATTCGCAAGATGGAAAGCTATTAAGCTCATCAATTAAAAGGATAAGCATAAACACAAAAAATAATTATACATCTGAGATAACAATACCGAGTCATTCAGTAGACGGCATAACTTTATATTACTTTCTTAGAAAATGTGATGGAGAAGGTATTAAAGTAGATTTTGAACCAGCTTTTAATAAAGCTTTATCTTAAAACTTACTTTCTTCCAAAATTTGGTTTATCTGTTTCTTGACCAGCTTTTATAATCTCTTTTCTTAATTTTCTTGTGGAAGAAAAAATATTACTTAATTTTTCAGCACTCTTACTTTGAATAGCTTTTTTAATCTCCTCAAGATTTTCAGAAAAACTGTTCAAGACTTTTAAAATATTTTCACTATTATCAATAAATATATCTCTCCACATAATTGGGTCTGAGGCTGCTATACGTGTAAAATCTCTTAAACCACTAGCGCTATATTGAATAACTTCATCTTTAAACTTATCATCATTATTCATTACAGTTCTTACAATACTATATGCAATTGCGTGAGGTAAATGACTTGTTAATGAAAGAACATTATCGTGATCTTCGAAATTCATAATTTTTACCTTGGAACCTATTGCTACCCAAAAACTTTTTAATCTTTCTATTTCTTTTGTTCCTTTTTCATTTTCTGTTGATAAAATGCACCATCTATTATCAAACAGTTCAGCAAAACCTGCCTCTGGTCCGCTAAATTCAGTTCCAGCTATAGGATGAGAAGCTATCCAGAAAATATCCTGTAAATTTAAATTACTTATGATTTTATTTACTTCTTTTTTTACTGATCCTGTATCAGTTAAAATTACATTCTTTTTTAGACTTGATTTAATAGATAATAAAACTTCTTTATAACTGCCAAGTGGAGTAGAAATTATAACTAGATCTGAATTTTTAACAGACTCACTAATGTCATTGAAAACATTTGCTGAAAGATTTTTTTTAATAAATGATGATACTTCTTTAGATTTATCAAAAACATTAATCTCTTTAGCTAATTTTTTTTTACTGATAACTCTTAAAAGAGAAGAACCTATTAGTCCACATCCAATAATTGTAATTTTATTAAACATTAAAAATTTTCCCAAAAATAGAAATTAACTTTTTATTTTCACTATTCTTTCCAATAGTAATTCTCAAAGAATTTTTTATTCCATAAACATTCATTGTTCTTACTAAAATACCTGCATTCGCTAATTTTTGAAACACATTCTTTGCACTTATATTAACTCTATCAAAGTTTAACAATAGAAAATTAGTTTTACTTTCGATTGTTGCAATTTTCATTTCTTTAAATTTTCTAAATAATATCTTGTTCCATTTATGAATATGATTAATTTCCTTTTTAAGCCAATTACTATCTTTTATTGCAGCAGAAGCTGCAAATAAAGCAGGTCTACTTACGTTAAAAGGAGGTTTAATTTGATTTAAAATTTTAATAATCTCCTTTGAAGCATAACCCCATCCTACTCTTAATCCTGCCAAACCATAAGCCTTAGAAAATGTTCTTGTCACTAAAACATTTTTATGTCTAGAGAATAATTTTAGACCTGAAATATAATCTTTTTGTTTTACATATTCAAAATATGCATCATCCACTACAAGAAGTATATCACTTCTAAGTTTTTTTCTTAGATAAGTTATTTTTTTTCTACTAATATATGTGCCAGTAGGATTATTAGGATTTGCTAAAAAAACTATTTTAGTCTTTCTTGTTACTTTAGAAAGTATACTTTCAACTGATATAGTAAAATTTTTCTCCTTAGCATAAATTATTTTTGCTCCATTTATCTTGCTGTAAATCCTGTATATTATAAAGCTATATTCGGGAACAATTACTTCATCATTTTTTTTTATAAAAGCATTACATACGAGTTCAAATATTTGATCAGAACCAGAGCCAAGAATAACTCTATTTTTATCTATCTTAAATTTATTAGCTATTACTTCTCTCAATGAAGTACCATTTGTGTCTGGATATCTTTTAAAATTTTTAGATACTGCATTATATTCCTTGATAGCTTTAGGACTTGGACCAAGAGCAGACTCATTAGCTGATAATTTTATTTTAGCCTTTTTTCGCTTAAATAAACTTGGGCCCGGTATATACTTTTGATCTATAAACTTGTTTGATTTTGGTAGTTTCATATTAATTAATGTATTATATAAAATGTTCAGCTATTTCTATAAATCTTTCATCATATAAAATTGACAAGTTTAAGACGATTTAGTAAACATTAGGAGCGCTGATTTAACCATATTGCAGGCGCATAACAAATTTAGCTAAAAAGGGTTCGCCCAGTTTAGCTGGGCTTTTTTTTTATATGAACTATAAAATTGAAAATATTAAAAAGATTAATATCTCTAAACCACTTAAATTAGACTGTGGACAAACTATAAAAGACTTTCCTTTAGCATATGAGACTTATGGAAAATTAAATGATGCTAAGGATAATGCCATACTTGTTTTTCATGCACTTACAGGAGATCAATTTGTTAGCGAAATAAATCCAGTAACAAAAAAAGAAGGTTGGTGGATTACAGCAGTAGGACCTGGGAAAGCAATTGACACAAATAAGTATTTTGTGATTTGTGCAAATGTAATTGGTGGATGCATGGGTTCTTTGGGTCCTAAAGAGATTGATAAAAAAACAAATGAACCATATGGACTAAATTTTCCAGTTATAACAATAAGAGATATGGTTAGAGCACAAGAAACCCTTTTGGATCACCTAGGAATAGAAAAACTTCTTTGTGCTACTGGAGGATCTATGGGTGGAATGCAGTTACTTGAATTTTGTACAATTTTTCCTAATAAAACATTTTCAGCAATTCCCATTGCATGTAGCACGAGTCATAGTGCACAAAATATTGCGCTTAATGAATTAGCTAGGCAAGCTATAATGGCAGATCCTGTTTGGGATAAAGGTAAATATTTAATAAAAAATGTTCAGCCTAAAAATGGATTAGCTGTAGCAAGAATGGTAGGTCATATTAGTTATCTATCTGAAAAAGGTATGCAAGAAAAATTTGGAAGAAAGCTTCAAGAAAAAGGGGATTATGAATTTAGTTTTAATGCTGACTTTCAAGTTGAAAGCTATTTAAGACATCAAGGCAGTACTTTTGTAGAAAGATTTGATGCAAACTCAATCTTATATATTACTAGAGCAATGGATTATTTTGATTTATCAAAACATTTTAAAGGCGGTCTCATTGAAGCTTTTAAAAATCAAAAAACAAAATTTTTAGTTATATCTTTCTCTTCGGACTGGCTTTATACAACAAAAGAAAATAAAGATATAGTTATTGCTCTTAATGCTTCGGGAGTGGATGTATC
>CACHTV010000019.1 GCA_902582875.1 uncultured Pelagibacteraceae bacterium | reverse complement strand
CATTTAATTAAAGAAAAAAATATAGAAGCCCGAGGATTAGAGCTTAAAAAAGAAAATATTAAGAAGTGTATTTATAAAGGTTTACCAGTTATCGAAGGTAATGCTGAAACTGAACTTCATCAATTTCCAAATCTATCATTTGATTTTGTGATATTAAGTCAGACACTACAAGCTTTTTACAATCCTGAAAAAGTTTTAAAAGATTTGTTAAGAATTGGAAAATCTGTGGTTATATCTATACCTAATTTTGGGTACTGGAGAGTCAGAACAAGTTTATTATTTTTTGGAAAAATGCCAGTTACAAAAACTTTGCCAAATTCTTGGTATAATACTCCTAATCTACACATGTGCACAATTAAGGATCTATTTCATTTTTGTGAAGAAAAAAATATTAAAATTAAAAAAGCTGTGGGTGTTAATGAAGATAAAACTTCGGAGATTAAGAAAAGTAATCTTGAAATTAAAAACTTTTTTTCTAAACTTGGGATATTTTTAATAGGATAATGTTAAATATAGAGATAATTTCTTGTTTAAAGGATAACTATAGTTATCTTCTCTACGATAAAATCTCTAATATTGTAGCAATTATCGACCCTTCTGACTTTAGTTCTTGCGATGAAAGAATAAAAAGAAAATACAATAAACTTGATTATATTTTAAACACACATCATCATCTTGATCATGTTGACGGCAATAAGAAACTCAAAGAAAAATATAAATCAAAAGTTTTAGGATTTGAATTAGATAAAGATCGTATACCTGGTATTGATATACCTCTAAAAGAAAAACAAAATTTTAAAATTGGCAATGCTTCTTTTGAAGTTATTTTTATTCCTGGTCATACCAGCGGGCATATAGCTTTTTATTTTAAAAATGAAAAAATAGTTTTTACTGGAGATACTCTTTTTTCTTTAGGTTGTGGAAGAATTTTTGAAGGAACCTATGAAGAAATGTTTAAATCTTTAAATAAGTTAAAAAATTTACCAATAGATACAAAAATATATTGTGGGCATGAATATACAAAAAAAAATCTAGAATTTTGTCTAGAATATGACTCAAAAAACGATTTTTTAAAAAAAAAGATTGGTTGGGTTAATTCAAAAGAAGAATCTAAATCTCCCACTATTCCTGTTTCTATTGAAGAAGAACTAAAAACTAATATATTTCTAAGATGTAATGAACCATCTATTAAAAATGCCTTAAATTTAAATAATTCACCTGAGCAAGAAATTTTCTCTAAATTACGTGATTTAAAAGATAGTTTTTAATCTCATTCACCTTGACTTGACAATTCTGCAGGCTATATTGCCCTAAATTTAAAGAAAGTTAATTTATGTCATTTGCGATAATAGAAACAGGCGGAAAACAATACAAAGTTTTTCCTAGCAAAATTTTAGAAATAGAAAAAATAAATGCTGAAGTAGGAAAAGTCTTAAAATTTAAAAATGTTTTGCTTTTAAATGATGATAAGAATACTGAAGTTGGTAGTCCTATTATTGAAGGTGCATCTGTAGAAGCTAAGCTTTTGGAAAATGTTAAAGATAGAACTATATTAGTTTTTCATAAAAAAAGAAGAAAACACTCAAGAAAAAAAAATGGACATAGACAAAGACATTCTAAGATACAAATAACAAAAATTTTATCAAAAGATGGAAAACTTCTAGCTGGTGGTGAAATGGCTGTACCTAAAACTAAAGTTAAAAAAGAGGAAATTAAAACTAAAGATAAAAAAGAAAGTGAGAAAAAAACTGTCGCTAAAAAAATTTTAAAGAAATAGAGAATATTTATGGCAACAAAAAAAGCTGGTGGATCATCTAAAAACGGAAGAGATAGTAAAGGTAGACGTCTTGGAGTTAAAAGATATGGAGACCAATTAGTTATACCAGGAAATATAATAGTAAGACAAAGAGGAACTAGAATTCATCCTGGAAATAATGTGGGAATGGGTAAAGACCATTCTATTTTTTCTCTGATAAAAGGAAAAGTAAAATTTAAAAAATCCAAACTAAACAGGACTTTTGTTTCTGTAATCCCCAATTAGATTTATAAATAACTAAAGTTATTTATAATGTACTCACAATGAAATTTTTAGATCAAGCAAAAATCTATATAAAAGCAGGTAACGGAGGTTCTGGCTCAGCTAGCTTCCGCAGAGAAAAATTTATTGAATATGGTGGTCCTGACGGAGGGGATGGTGGAGATGGAGGATCTATAATTATCGAGTCTGATCGAAATTTAAATACTTTAATAGATTTCAGATATGCTCAACATTTTAAAGCACAACATGGAAAACATGGAAGTAAAAGAAATAAAACCGGGGGCAATGGTAAAGATTTAATTTTAAAAGTTCCAACTGGAACACAAATTTACGAAGAGGACAATAATACTTTGATTTATGACTTTACAAAAAATAAAGAAAAGTACTTAGTGGCCTCTGGTGGCAAGGGAGGATTGGGCAATGTTAGATTTAAGAGTTCTACAAATAGAGCTCCAAAAAAAAAGACCAATGGTAAAATTGGTGAAGAATTCTGGATCTGGTTACAATTAAAGGTAATTGCTGATGTAGGTATAATAGGAAAACCTAATGCAGGTAAGTCAAGTTTGCTTTCAGCTTTAACAAGAGCAAAACCAAAAATTGCTAATTATCCTTTTACTACAATTAATCCAAATCTTGGTGTTGCTTATTACGATGAAAAAGAAATCACTTTAGCGGATATACCTGGATTAGTTGAAGGCGCTCATAAAGGTATTGGACTAGGCGATAAATTTTTACGTCATATAGAACGATGTAAAATCTTATTACATTTAATTGACATATCTGAAAAAGATTTAATAAATACTTATAAAAAAATTAAGCTTGAACTTTCAGCATATGATAAAACCTTAGTCAAAAAAAAAGAAATAATATTTTTAAATAAATCTGATTTGCTAGAAAAAACTATTATTGATGAAAAAATAAAAGAATTTAAAAAAAAAATTAAAGTAAAATGTGAGGTAATTTCTATATTTTCAAACAAAGATATTCAAAAAATAAAAAAAATATTGATTAAAAATGTTAATTAATAATTCAAAAAAAATAGTTATAAAACTTGGCTCATCTACTGTTGTTGATAATAAAGGTAAATTCAAAAAAAAATGGGTTAAGAGTTTAATTAAAGATATAAAAAAATTTAGAGAAAAAAAAGATTTAGTGATCGTATCTTCTGGGGCTATTGCTTTGGGACAAAATTATCTAAAAATTAAAAAAAAAAAAATTAAATTAGAAATGAGTCAAGCTATTGCATCAGTTGGCCAAATTCATTTAGCTGGAGAATTTCAAAAATTATTTGATAAACATAAAATTAAAACAGGTCAAATATTAATCAGTCCAGATGATACAGAGCAAAGGAGAAGAGCGTTAAATGTTAGAAGAACTTTTGACAATTTATTTAAGTTAAAAGCTATACCAATTGTAAATGAAAATGATACTACGGCAACCGCAGAAATTAAGTACGGTGATAATGATAGATTAGCTGCAAGAGTTGCTCAAATCATTGGTGCTGACACTTTAATTATTTTGTCAGATGTAGATGGACTTTACGATAAATCTAAAAGTAGAAAAATTATTAGAACTGTCACAAAAATTGACTCAAATATACACGCAATGATCGATAATAAAAAAAATCTTTATGGCTCAGGTGGAATTATTACAAAATTAGATGCAGCTAAAATTTGTATAAATGCAGGATGTCATATGTTTATTGGAAATGGTAAAAAAAATAATCCAATTAATAATATGATCAAAAACAAAATTTATACCCATTTTATTCCAAAAATTTCTAGTTTAGATGCCAGAAAAAAATGGATAATTAGTTCTTTGAACTCTTCAGGCAAAATATATATCGATCAAGGTGCTGCTCAAGCATTAGAACAAGGAAAAAGTTTACTTGCTGCAGGTATAACTAAGATAGTTGGTATTTTTGAAAAAGGGGAAAATATACTAATAGTAGATCAAAATGATAAGGGTCTCGCTAGAGGATTATCCTCATTTACGTCATCTGAGATAAATAAAATAAAAGGAAAACAGAGTAAAGAAATAGAAAACATTTTAGGATATTTAAGTAAAACTGAAATAGTACACAAAGATGATATGGTGAAGTTGTAAAATGAGATACTTAAAAAAAATAGGTGTGAATGGAAGAAAAGCTTTTGAAGAATTAAAAGCTGTAAAGCATAATAAAATAAAATTAGTTTTAGAGAATTATAATACGATTATTTTAAAAAACAAAAAAAGAATAATAAGAGAAAATTTAAAAGATATTAAAAATATTAAAAGAAAACATCTTGTAGATAGGTTAATTTTGAATGATAAAAGAATCGATGGAATTAGACACTCAATAAACGAAATAGCTAAATTTAAAAATCCAGTTGGCCGTATTTTAGAAAAATGGCAAAGACCAAATAAACTTAAAATTAAAAAAGTTTCTACACCTATAGGAGTTATAGGAATAATCTATGAAAGTAGACCAAATGTAACGGCTGATGTAGCGGCTTTATGCTTAAAATCTGGAAATTGTTGTATTTTAAGAGGAGGATCAGAAGCTTATAACTCTAATAAATTACTAGCAAATCTATTTAGAGAATCGTTAAGTAAAAACAAAATTAATAAAAATTGCGTTCAATTTATCGAAAAAAAAGAAAGAAAAATAGTTGATTCAATTTTATCAAAAATGAATAATTATATTGATTTGATAGTTCCAAGAGGGGGTAAAGGATTGGTAAAAAAAGTTCAAAAATTTTCAAATATTCAAGTCATTGGTCATCTTGAAGGATTGTGCCACATCTATGTAGATAGTAACTCAAATCTATCTATGGCAAAAAAAATTATCTTAAATGCAAAAATGCGAAGAACTACCATTTGTGGAGCATTAGAAACTTTGCTGATTGATGAAAAAGCATTAAAGTCTCATGGAAAAACAATAATCCTGTCATTGATCTCTTCTGGTTGCGAAGTCCGAGTGGACAATAAAATTAATAAACTTTTTAAGAATAAATTAAAAAATGCAAAAGAGATTGACTGGAAAACCGAGTATCTAGATAGAAAAATATCTATTAAAACAGTTAAAAATGTAAAAGATGCTGTTAATCATATTTTAAAATATGGGACTATGCATACAGACAGCATCATTACAAACAATTCCAAAAATGCAAAAATATTCCTAGAGGGGGTTAACAGTTCTATAGCTATGCACAATGTCTCCACTCAATTTGCAGATGGAGGAGAATTTGGATTTGGAGGAGAGATTGGAATCTCAACTAATAAACTTCCTCCAAGAGGTCCTGTTGGAATAAATCAACTGACTTCATACAAATACATTGTGTCTGGTAAAGGAATTATAAGAAAATAAATTATGTTAATTCCTAACAAAAAAGCAGTCGGTATTTTTGGTGGAAGTTTCGATCCACCACATAGAGGGCATGTTCAAATTTCAAAAATTAGTCTTAAAAAAATAAAATTTAAAAAAATTTATTGGGTTATTACAAAAAAAAATCCTCTTAAAAAGAAATCTTTTTTTTCTTTAAAGCAAAGAATATTGAAGTCTAAAAAATTTTTAAAAGATTATAAAAATATTAAAGTTTTGTATTTAGATGGAAAAATTAAATCCTCAAATACTATTAATGTAATTAAATACTTTAAAAAAATAAAAAAACAAAAAGAATTATACTTAATCTTGGGTTCAGATAACTTATTAAACTTTCACAAGTGGAAAAGTTGGAAAAAGATAGTTAAATTAACAAAATTAGTTGTTTTTTCTAGAAAAGGATATGATAAAAAGAGTAAAGAATCTAAAGTAGTGAAATATCTTAATAAAAAAAATATCGTTTTTATAAAAAACAAGAAAATCAATATCTCTTCAACTAGTATTAAAAGAAATTATATAAAAAATTTTTAATGAAAATATTAGATATAAAAAAAAATATTGAAAAAATTTTAGATGATAACAAAGCTACAAATATAATTTCTATCAATTTAGAAAATAAATCTTATATAGCGGATTATATGATTATTGCTTCTGGTACTTCTTCTAGACACTTGCAAGCTCTTTCAGAAATTCTAGTATCTGAACTAAAAAAAATAGGTTTAGAAAAATGTCATATAGAAGGAAGAGAAAGTAGTGATTGGAAATTAGTAGATACTAAAGATATTATAATCCATATTTTTCATCCAGAAAAAAGAAAATTTTATGACTTAGAAAAAATGTGGTCTGAAGAAATTCCAAAAGAAAAGGCAATGGTATGAAAAAAATTATTTGCTTAATAATATTATTTTTAAACTTCAACTTTTCTCATTCTTATTCTAATAACCTACTGTATGAAAAAATTGATCTTTTTGGAGAAGTTTTAGAAAAAATTAAAAAAGATTATGTGGATGATGTTAATCAATCTGAAATGATGGACTCTGCTATTAATGGAGTGCTTCAATCACTCGATCCTTACTCTGCTTACATGAGTCCAGAATTATTTAAAGAAATGCAGACTGACACTCGTGGGGAATTTGGAGGTTTAGGTATAGAAATAGGTATGGAGTCAGGGGTAGTTAAAGTTATTGCTCCTATAGATGATACTCCCGCTTCTGAAGCTGGAATAAAAGCTGGAGATTACATAGTAAAAATAGGCAATGATCAAGTTCAAGGAAAATCTTTAATGGAAGCTGTTAAACTCATGAGGGGACCAGTAGGAACATCTGTTGAATTAACCATAAGAAGAAAAAACGTAAAAAAATCTCTAAAGTTTAAAATTATTCGACAAATAATAGAAATTAAATCTGTTAGTTCTGAAATTTTAGGGAAGAAAAAAAATTTAGGATATATAAAACTTAAATCTTTTAATGAAAACAGTGATAAACAGTTTCTGGACACGATAAAACTATTTGAGAAAAATTCAAAAGTAGAAGGTTACATATTAGATTTAAGAAATAATCCTGGAGGCTTACTTACTCAAGCCATTAATATTACGGACTTTTTTTTAGATGATGGTGAAATAGTCTCAACTAAAGGACGAAAAGCTTCTGAAACTAGAAGATTTTTTGCAAGAAAAGGGGATGAAATAAAAGGTAAGCCGATAATAGTTTTGATTAATAATGGTTCTGCTTCTGCCTCTGAAATTTTTGCAGGTGCTCTCAAAGACCATAAAAGAGCAATTATTCTAGGAGAAAGCTCATATGGCAAAGGCTCTGTTCAATCAATTATTCCTCTACGTAATGGAGGAGGAATTAGGCTTACTATTTCTAAATATTATCTACCCTCTGGTGACTCTATTTCAGAAGTCGGAGTTACTCCAGATATAGTCGTTGAAGAAACAGGCGATGATTTTAAAATAAATTCAAAAAATGATAATCAATTAAATTACGCTTTAAAATTATTTAACTCTTAATAATGAAAAAAAAAGCACTTCCTTTAAGAATTGGTGTTGGTGCAATTGTTTTAAATTATGAAAATAAAGTTTTTGTTGGAAAGCGTAAGGATAATCCCATAGATAAATGGCAAATGCCTCAGGGAGGAGTAAATAAAAATGAAAATTTTTTAAATGCAATGAAAAGAGAGCTTATTGAAGAGACGAGTATTAAAAATATTGAAATTATAAAAGAACTGAAAGACTGGTTTGAGTATGAATTACCTAAAAACCTTTTAGGTATTATTTGGAAAGGTAAATTCAGAGGACAAAAACAAAAATGGTTTATAGTTAGATTTATTGGGAAGGAAAGTGAAATTAATTTAAAAACAAAACATCCTGAATTTATTGAATGGAAATGGGTAAAAATGGAAGATCTCCCAAAAATAATTGTAGATTTTAAAAGAGATGTTTATAAAAAATTACTAATAGAGTTAAAAAAATTTATTTATTAATTTCCCTAAGTGTATCAATCTTATAAGATAATAAATATTTTTCTTTATCACTAACTTCTTCTTTGTTTATTTTTTCTTGAGAAATTTCTATAATTTTGTCTATATAATTTTTATCTAAATGATCTAAACTTTTTGCTGTAGATGTTAATATTAATAAATTATTTTTTGAAAATTCTACTGTACCATCTTCAATAAAAAATTTTTTTTCTTCACTATCTTTTTTAATTACTATCATACCAGGCCTTAAAAATGTAATTAGAGGTATATGATCCTTCAATATACCCATTTCACCCTCGTAAGAAGGGATTGTTACTTCTGTAGCTTCTGATTTTAAAATTGATTTGTCTGGACTTATAATTTCTACTGTAAAATTCTCTGACATTGTTATTTATTATCTTTCGACATCTTTTCTGCTTTTTCTACCACCTCTTCAATGCCACCAACCATATAAAATGCTGCTTCAGGCAAATGATCGTATTCTCCTTTACAAATTGCATCAAATCCTTTTATTGTAGAGTCTAAATCTACTAACTTGCCTGGTGAACCAGTAAATACTTCAGCAACAAAAAATGGCTGGGATAAAAATCTCTGGATTTTTCTTGCTCGTGCCACAGTTAGCTTATCTTCTTCCGAAAGCTCATCCATTCCTAGAATAGCAATAATATCTTGTAAAGATTTGTAGGCTTGTAAAATTCTTTGTACATCTCTAGCTACCCTATAATGCTCTTCTCCAACAATTCTTGGATCTAATATTCTTGAAGTCGAATCTAAGGGATCTACTGCAGGATAAATTCCAATTTCTGCAATTTGTCTTGACAATACAGTTGTTGCATCCAAGTGAGAAAACGAGGTTGCTGGCGCTGGATCTGTCAAATCATCTGCAGGTACATAAATCGCTTGTACAGATGTAATTGATCCTTTATCTGTAGAAGTAATTCTTTCCTGAAGATTTCCCATATCTGTAGCTAGTGTTGGTTGATAACCTACAGCAGATGGAATTCTTCCGAGTAAAGCAGATACTTCTGAACCAGCTTGAGTAAATCTAAAAATATTGTCAATAAAAAACAAAACGTCTTGGCCTTCTTTATCCCTAAAATATTCTGCTACTGTTAATCCTGTTAAAGCAACTCTTGCTCTTGCCCCAGGAGGTTCATTCATTTGACCGTAAACCAAAGCGGCTTTTGAACCTTTTCCCTCTGTCTTAATTACTCCTGACTCTATCATTTCATGGTACAAATCATTTCCTTCTCTTGTTCTTTCGCCAACTCCAGCAAAAACAGAAAATCCTCCGTGCGCTTTTGCAATATTGTTAATCAATTCCATTATAGTTACAGTTTTACCAACACCTGCACCCCCAAATAATCCAATTTTTCCACCTTTTGCGTAAGGCGCTAGTAAATCAACAACCTTAATTCCTGTTACTAATTGTTCTGTTTCTGTTGCTTGGTCTGTAAATTTTGGAGCAGGTCTGTGTATAGGCCATTTTTCTTTTGTTTTTACATCACCTTTTTCATCGATTGACTCTCCTACTACATTTATAATTCTTCCTAGAGTTTCTGGGCCTACTGGTACACTTATAGGAGATCCAGTATTGATTACCTCATCTCCTCGCTTTAATCCCTCTGTCGCATCCATTGCTATAGTTCTTACATCATTTTCTCCTAGATGTTGGGCAACCTCTAATATTAATTTATTTCCAGAATTATTTGCCTCAAGAGCAGTATAAATTTCAGGTAAATCACTATCAAAGTTTACATCTACGACTGCACCAATAATTTGTGTTATTTTTCCTTTCTTACTCATAGCTATAAGCTTTCTGCTCCTGATATAATTTCTATTAATTCTTTTGTAATTGAAGCCTGTCTACTCCTGTTATAATTAATTGTAAGTTTATCAACTAATTCTCCAGCATTTCTAGTAGCATTGTCCATTGCTGTCATTCTTGATCCTTGTTCACTTGCAGCATTTTCTAAAAAAGCTTTAAAAATTTGAGTAGATATATTTTTAGGCAACAAGTCCTCTAAAATTTCATCCTCCTCTGGTTCAAACTCATAGGAAGTTTGGCTGTCATCTTTCTCTTTAGATAAGTTATTTTCTGCTGGAATGATTTGTTGGGCTTGGGGTATCTGTGTAATTACATTTTTAAAATTATTATAGAACAAAATACATTTATCAAATTGATTTTGTTTAAATAAATTTATAATTTCATTTCCTATTATTTCAGCTTCATTAAATGTAATTTGTTTTTTATTTTTAAAACTAAATTTTTTAATTACATATTTTCCATATTCTCTTCTAATCTGGTCTAAACCCTTTGTTCCCACTGTAATTATTTTTAAATCTTTTCCTTCACCTAAAGCTTTTTTAAAATTTGTCTTTGCAAGTTTACAAATGTTAGAATTGAAACCTCCACATAATCCTCTATCAGCTGTTAATACCACACATAAATAAACATTGTCTTTTCCTGTGCCAACAAGAAGCTTCGGTGCATTTTGAGGATCGTTAATTGATTTAGTTAAATTAAGAATTATATTCTGCATTTTTTGACTGTAAGGTCGACCTTTTTCGGCATTCTCTTGGGCTTTTCTTAATTTAGCGGCAGCCACCATTTTCATAGCTTTAGTAATCTTCTGGGTAGATTTAACACTTTTAATTCTCTTTTTAAGATCGTCTAAACTTGGCATTATTTATTACCTTTTTTGTATTCTTCAATTATTTGGGAAAGAAGTTTTTCAGTATTTTCTTCAAGTTTTCCAGAAGACTCGATTGAATCAATTATTTCTGGTTTTTCTGATTTAATTTTTTCAATAATATCTTGTTCAAATTTTTTTATTTTATTTAATTCAATATCATCGAGATAACCTCTTACTCCAGTAAATACAGAAATTACCTGTTCAGCTACTGTCATTGGAGAATATTGATCTTGTTTTAAAAGCTCCGTTAATTTTGCTCCTCGATTTAACAATTTTTGTGTAGAGGCATCCAAATCAGAACCAAATTGTGCAAAAGCAGCCATTTCTCTATATTGAGCTAATTCTAACTTAATAGAACCAGCTACTTTTTTCATAGCTTTAGTTTGTGCCGCAGAACCTACTCTCGATACAGATAGTCCAACGTTTACAGCTGGTCGAATTCCCTGATTGAATAATTCTGTTTCTAAAAATATTTGTCCGTCCGTTATAGAAATAACATTAGTTGGAATATACGCTGAAACATCTCCCGCCTGCGTCTCAATGATAGGTAAAGCTGTTAATGAACCTCCGCCACTTTTATCATTTAATTTTGATGCACGTTCTAACAATCTACTGTGTAAATAAAATACATCCCCAGGATACGCTTCTCTTCCCGGGGGTCTTCTTAATAATAATGACATTTGTCTGTAAGCAACTGCTTGTTTTGACAAATCATCATAAACAATTAAAGCATGCATACTATTATCTCTAAAATACTCACCTATAGTGCATCCTGTATAAGGCGCTAAGAATTGTAATGGCGCAGAGTCAGAAGCTGTAGCCGCAACTATAGTTGTATATTTAAGAGCGCCTGCTTCTTCTAAAGTTTTTGTTATTTGAGCTACCGTAGAACGTTTTTGACCAATCGCAACATATACGCAATACAATTTTTTCTTTTCATCTGAAGACTCATTTATTTTTTTTTGATTAATAATTGCATCAATTGCTACTGCTGTTTTCCCAGTTTGTCTGTCACCAATGATTAATTCACGTTGTCCTCTTCCGATGGGTATAAGAGAGTCTATAGATTTTAAACCTGTTTGCATAGGCTCACTAACAGATTGTCTGGGAATAATACCAGGCGCTTTTACTTCAACACGTTTTCTATTTTTAGCAGAAAGAGGACCTTTACCATCTATAGGATTTCCCAGTCCATCTACTACTCTTCCTAAAAGTTCTTTGCCTACTGGAACATCTACAATTGCGTTCGTTCTTTTAATTGTATCGCCTTCTTTAATTTTTCTATCGTCTCCAAAGATAACTACGCCGACATTATCACTTTCTAAATTTAGAGCCATTCCTTTAGATCCATCTTCAAACTCAACCATTTCCCCTGCTTGCACATTGTCTAAACCAAAAACACGTGCAATGCCGTCTCCAACAGATAGAACTTTTCCTATTTCTGAAACTTCTGCTTTTTCACCAAAATTCTTAATTTGATCTTTTAATAATTTCGTGACTTCTGAAGGATTAATTGTCATTTTATTTTTCTAACATTGCTTGTTCATATTTTTTTAATTTATTTTTGATAGAAGTATCAATCATAAAGCTACCTAGTTGGAGTTTTAAACCGCCTATTAATTCTTTATCCACTTTATAGTCAAATTTTATTGTTGATCCCATTGATTTTGATAAATCTTTACTTATTTCTTCAAGTTCTGTTGGGGATAATTCCTTCGATGATATTAATGAAGCTTTTATTTCTCCTCTTTTTTTAGAACACAATCTTAAAAAACTTTCTGAAATCTTTTTTACAAAGAATATTCTTCTTTTTTCTATCAATAGTAAAAAGAAATTTTTTAAATTTTTAGAAAAACCCAATTTCTCTGTTAATAGATTAATTACACTATTTTGAGTATTTTTATTTTGAGTGGGATTTTGTAAAAAATTTTTTATTTCTTCACTAGAACTAAATAGTAATTGAAAATTTCTAACATCATTCTCAATTTTATCTATTTCATTAGATTCACTAGCTACTTCAAATAAAGCACGAGAATACCTTTCTGACGTTTCGGATGAGAAAGATTTATTTGTACTCATTTTTAATTGTTAGGTTTTATCGTGAAATAATGAAGTGGTCGTACCATAAGAGTATAACTTGATCAAGTTACCAATTTTGAACCTAAGCGAAGTTGATTGGATCTACATCAACCGTAAGTTTAATTTTTTGTGAGATTTTAAGCCTATTTAGTACTTTTGTTATTTTTTTTTGCATAAAAATATGATTATCAAACTTAATTAATAACCTAGATCGAAAATTTTTTTTAATCTTCAACAGCGGTGAGTCTACTGGCCCTAAGACCTCGAGATCATTTATCTGATTTAATTTAACTTTGATCTCTCTAGCTCCCTGTAAACTTAAACTTCGATCTTTTGATGATATAATTATAGCAATCAATCTTTTGAATGGAGGCAATTTATTTTTCTCTCTCAATACAAGCTCATTCATAAGGAGCTCTTCTGAATTGTTTTTAATTAATTCATGAAGAGTTGTATCATGAGGAGTTAAGGTTTGGTAAATGATTAAAGAATCTGAACTAAATCTGCCGGCTCTTCCACTTAACTGATGATATAGTTGAATATTTTTTTCTGTTGTTCTTAAATCATAACCTCTGCCAGAAAAGTCAGCGTCAATGACTACTATACAGTTTAACTTTGGAAAATTAAAACCTTTTG
>CACHTV010000018.1 GCA_902582875.1 uncultured Pelagibacteraceae bacterium | reverse complement strand
AAGATCTCCGACATTTTCAACAAAAAAATCTTCATGCTCATAGTCTGCTAGTATTATTTGATTTATATCAAATTTACTAAAAGCATCATTCAAACCGTGATATCTTTCACTTACTATTCCCAAAAAAATTTTTAACCAAGGACCAATTACAATTTCCCAAAATTTCTTTGAATAATTTTTTTTATGAAATTTGTTTAAATAGTTTGATAAATCAAGTATTAAAATATTGTAAACTTGAAAAATTTCATTCATTTGATTATTAATAGCTAGGCTTTCTTTACCTGCGCTATTAACTACTTCAAATTTATCTCTGTTTTTAAAAGAACTTTCTATTTTCTCTAAGCACCAATAGCCCATGTAGTATAAAGAACTGTTTTTTGGCCAACTTTCTTGGTTCGAGTCTAATATAAGACAATTATTTTTCTTAGATAAATATTTATCCATTCATTCTAATTCTTAATCTTCTAAGAATACTTACATTCAAAGGTTGTCCAAAATTTAATGTTTGAGGAGATTTTTTTCCTATTAATTTAGAAAAATATTTCGGCTCTAAACCATGCCCTGGTCTTATTCTTTTTATATTCTCAGTAGAAAATTTTTCTCCTTTTTTGATTTTTCTAATTGCAAAAATGGATCTTCTAAAAATTTTACTCAAATTTTCTGATTTATTTCTAAAAAAATTTTTTTTACCAGATATTGTTTTTGCAAGCATAATTCTTTTTTTAAACCTAGTGATTTCTTTTCCTTTTAAAGAAAAATCTATATCAAAACCTTTTTTTTGATTTTCAAGAGCTATATGCTTTTCAATTATTTCAGCTCCTGCAATTACTGAAGAAAAAGCAATATCATCATTTTTTGAATGGTCTGAAAATCCAATTATACATTTAAATTTTTCACGCATAATTTTGATATTATTTAAATTAAAATCACTTTCTCGTGAGGGATAATTGCTTACACAATAAAGTAGTGCAATATCTTTTATTCCACATTTTTTTGCATAATTATAAGTATTTGTAATTTCATCTAAAGAAGCCATTCCAGTAGAAATGATAACTGGTTTTTTTGTTTTTGAAATTTTTTTAATCAGTGAAAAATCTTTCATTTCAAATGATGCTATTTTATAAATGGGACAATTTAGTTTTTCTAAAAGATCAACAGCCGTTTCATCAAATGGGCTACTAAAACACAAAATACCAATTTTTTTAGCATAATTAAAAAGATCTTGATGCCACTCATATGGGGTATGGGCTTTTTTATAAAGACTCCATAAACTATTATTTTTCCATAAACCCTTTTTAATTTTAAAATATTTTTTATTCGAATTAATAGTCATTGTTTCAGGCCTATAAGTTTGGAGTTTTACTGCGTCTGCCCCATTATCTTTAGCACACTTGATTAATTTTTTTGCTAAATTGAATTTTCCGTTATGGTTAGCAGAAATTTCTGCAACAAAAATAGGAAATTTGTTTTTAAAAATTTTTTTAAACTTATTGTTACCCATAATTTAAGCTTATAATAAATAAAATTATAAAATTTTAATTTTTTTGTTTAATTTTATAATTTGTTTTGTATTCAAAAAATTTTGATTATTTTCTGAAGTGTACTCAAAATTTTTTTGTACGCTTTTTCCTACTTCATTTAATGAATTTTTTTTGTAATCAAATTTATTTTCAGTAAATATTATGCTTGGCTGAATTAAGTAAAAATGCTTAAATTCTAAAATTTGATGAGCTTCATTTGCTGAACACATTTTTTCATGTAATTTCTCACCTGGTCTTATACCAATAATTTTTTGTTTTATATTTGGAGCCATTGCTTTGGCTAAGTCTATGATTCTTATAGAAGGAATTTTTGGTACAAAAATTTCACCTCCTCTCATAACTTTGAAACATTTCTCAACAAAATTTATAGCCTCATCTAATGTTATCCAAAATCTTGTCATTTTATTATCTGTAATGGGAATTGATTTAGCTTTTTGTTCTATTAATTTTTTAAATATTTGTACTACTGATCCACGAGATCCAACTACATTTCCATACCTTACAACTGAAAATCTTAATTTTTTCTTTCCAACTAAGTTATTTGAGGAAGTAAATATTTTATCTGCGGTAAGTTTAGTTGCTCCATAAAGATTTATTGGATCAGAAGCTTTGTCTGTTGATAAAGCAATTACTTTTTTTACATTTGTACTTAATGCGGCTTTAACTATATTTTCTGAACCAATGACATTTGTTTTGATAAACTCCATAGGATTATATTCAGCTATATCCACTTGTTTCAGAGCTGCTGCATGAACAACATAATCTACATCTTCCATTGCTAAAGTTAATCTATCTAAATCTCTTATATCACCAATAAAAAATCTTGTTATCTTTTGATCTTTGCTATTAAATTTTTTTTCCATTATTGATTGCTTAAGCTCATCCCTAGAATATATAATTATTTTTTTTGGTTTATATTTTCGTAAAATATGCTTACAAAATGAACTTCCAAAAGATCCTGTGCCACCTGTTATAAGTAAATTTTTATTATTAAACATTTTTGATATTTTTAGATTTAATTATTTAGATTCTTTCTAAGTTCATCGTATTCTTGCATTTTTCTTTTCATAAAATTTATTGTGAGCCTAGTCCTCTCTGAAATTCCTTTAGGTGTAAGAATATACTGAATATATTTCACTTTATTCTTTTGTTTTGAAAAGTTCTCAATTTTTATTAGCCCTTTTTGCTGGAGGGCTTTAAGGCAATAATTTAATTTTCCTAAACTTAATCCAAGATCATTCGCTAGTTTTCTTTGAGAAGATTGAGGATTTACCTTAATTTTAGACAGTATATTTAGCTCATCTTGGCTGTTTTTTTGTATTTTTTTCATTCAAGTAAAATTTATCGTTCAACAGTTGAACAGTCAAGATAATTTTAGTATAAAATAGTATGAAAAATAAATGGAATCACAACAAAATTTCAAAAGAGCTTCAAAAAAATGGTTATTATGTTTTTGAAGAATATTTTTCTAAAAAAGATTTAAAGGAAATTAAAGATACTTTGCTAAGGACTTTAAATTATATAAAGCCTTGTAAAGAAGCCAATTTACAAAAAAAATATTATAAAATCAAAAAATTTGACTCTAAACTTAAGGGTCATTGGTATGATATTTCACCCTACAATATTAATATTTTACAAAAACTTCATAAGCCAGAAATGATTAATTTTGTAAAAACCTATTTTAAAACAAAAGATATTTTTTCTGGAAGACCTGCAATTCATGTTCATGATGATGAAAATGATAAACTCTTAGATCCTCATCAAGAAACAAATCAATTTGCAAGAGATACTTTAGTATTTTGGTCGCCTCTATTTGACACAAATGAAAAAAATGGTGGAATGGCAGTTTACAAGAATTCCCATAAATATGGATACTTTGAACATAAATTAGAGCATCCTAGGCTAGGAAAAAAAAGTTGGACTGACAAATATACTCACATAGATGAAAAAATTATTAACAGATTTGAAAGAATTCATTTAAAAGTTAATGCTGGATCAGCAGTGATATTTTTATCTTCATTAGTTCATAGTGGGTATAATAACAAAAAAAAGGGTTCGGTTAGAATTACTATAACCGAGAGATTCAATCCGTTAAAAAAAATTCCATTTTTAAAAAACAGAAATGCTACAATAAAAATTCCTTTTCAAGGTATTAATTACAATAAAATTCCAGACTAAATTAAAATTCTACTTTATACTTTTTTAATATTTCTTTACCTTTTTTAAAAGAACTAAAATCAACTATATCATCTGTCTCCAAAGTAATTTTAAAACTTTCCTCTAAGCCTGACATAAGCGTCATATGCCCTATAGAGTCCCACTCAGGAATTTCGTTATATTTTAAATTTTCATGAAATCTATCTTTGTCCACTGCTAAAGATTTTACAAAAATGTCTTTATATTTTTCTAAATTACTCATACATTTTTTAAAATTTTTTCTGAAATTTGATCAGGAGTAAGACCATGTTTATTAAGTAAAAATTCATAACTTCCACCTTTGCTATAACTGTCTTGAATTCCAATAAATAATTGTTTAGGAGAATTAAGTAAAGTAGATTTATATTCAGATATAGCGCTTCCTAAACCTCCTATAACATTATGCTCTTCGACACTAACGATCATTTTGGAATTACAAGAATTTTTTATAGCATTAACATCTATAGGTTTAATTGTATGCATATTTACAACCTTACAAGATACTTTATTATTTTCTAACAGCTGAGCTGCTTTCAAACAATTTGAAACTATTGCTCCAGTGCAAAATATTGTAACGTCTTTACCTTCTTTCAAAGTAATTGATTTACCTATTTTAAAATCATAATCATTTTTATAAATAATTGGATTATTTGATGAACCAGTAAGCCTTATGTAAACAGGATCTTTAGATTTAATTCCACTCTCCAAGGCTTTTACTGTCTCTAAGCAATCTGCTGGTGAAATAATTTTTAAACCAGGTATTGATCTCAAAACACCTATGTCTTCAATGCAGCAATGTGTATAACCCAAATTTCCTAAAACTAAACCACTTGCAATACCAACCATACAAATTTTTTTTTTCATATAACCTATGTTTACTTTAATTTGTTCGCAACATCTCATGGTTTGAAAGGGAGCAAAAGTTGTAGTTACTACATTATAATTCTCACTAGCCAGTCCAGCAGCTACCCCTATCATATTTTGTTCAGCTATTCCTAAATCTAAATATTTATCAGGAAATGTTTTTCTAAATCTATCTAAACCTGCTGAGGTAGAAACATCACAAGTCAAAACCATTAAATTTTCTATTTCTTTAGCGAGTTCTAAAGCCGCCATTCCGATAGTTGCTCGTTGACCTATAGTAGACCAGATCTTTATGTTTCTCTCGTTTATAATCATAATAAATTATTTGAGTTCTTTTAATGCTTGATCGTAAAGTTTTTTAGTTAAAATAGAATGATGCCAATCGTTATTGTTTTCTGAAAATGAAAAACCTTTACCTTTTACCGTCTTGGCAATTAAGGCTTTGGGTTTAGGGGAGTCTTTTTTTGAAATAAAGAATTCACATAGTTGTTGAATATTGTGCCCATCTAATTCTGTTGTTTCCCATCCAAAACTATTCCATTTACTCATCATATTGTTAGTATTCATTATATCTTCTCCTGATCCGGTCTGTTGAAAATTGTTTTTATCGATAATCGCAAAAAGATTATTCAATTTAAAATGTGGAGCAGCCATTGCAGCCTCCCAAACAGATCCTTCGTTACACTCTCCGTCTCCCAAAATAACATAAACATTGTTATTTTTTTTTTTCTTTTTTAATGAAATTGATACTCCTATGCCTAAAGATAAACCCATTCCAAGAGAACCATTAGAAAAATCTATACCAATTTCTCTATTGATAACTGGATGACCTAATAAATTACTGTCATTTTTTTCAAAAGTATATAAATCTTCTTTTGGTATATATCCAGCTTCACAAAGAGCAGCGTAATAAGCTAAACAAGCATGTCCTTTGCTTAAAATAAACCTATCTCTATCATCCCATTGAGGTTGTTGATTTATTTTCATTACATGTGAAAATAATGTTGAAACAATTTCTACTATTGATAACGCTCCACCAAAATGAGCGCTACTTGCTCCAGCAGAAAAAGCCATTTCTAAAATATTTTTTCTAAGCTTCAAAGAGTGGCTTTTAATTTTAGCTATATCTTCATTTTTCACATTCATTTACATACCTCCAGTAACATATATTGTTTCGCCAGAAATATGATTAGCTTGGTCAGAAGCTAAAAAAAGGGCAACATTAGCTACATCAATTGGCTCAGCAGCTTTTTTTAAAGGTGTCATGCTTAAAGCTTCTTCGATAGCTTTTTGAGGAGTATTTTTCATCATATCTGTATTCACCAAGCCTGGAGCAATTGCATTTACATTAATACTATAACTTCCCATTTCTTTTGATAATACTTTCGTAAAAGATAATAATGCAGCTTTGCTGGGCGCATAAGCTGCTCTTCCTTGTGATGAAAGATCAGCTGCATTTGATGCAATATTTATTATTTTAGAATTGTTTTTTTTTACAATTATTTTGAGTATTTTTTGAGTTAAACTTACTATAGAAAAAAAATTTACATCAAAAACTGATCTAAATGTTTTTAAAGTTGTCATTTGAAATAAAGACATTTGGTTTATTCCTGCATTATTTACCAGTATGTCAATTTTAGGGGAAATCTTTTTAATTTCTAAAAAACCTTTTTCTATTTCTTCCTCATTTTCTAGATTAAATTTTACTACATTTACCTTTGCTTCAAATTTTTTAGAAAACAAATCAATTTTATCTCTAAATAAGTCGCTTTTATTTCTAACACAAGCGATGACATTGGCTCCATTTTTTAAATACGTTTCTAAAATAGAAAATCCAATACCTCGATTACAGCCAGTTATTACAGCTGTTTTATTTTTTAACAACATTTTAAGTATAATCTTCTTTTGAAAAAATTTCTTTAGCTAAAGCAGGTTTAAAAATTGTCTGACCACTTTTTGTCATAAATTTTTTAATAAAATCTTTATCCTCTCCAGCTAAACACAGATCACTATGATTTTTAAAATATTTTATACTAAAGCCATGATCAATTATTTCTTTTAGAGATTGTTCAAATATATTTCCAATTTTTATATGCACATACGGACAAACCAGAACATCTCCAATGGGAGTAACATATACTCGATTAACAGTAGTACATCCCAAAATTTTTTCATGATTTTTATCAAATGGATTCCATATATTTCTTACCAAATTTTTATATTCTTTTCTTATCTTTCTTAAATATTCTCTGTCTTTATCATCACAAATAATCTCTTGAGCATTTTGCCACATTCCTGATGGAACTGCTACATTAAGTAAAGTTTTATATTTTTTGTCTTTTGAGTAGTCTAAAAGTTGCTTAAAATGTTCTGTGTTAGCATTATAGTGACCTACAGTAATATTCAAATAAGGATCCATGCCAGCGTCCTTAACATGCTTTAATGCTTCTATAGCTCTTCTCCATGAATCTTTTCGTCCTCTTATTTCATCATGAATTTTTTCGTCCATACTATCTATACTTACCGAAACTCTACTTACTTTATATTCGGCCAACTTTTTAGCCATAGATTTATCCAAATAAAATCCATTTGTAGTAAGATACATGTAAAATCTTTCTGGTTTAATTGCTTCTAAAACTTCAAAAAGTTTTTTAGGTTGCAGTAATAACTCTCCACCTTGTAAATCAAACTCAAAGTAACCTAGCTCATCTGCTTCATCAGCTAATTTTTTAATGGCCTTAATATCAAGGTACTCTTTTACATGATCTCCTTTAGGAGAGTTAGTAAAACAATACTTGCAACGTAAATTACATGCATTATTAAAGTTTAAATCTATACCTCTTGTTTTAGTGCCAACTTTCCCATTATTTTTATTTACATATTCATAAAAATCTTTGAGTTTTTTTACTAACCTTGGTTTATTTAATAAAGACGAAGCTATAGGCATATCAATTTTTTAAATTATACTTTTTAATTTCATCTGGCAATATCAAGTTGAAATCAGCTTTACAAACTACTTTTTTATCTATCAAACCAGTTCCTTCACAAGAAGCTAACCCTCTTTTAAAGCCTTTTATTTTAGTTTCAATATAAAGTCTATTTCCGGGTGTAATCTTTTTATAAAATTTTAAATTATTTGCAGAAGTTAAATATACTATTTTTCCCTTATTTCCTGGTAAACTTAAAATTGAAAGAGCCGACATTTGAACTAAAGATTCTATTTGCAGCATTCCTGGAACATTAGGGTCATTCTTCCAATGAACTTTGAAAAACCATTCGTCTGGTTTGAAATCCTTAAAACCTTTAGAGCTTATCCCTGGAATTACTTCTGTTGCTTCGTCTATCATAAGATAAGGTGGTCTGTTTTGTTGATATTCCAATATCCCATCTTTATTTAATTTGATTTTATTCATCTTACATCCACTATTCTTGATAATATTTTATTTATATCATACCCATCCCAGTAAAAATCAATATCAAGTGCTTGACCTATCGGAACGATTCTATCAATACCATCTATTTTATTATCAAAGATAAAGTTATTTAATTCTTTTTTAGAAAAACCAAAATACGTCAAAGTTTGAAATTTTTTATTTATATACTTTTGAATTTCCTTAATTTTACTTATATCAAATTGATAAAAAAATCCCCACTTTCCTCTATAATCATCTAGTTTATTTGGAAGTCTTTTTAAATCAATAGTATAAATATTATTTGAATACCTTTGAAAATTTTCTATTTTATCATCTTGTAAAATAATTTTACAAAGCTCTGAATATTTATCTACAGCAGCTGTGTGATTTAAATCATACTTAATTTTTACCAATTTGTTTAGGGAGGTCCAAAAGAATTTTTTTAAATTTTCATTTTTCTTTCCTTTCCATAAAATCAAATGAGGAGATGAACATGCATTTTGATCTACAACAAAAGTATCGTTGTAAAAATCATAAATCAACTTTTTAAATTTTTCTTTTGATAGTTGCGCTAGCTTGTCTGTATTTATAATACATAAAGAAAATCTATCTGCAAAACTTAGATCTAATGAATTTGGGTTCAAAGTAAAACTTCTAATTTTCTCAATTGACTGATCTCCTCCCCAAATAATTCTACAATCACATAATTGAGAAATTTTTTTTGTGAAAGCATCATTGTTTTTGTAACGAACTACTTTAATCATATTCTTGATGCTTTGATGTTTTTTTTTAATAATTTGTTTAATACATTTACATATAATATTTACTTGCTCAAATTCTTGAGATGGAACTTTCACTAAATTTGTATTTCCATTAATTAAACCAAATAATAAAGAATATGCAAAGTTTGTTGGAATATTAGAAGGTGTAATATGAAAAAGAATTCCCAATCCTAATCTTTTTAATTTTGATTGATCAAGTTTATTCTTTAAATTTTTTAAATTAGCTTTTCTGCAAAAAAAAGCAAAGGCCATTAAATCTGGATACTTCGATAAACTTTTATCTTTCATAATTTGTTTTGATAAATCTGAAAAAAAATTAATTATTTTCTCATTAAAGGGATCAAGAATTTCTCTTTTTAGTCCTTCTTTACCCACTAAGTAATTTATTTTATCTGTTTGGCTCATATTGTATCGCTACATCCTCTGATTTCTGATCTAGGCATTCTACCGTAAACTAAAAAAGCTTTACCTTTTTCTGCACATATACATTTTGAATTATCAATGATCTTACCAACATCCTCTGTCAAAATATTGTGTCCTGGATAGCTCGTTGGTAAAATTGAAAATAGCTGAATAAAACCCTTATCACCTTTTTTAACTAAATTAAAATGCAAGTCTCTAATAATAATATCTGAAAATATTGAAGTAATAAAACAAGAACACTTCTCACATTCTAAAAAAATTGATCCAGTTTGTTCTACTAATCCATAATAGTTATAAACTTTTCGTAATTTAAATTTATTTTCTAATAAGATTTTAAATTTTGAGTTGTTAATTTTTTTGCTTTCCATTTTTTTCCAACCTCCACCATGTAAAAGAATTGCATTTGATAAGTCTATTTTTTTCTTTTTTAAAGAATTATTCTTAATTAAATATTCATAAATCAAACTTGTAAAACCAAATATAAAAATTTTTTGTTTTTTATTTTTAGAAATGAATTGCTCTAATGACTTATAATCTATTTCATTATTTCTATTAATTAAGTAGGTATGATTAGTTCCAAATATAGAGAAACCATAGATTGCTGCAGCACCTGCGTTAAAAGAGTTTTTTGAGCCAAATCTTGGATCCTTATCTATAATCAACATTGGTATTCTATTATTGCCTAAGATTGTTTTAACAATTTTATTTAAAACTAACACTTGGTTTTGTGCGTTTTTTTTATCTAAGTAAATTTTTGAAGATTGTGTTCCAGTTGTTCCTGATGACATAATTGTTTTAAAAATATCTTTTTTAGAAACACTCATTAAGTCGATTTCTTTAAATGTTCTTGCTGGTAAAAAAGGAATTTGATCGATAGAATTAACTTTTTTTAACTGATAATTAAATTTTTTTAAAAATCTTTTATACAAATAAGATCTCTTAGAATGAAACACAGTTAGTTGATTAATCCTATTTTTAAAAAAAAATTCTTTTTTTTCCTTATTTAAATTAAAAGGTTCTAAGTTGCTAAAATTATACAAATTCATGATTTTTTTCCATAAATAAGACCTGTTTTATTTTTAAGATCATCTACCATAAGATTATAAGCTTTTTTTATGTTTATAATTTGTAAAGTAAAATCTTTTTTTTGATAATTTTTTATTGCATTTAATTTACTTAGCGCTTTATCAAAATCATTATGAATTGATGTCATCATAACATTAGATTTTGGATCTCTAACATACATGCTAAATTCTTTATTCTCTATTCTGCCATCATGATTTTTACATTGTCCCGAAAACTTTTTTAAATATCTGTAATTGACACCAACACTTTCCTCAGCTACATGACAAAGTGTAAACCCTTCTTTATAATCGAGATCAATAAATAAATTCTTTCCCTCAGAGTTTATTAAATAACCAAATGGAGAGTCTAAGCCAAAACAACTTTTATGCTTAAAATTAAATAATTTATCTTTGTCTTTACCAGCTACTGCAAAGGAATATATGGGGTTTTGTGTTCTTAAAAAATCATGCCTTTTTAAGGCAAAATTACCCAGAGATCCTGATAAAGATAATGTTTTATGATAACAAAAATCTTTTCCTTTACAAAAATCCCAATTATAAGTTGGTATTAGTAAAGTGCCGTCTGGGCCTATCTTTGTTATCAATTCGTTAAGTATTGTATCTGGAGAAAAGAAATTTTTTGATTTTCTTTTAGAAATTAAAATTTTGAGTAAATTTGATGAAACTAAGACTTTATCACCACTTTTAATATCTATATTTTCAAATAAACTCATTATTATTTTAATAATTTATTTTTCTTTAAAATGTTATATTGACCAATAATTTTCTTAAGTGGAATTTTCAACAAATTACAAATCTTAAATAAACTTCTTTTACCATCAGAATAAGCAAGGAGATTTTTTCTAGTATACATTTCTTCTTTATAGATTCCTTTTTGAGAAATATGTGACGTATATAAATTTCTTTTTCCTAATTGCGGTTCACATATCTTGGTATTTTGTGGATACGGTCCTAACTCAAATGCATCTATTATATCTTTCATAGCTTCAAATGAACCTTCAAGTCCTTTTTGAGTTACAACATTAAAATTATCTTTATCGGTATGATATTCAGGATATTCTTTAGATCTAGAAAAACTACAAACTGGAAGATCTACACCGGGATAACAGTATTGTCTTTCATCACTTCCTCTATCTTTAAAGCTATATCTTTTGAAGTTTTTTTTATTAAAAAGTGAAGACAAGATTGCTTCATCAGCTAAAGTATTCTCATTTGGAGTATTAACAAAGCTATACCCACGTTCATCACCCACACAAGTAAGTACAAATCCACAAATTACATTTTTTTTTAAAATTTTTCTAAACTTAGAAATATATGCAATTGATCCAATAGTTTCAGGCAAAAGTACAAATTTATAAGTATAATTATTTTTGGGATATTTATCTTTAACATACAGCATCAAAGCATTTAATAATACTGGGCCAGATAATTCATTATTTGCCATAGATGGATGGCAGATATAACTGCTGAAAAAAATCTCTTTTTTTAATTTTCCTTTTATTACTGCTTCTGCTACCTCAAGGTTACCTTTCTCAATTTTACTATCAATAACAACTTTATAACTTCCTGATGGTAATTTTTTTTTTTCTTTATCGCTTATACAAAAACCCCAGCTCTTATTATAGTAAGAGGTTACATAAGGAATTGCATTTGGTTGGTCTTTTTGTGTGTAAATCTTTTGCATTAAATCCTTTCTTGAGATCGTCTTTTTAACAGGGATTGAATATCCAACTAGATGTAAATTATTTTTTTTAAATTCTGCAAATTTTTTTCCTGAACTATGCTGTATAAATGCGTCTTTAACACTCCACTCATCTGGAATTTTCCAATCAAAAACCTTAGTTCCAGATTTAAATTTAAAAATTTTAAATTCTTTATTTAATTTAAAAAAATATTTCAAAGTTTTCCGATTTCCTGGACCAGCTAAAGATCTACAAATGGGAAAAAGATCTTTTGCCCATTTTAACATAGGATATTTCATTTAATTAATCTTCTCCAAGTAAACATCTGGTTGATATTTATTATTTAAAATATATTTTTTGTATTTTTTTTTATTTTTTATATAAAACTCTTTTAAAGCTTTAGTTTCACCTGAATTATTACCTTTATTACCTTCGTCAAAAACAATTAATCCACCTTTTTGAATTTTAGGAGATAAAATATTTAAGATATTTTTAGTAGTTTCGTATAAATCACAGTCAATATAAACTAAAGATAATTTGTTAAATTTGTGCTTGTGTCTATTTAGGTTTTTAATATCGTCTTTTATTAAAAAAATATTTTTTAGTTTAAAAAAATTTATAAAATATTTTACTAGTTTTATATCCCCGGCAAAATTATTGCGTCTATAGTCCTTAGAGCTCGATGGCATTCCGTTAAAATGATCATATCCATAGATTTTCTTTTTTAATTTAAAAAAATCAACTATCTTTTTTATCGACAAAAGGTTATTCCCATTCCAAACTCCAAATTCAATTATATCGCCTTTAGTTTTTTTTATTTTTTTTAGTAATTCAAAACAAACTAATAATTTATAAAATGACTTGTCTCCAAAAAAGGCTCCGCTATTTTGAATAACAAATTTATTACTAAATTTTTTTTTAAAACCATTTAGAATTTTAAAATATTTTTTTGCAGTTAGTGAATTTTTGTAAAAATTCATTTAGAGTTTACTGCATTCCTGTCTTTTTTAAATTTAGCTCTATAATATTGTCCAATACTATAGCTATCAATTAGTTGATGACGATCCTCATTTCGTATTCCTAGCAAGTAACTTTGAACTTCATCCAGATTCTTTTTTGTTTTTTTACTAAGATATTTTTTATAATTTAATAGTTGATCTTCATTTCTTCGCTTTATTTGAATAAAAATTGTTCTTCTTTTTTTTCCAGAAATATTTTTAGCTCCTGCGTGCCATGTATTAAGATTCATAACAACAATAGAACCAGCTTTGACAATAGTACGAATTTCATTTTTCTGACGTTTTTCAGTTTTAATATACTCGTCTGGCCAACCTATTTTTTTATGAGACCTAGGTATTATTCTTGTGGCTCCGTTATTGATAGTAGAGTCGTCTAAGCTTAAAAAACATACAACTCCATGAAACCTTTCATTTTTTGATTTTCGAGGTAATGCATCTACATGGATTGATTGTTCACCATATCCTGCATGAGGATTTCTAAAATTCAATCCTCCAACTTTAATGTTTCCTCTTATTACTTCATAAGCAGCTGCTAAAACTTCTGGTATTAATATTAACTTTCCGAAAATTAGATTTTTCTCTATTAGGTTTCCAAGTCTATCACAGTTAGTTTCAAATTTTTTTCCTGATTTATAGAATTTTTCTTTACCTTCCCATCCACCTTTATCGCCCTCAGAGATAATTAATTTATTTATAATTTTTGATATCTTTTTTAGATTTTTACTTACAAATTTAGAAGGTTTAAGTATTAAGTATCCTTGAGAGTTTAAAAATTTTTTTTGATCTATAGAAAGAGTATTTTTATTAATTTTTAGATCTTTAAAGGCTTCTAAGGTGCTTTTTATCATAAAAATAATATAGCGTTCATTTATTGAACAGTAAAGCAAAAAAAGCTATAATATTTAATGAATTTTTCTGACTACCTTTTAAAAGGTAAAAAGAATCTAGATAAAAGGATTTTTTTTCATAATGAGCTTACCTATTCGAAGCTTTATAGTTTAGTAAACGAATCCTATTTTGAAAATCATCTAGATATTAAAAATTGTTTAATTGGTATTTGTATAAATGATCCAGCTAAATTTATTACAGCATATTTATCAATTATTAAAGATAACAATATTGCTATTATTTTAGAAAAAGGATTGCCTGCGCCAAGATACTTAGAGTTGCTGAATAAATTCAAGATAAATTTTTTTATTACTGATGATATAACTGTTACTAATGAATTAGAAAATAACAAAGATTATATCTTAAAAAACGATAAATTTTCATTTTTTAAATTAAATTTATTTTCCAAAAAAAAATCAGAAATAAAAAAAAGATATAAATATAATGCTGTCTCGACAGTGCTTTTTACCTCTGGAACTACTGGAGAAAAAAAGGGAGTGATGTTGACTCACAAAAATTTAATTTCAAACACTTCAGCGATTTTGAAGATATTGCCTATAAAAAAAAATGACATTGTAAATTTATTACTTCCAACTAGTTACTCTTTTGGTTTATCTGTATTGCTTACGCATTTAAAAGCAGGATCAAAATTTTTTTTTCATGATTCTCCTTTTGTAGGATCTATTATTCAAGAATTAAAAAAATATAGATGTACCTCATTTTACGGAGTTCCATCTACATTTGAAATTTTATTAAATAAAACAAACTTTTTAAAAAATAAATTTTCTAAACTAAGATTTTTTGCTCAAGCTGGAGGTAGACTAGAAAAAAAATATAAATATAAATTAATAGATAAGTTTAAAAATAAATTTTATGTTATGTATGGGTCTACAGAGGCATCTCCTAGATTGTCAATAATAAATCCAAAAGATCTAAAAAATAAAATTGAAAGTATTGGGCAACCTTTGCCAGGAGTGTTATTTAAACTTTTTAAATACAAAAATACAAAATCTTTTCAACTTGGAGTAAAAGGAAAAAATATAATGAAAGGATACTTGATGGATAAAAAACTAACTAAAAATTCTTTTAAAAATAATTTTTATCTAACTGGAGATAT
>CACHTV010000017.1 GCA_902582875.1 uncultured Pelagibacteraceae bacterium | reverse complement strand
CTTAGTTTCTCAAATTAAGAAAATTATTAATGAAAATCAGATTGATGGTATAGTTATCGGCAATCCGATAAATATGGATGGGTCTGAAAGTCCTTCATCACAGTCAGCTAAAGATTTAGCCAAAAATCTCTCAAAAGATATTACAGAAAATATCACTTTATGGGATGAAAGGTTATCAAGCCAAGGGGCCTTTAATTTATCCAATGAATTAGGTATCAATTCTTCAAAAAAAGTCAAGAAATTGGATCAGAATGCAGCGCAGTTTATCCTTCAAGGAGTATTAGATTTTTATCATAAAAAAATACTTGATATAATATAGTAAAAGGCCTATAGAGTTGATTTTAATGGCAGTAAGAAAAAAAACTTCAGCTATTAAAAACCCTCCAAAACATCTTCTGGGTATACAAAATCTATCAGTTCTGGAAGCTAAACAAATTTTAAAGGAAGCAAAAGAATTTATAAGCTTAAACAGAAGTGTTTCAAAAAAATTAGATACATTAAGAGGAAAAACTCAAATTAATTTATTTTTTGAGCCATCTACAAGAACTCAAAGTTCATTTGATTTAGCTGGAAAAAGATTAGGTGCTGACGTCATGAGTATGAATATGAATAACTCAGCTCTTAAAAAGGGTGAAACTCTTATCGATACAGCAATGACATTAAATGCAATGCATCCTGATCTTATTGTTATTAGACATCAAGACTCAGGAGCTCCAAATCTATTATCTCAAAAAGTAAATTGTGCAGTAATAAATGCTGGAGATGGTAGACGAGAACATCCAACACAAGCACTACTTGATGCTTTAACAATTATAAACAGAAAAGGTAAAATTGAAGGACTTAAAATAGCAATATGTGGAGATATACTTCATTCAAGAGTAGCAAGATCAAATATCTACTTAATGAATATGTTGGGTGCTGAAGTAAACGTTATAGCTCCAAAAACTTTAATGCCAAAATCAATTGAAAGATTAGGATCAAAACCTTTTACCAATATGAAAAAAGGATTAGATGGTTGCGATATAGTTATGATGTTAAGATTACAAAATGAAAGAATGCAAGGATCTTTTCTTCCATCTAAAAGAGAGTATTACGAATTTTTTGGTTTAACCCCAGAAAAATTAAAATATGCAAATAAAGATGCGTTAATCATGCACCCAGGGCCTATGAATAGAGGCGTAGAAATAGATACTAAATTAGCAGATGACATAAACGTAAGTTTAGTAAAAGAACAAGTTGAGTTAGGAGTTGCTGTTAGGATGGCTTGCTTAAAAATATATTGTAAATAAATGAAAGAAAAAATTTTTATAAATGCTCGCATTATAGATCCTTCACAAAAGATGGATGAAAAAGGTTCTTTAATTTTAGACAAAAACGGTAAAGTAAAAGCAATTGGCAAAAATGTTAAGAAATCAGATGCTGAGTCTTCAGCTGAAATATTCGATATTAAAGGAAATGTACTAATACCGGGGATAGTAGATATGAAAGCTTTTGTAGGTGAACCCGGGTATGAATATAAAGAGAATTTTAGAACTTTAAGTCAGGCGGCTCTAGCTGGAGGAGTTACTTCAATTGTAACAATGCCAAATACTAAACCAATTATAGATAATGTCTCAATGGTAGATTTTATAATAAGAAGAGGAAGAGACAAAGCTGCTGTTAACCTTTTCCCATGTGCATCTATTACAAAGCAAATTGAAGGACAATTAATGACTGAGTTTGGTTTGCTTTCTTTAAGAGGAATAGTTGGATTTAGTGATGTGAACAAAACTATTCAAAATACAGAACTTATGTCAAGAATTATGGATTATGCTTCAGATATTGGAGTTTTAATTATGCAACACGCTGAAGATTATGAATTGTCAAAAAACTCTTGCATTAATGATGGAGAAATAGCTACAAGATTAGGTCTTGAAGGTGTTTCTCAAATAGCAGAAAAAATTATTATTGAAAGAGATCTCTCTTTACTAAGTGAATACCCATGTAGATATCATATAAATCAAATCTCATCGAAGAAATCACTAGAAGTTATTAAAAAAAATAAGAGTAATGGAAAAAAATTTAGCGTTGGTGTTTCAATTAATAATCTTTCATTGAATGAAAATGATATTGGTGAATTTAAGACCTTTTTAAAACTATCCCCTCCTTTAAGATTAGAAGAGGATAGATTGTCGCTTGTTCAAGGAATAAAAGAAAATTTAATCGATGTGATAGTCTCTGATCATATTCCTGAAGATGAAGAAAGCAAAAGATTGCCATTTTCACAGGCGGCAACAGGAGCTATTGGAATTGAGACTTTACTACCCCTTGCTTTAGAAATGCACCATAATGAATCTCTTCCATTAGATAAAATCATTGAGACATTGACTGTTAATCCTGCAAAAATTTTACAAATTAATAAAGGAACCTTAACAAAAGGTTCGGATGGTGATATTTGCATCCTTGATCTAGATGCTCCTTGGATGGTCAAAGCAGAAAAATTAAAATCAAAATCTAAAAATACAGCAATTGAAGGAAGAAAATTACAAGGTAAAATTTTAATGACTTTCTTAAATGGCGAGTTGGTGTTTAATCAATAATGAATTTAGAAATAATTACAGTTTTGCTTTACTCTTATCTTTTGGGATCAATACCATTTGGCTTAATTATAACTAAAATTTTCTTAAATCAAGATATTAGAAATGTCGGATCTGGCAACATAGGTACTACTAATGTTTTGCGAACAGGAAAAAAATCTTTAGCTATTGCTACACTTATATTTGATATCTTAAAAGGATATCTCTCTGTTATAATTACTTTAAAATATTTCAATGATTTAATTTATTTTTCAGCATTAATTTGTTTTATCGGTCATATATTTCCTGTTTGGTTAAAATTTAAAGGCGGAAAAGGTGTAGCTACTTATTTAGGAATCATCTTAGCATTATCTTTTAAGTTTGGAATTATTTTTGGCATAACTTGGTTACTAATAACATTTATTTTTAAATATTCTTCATTAGCATCAATGATTAGTGCTTTAATAGTTTTTGCTTACTCAATAATTTTAGACAACAATACACTCAGTGTTTTTTTATTTATAACTTTTATAATAATTCTTTACACCCATAGAGAAAATATTGTTAGATTGAAAGATTCTAAAGAGACTAAGATCAAGTTATAATTCCTGTCTTTACTATCTTTTGAATATAAAATTTGACAAATTCAATTTTATTTGAAAGTAAAATAAAATAATGAATTTAGTAATAGTTGAAAGTCCTGCAAAAGCTAAAACGATTAATAAATATTTAGGAAAAGATTATTTAGTTTTAGCTAGCTATGGACATATAAGAGATTTACCTTCCAAGAATGGATCTGTTGATCCTGAAAATAAATTTGAAATGCAATGGGAGATTGACTCGTTTTCAAAAAAATATCTCAAAGAAATAACTAATGCTGCTGAAGACTCTGATAAAATAATCTTAGCTACAGACCCAGATCGTGAAGGAGAAGCAATTGCTTGGCACGTAAAAAAAGTTTTGGAGTCAAAAAAATTGCTTATAGGTAAAGATTTGCAAAGAGTGGTGTTTAATGAAATAACTAAAAAAGCAATATTGGAAGCAATAAAAAATCCTAGAGAAATACATTTGCCATTAGTAGAAGCTTATTTGGCAAGAAGAGCTTTAGATTATCTAGTTGGTTTTAATATATCTCCAATACTTTGGACAAAGTTACCAGGATCAAAATCAGCAGGAAGAGTTCAGTCTGTCGCATTAAAATTAATAACAGAAAGAGAAAAAGAAATTGAATTATTTAAACCAGAAGAGTATTGGACTTTAACTTCAGATTTTACAAATAAAGAAAATAAAAATATTTTATCTAAATTAAGTTTATATGATGGAAAAAAACTAGAACGATTTACATTCAAAAATAAAAATGAAATTGACCAAGCTATAAATATAATTAATAAATCAAAATTTACGATAAAAGATGTCAATACAAAAGTATTTAAGAGAAACCCATTAGCACCATTCACTACTTCAACATTGCAGCAGACAGCTTCTGGAAAGTTTGGTTTCGGAGCGTCTAGAACTATGCAGATAGCTCAAAGATTGTACCAAGGAATTGATATTGAAGGAGAAACTACAGGGTTAATTACCTATATGAGAACTGATGGAACAAATATTTCTCAAGAAGCTATAGACGAATTTAGGAATTTAATTAAAAAAGATTTTGGAAATGAATTTTTGCCTAATCAACCTAATAGTTACACTGGAAAGAAGGCAAAAAATGCGCAAGAAGCTCATGAAGCCATACGACCGACTAATGTTAAAAGAAAACCAAGCGACATAAAAAAATATGTTAACGCAGATCAATACAAACTTTATGAATTAATATGGAGCAGAGCTCTTTCTTCTCAAATGAATCCTGCAGAATTTGATAGAAATACTATCCTTATATCATCTAAAGATAACAATATAAATTTCAGAGCAAGCGGGTCTATAATTAAGTTTGAAGGATTTTTAAAAGTTTATCAAGTTCAAGAAACAGATGAAGATGCTAAAAATATATTGCCTGAAGTTAAAACTGGTGAAGAAATAAGCATACTTAAATTAAACGATGAACAACATTTTACAGATCCCCCACCTAGATACTCAGAAGCAAGTTTAGTGAAAAAGATGGAAGAATTAGGTATTGGAAGACCTTCAACTTATGCAAGCATTATATCAGTATTATCAACTAGAAACTATGTGGAGCAAATAAATAAGCGATTTCACCCCACAGATAGAGGAAAATTGATATCAGCTTTTCTTGAAAAATTATTTTCTAAATATGTTGATTATAATTTTACAGCAGATTTAGAAAATCAACTAGATGAGATTACTAGTGGAAAAATTGAGTGGGTGGAAGTTTTGAATAATTTTTGGAAAGATTTCTATGAAAATGTTGGAAAAGTAAAAGAAAAAAGAACACGTGAAGTATTGGATTTATTAAATGAAAGTTTGGGTGCTCTCATATTTGATAGGGATTCCAACGACTCTATAGATAGAAAATGCAAATTATGTTCTAACGGTGAATTAAGCCTTAAAAATAGTTTTAGAGGAGGAGCTTTTATTGGTTGTTCTAATTATCCTGAATGTAAATTTACAAGACCTCTATCAAAAGCAAAAGCTGCTGCTCAATATAATTTAGCTGAACCAAAATTGTTAGGACAAAATGATGATGGTAAAGATATATATTTAAAAAATGGAAGGTTTGGTCCTTATTTACAATACGAAAAAGAATTAGAGAATGTAGAAGAGACAACAAAAAAAGGAAGAAAAAAGAAAAAAAAAGAAAATGATCACCTTCGTAATGTCTCAATTCCTAAAGGAATTGAAGTTGATAGTGTTAATTTAGAACAAGCAAAATTTCTGTGCTCCCTTCCAAAAACTTTGGGACAAAATCCAGATACAGGTAAAGATATAACCTTGAACTCTGGAAGATTTGGTCCTTACTTAAAATGTGAAAATAAATCAGCAAGATTAGAAAATGTTGAAGAAATTTTTACAATAGGTATCAATCGAGCGATTACAATGATTGCAGAAGCAAAACCTGGAAGAATTTCTTCTTCTATGATTAAAGATCTTGGTGAACATCCAGAAGATAAAAAACCTGTAAGAGTGATGAAAGGTCAGTTTGGACCATACATCAAATACAAATCATTAAATGCAACAATTCCAGAAGAAAAAGATCCTAACGAATTAACTATGGAAGAAGCTTTAATACTGATAGAAAAAAGAAAAGAATATGATAAAACAAAAAAGAAAAAAAGAAAAAAATGATTAAAATATTTTTATCTACACTTTTGATAATTTTTTTGAGCACCTCATTATTAGCTAATGAGACAGGTTGTAAAAAATTTGATCTAAAATGTAAGACAAAAAAATTTATAGATGATACAAAAAGTTTTCAAAGCAAGGGTTTAGATGAATCAAAAGAACAAATACGTAATGTTAAAGATAAAGTTATCAAAAGTAAAAATGAAGTTCTTAAAAAAATACCTAAAAAATAATAATGTCAATTGAGTCAAAGATCAAAGAACTTAACATAAAACTCCCTGAACCAAAGAATCCAGTGGGCAGTTATGTTGCTACAAAAATTGTAAATAACCTACTTTACATTTCAGGACAAATTTCAATAAATGAGAATGGAGAGCTTATTAAGGGAAAAGTTGGAAAGGATTTAAATGTTAAAGAAGGATATAATGCAGCAAAAAGATGTGGATTAGCTATAATTTCTCAAGTTAAAAAAGCATGCAATGATGATCTCTCAAAAGTAAAATCATGTGTAAAATTGACTGGATATGTAAATTCTACTGATGACTTTATAGATCAGCCTAAAATCATAAATGGCGCTTCAGAAATTATTGCCAAGATATTTGATGAGAAAGGTCTTCATACTAGAGCAGCTATAAGCTCTAATAGCTTGCCATTAGGTGTAGCTGTTGAGGTTGATGCAATATTTGAGATTAATTGATATCAGGTCTTCCTACAGAGTAATATTTTAATTTCTTCTCTTTCATTTGTTCTGGGCTATATAAATTTCTTAAATCATAAATTTTAAAATTTTTATTCGGATTAATTTTTTTAAAATCTAGTGCTTTAAACTCATCCCATTCAGTAAGTAAAATAATCAAATCTGCATTTTTGCAATTATTCTTGATATTATTTTCATATTTACAATTTTTAACTTTTGAAAATTCTTTTTTTCTCCCCGAAGGATCATAATAAGATACTTTTGCTCCTTTTTTAGAAAGATAAGGGATCATTTTCAAACTTGTTGAGTCTCTCATATCATCTGTATTGGGTTTAAAGGTAACACCTAAGAAAGCAATTTTTTTATTTTTGATATTTGAGCCAATAATTTTATGTATTCTTTTGGTGTGTAAATTCACTCTATTTTGATTAGATCTTATAACCGTTTTGACAATTGAAAGATTTATTTTATTTTTGTCTCCTATAGAAACCAAGCCTTTTGTATCCTTTGGAAAACATGAGCCTCCATAAGCTGGGCCCGCTCTTAAAAATCTACTTCCTATTCTATTATCGGAGCCTATACCTAAAGATATATCTTCAACATTAACTCCTGTTTTTTCACATAAATTTGATATCTCATTTATAAATGTGATTTTGGTAGCAAGAAAAGCATTTGAAGCATACTTAATTAATTCCGCTCCTCTTCTAGATGTTGTAAAAAATTTAGCACCTTTATTTATTAAAGGAGTATAAAGAGCTCTCATTTTTTTGAATATTTTTTTATTATTTGAACCTATAACTATTCGATCAGGATATCTAAAGTCTCTAATTGCTTCACCTTCTCTTAAGAATTCTGGGTTAGATATAATTTCAAAATTTCTCTTTTTTAGTTTTTTGATTATTTTCTCTATTTCATCACCTGTTCCAACTGGAACTGTAGATTTTGTCACTATAATTTTCTTTTTTTTTGTTGAAGATATTATTTCTTTAGTTGATTTATAAACATAAGATAAGTCAACACTGAGAGATCCTTTTTTAGATGGTGTACCAACACAAATAAAGATTATATCTGAAGAATTCACAGCTTTTTTTAAATCAGTTGTAAAGATTAACCTTTTGGCTATATAATTTTTTTTAATTAATTCATCTAATCCAGGTTCATAAATTGGTGAAACTCCTAAATTTAATTTGTTTATCTTTGAAGCATCTTTATCAACACAATAGACTTGATTTCCTATGTCAGCAAAGCAAGTGCCACTTACTAAACCAACATAACCTGTTCCTATCATACATAATTTCATATTATAATTATAATTTTGAAATTATTAAGTTTGAATTGACATAGCTCTCAAGAGTTCCTGAGTCCAAGTATTTTCCTTTAAAGATATTTCCATAAAATTTTTCTCCTCTTTCAATTAAAGTTTTGATTGCGTCTGTAATATGTATCTCCCCACCTTTTCCTTTTTTTTGATTTTTTAAAACAGAAAGAATTTTTTTAGGCAAAATATATCTTCCAATTATGGCATAATTTGATGGCGCCTCTTTCAATTTAGGCTTTTCTATTACACTATTAATTGAGAATGAATGTTTTTTTTTGTTTTTTACCCCTAAAATTCCCCACCTTGAGACTGTTCTTCTTTCTACTTTTCTAGTTGCTATTACAGAACCTTTTGTTTTTTTATGTAAAGAAATCATTTCTTTTGAGCAATTTTTTTTAACGATTAAATCATCTGCAAGAAGCATTAAGAAATGTTTATCTTTTAAATATTTTTTGCATTTAAGAACTGCAGCTCCAGTTCCATTGGGTTTGTTTTGATATACAAATTTTATCATCTTCTGGTATTTTTTAATTCTTTGGAAAATTTTTTTCAATTTTTTATCTTTTTTCTTCTTTATTAATTTTGTATAAAAACTATCATTGAAGAAATAATTTTTTATAGTAGGTCTATCTTTAGGGACTATAAAAATAAACTGCTTAATTCCAGCTTCAACACATTCTTCCATTATATACTCTAAATTTGGCTTACCATTTAGTGGTAGTAACTCTTTTTGAATTACACTAGTTAAAGGCAACAGTCTTGTTCCTAAACCTGCTAGTGGAATAATTGCTTGTTTTATCATATGATTCTCTTAATACTTATTATCACTACAGTAAACAAATGAAAATATTTAAAAGTAAACATAAATTAAAAGAAGAGATTTCGAATATCAAAGATATATCTTTTGTGCCTACAATGGGTGGGTTACATAAAGGTCATATATCTTTAATTAAAAAATCACAAAATTTTAAAGGCAAAACATTAGTTTCTATCTTTATAAACCCAACGCAATTTAACAAAAAAAATGATTTTCTTAGCTATCCACGTAATTTGAAAAAAGATTTAAAAATATTAAAAAATTTAAATGTAGATTTAATTTATCTTCCAAATTTAAAAGATATCTTTACTTTTAAAGTTAAAAAAAAGATTTTTTTAGATAAATTTTCTAAAAAACTTTGTGGCAAATCAAGAAGAGGTCACTTTAAAGGTGTTTTAAATATTGTAAATAGATTTTTACAACTAATAGAACCTAGATATATATTTTTAGGAGTTAAGGACTTTCAGCAATCTTACCTGATTAGTAAGCATATATTGAAAAGAAAAATTAATACGAAAGTCATTAATTGTAAAACTATAAGAGAAAAAAATGGTGTAGCCTGCTCTACTAGAAATAATAATTTAAATAAAGCTCAATATAAGATTGCTTCAAATGTTGTTAAATATCTGAGATATAAAAAGAAAATAATTAAAAAAAAATTTTCTAATTTTAAATTTGATTTAATCAAAAAAGATCTGCTGGATTTAGGCGTTACAAAAATAGACTACATCGAACTATATAATTTAAAAAATCTAAAAAAGCCTAAAAATAAAAAAGATAAATTTAGAATTTTTATTGCTTTTTATCTTAATAAAACTAGGTTGATAGATAATATCTAGTTAAGAAAATAATAGGATCCTAACCCTAAAAAAGATAGAAAACCTATCACATCTGTTATTGTAGTTACAAACACACTTGAAGCTAGTGCGGGGTCTATATTCATTTTTTTTAAAGATACTGGAACTAATATTCCGAATAAACCAGCTACAATCATATTTAAAATCATGGATACACCAATTAATAATGATAAACTTATTTCTTTAAACCATAGATGTACGATAATTGCTGTAATAACTGCAAAAATAATTCCATTTAAAATTCCAATAATAAATTCTTTTCCTACAACGCGATTAAAATTACTAGTCGATAGTTCTTTTTTAGCGATTGCTCTTATTGTTACCGCTAAAGTTTGCATTCCAGCGTTACCTCCCATTGAAGCTACAATAGGCATTAAAAAAGCTAATGCTACCATTTGCTCTATCGAGGCTCCAAAATTACTTATTACCCAAGTAGCAAGGAGTGCAGTAAATAAATTTAGTAATAGCCAATTAAATCTTCTTTTTGTTTTAATTAAAACACTGTCAGTAATTTCTTCATCACCTACACCTGCTAATCTTAAAGCATCTTCTTCAGCTTCTTCCTGTACAACTGTAACAACATCATCTGCAGTAATCATTCCTACTAACTTGTTGTCTTTATTTACTACTCCTGCTGAAACTAAGTTGTAACTTTCAAATGTATGTCCAACTTCTTCTTTATCCATATTAACAGAAATTAAAACTGGCATTTCTGTCATGATAGAATTCATTTTCGAATCTCTTGCTGTCCTTAATACTCTTGATGATGGAACTGTTCCAACAGGTTTAAATTCATTATCAACAATGAAAATTTCTAAAAATTCCTTTGGAAGATCTTTGTTTTCTCTTAAATAATCTATTGTCTGACCAACGCTCCAACTACTAGGAACAGCAGTAAATTCTCTTTGCATAATTCTGGCAGCTGAATCTTCTGGATAACTTAAACCTTCTTCTAAAAGAAATTTATCTTTGGGTGGTAATTTTTCTAAGACTGTTTTTTTCTTATTTTTTTCTAAATTTTCTAATATCTTAATTGAGTCGTCAGACTCTAATCTTTTTATAATATTAATTATTGATTCCGATGATAAAAGCTGAAGAACTTCACTTTGAATATTTTCATTTAATTCTATAAAAATATCTGGATCAATACTAAATTCCTCTAATTCAATAAGCTTAATTCTTGTTTCATTTGATAGATTTTCTATTAGATTTGCTACATCTGCTTCATGCAAATCTTTAAGAGTTTGATTAATAAATTTTATATCCGAAGATTGTATTTTATCAGAAAAAGTATTAATAAATTCTTTATTAAAATCGAGGTTGACCTTTTTATTTCCCGTTGATTTAACTAAAGTCATAAACACCTCTATTTGTTTTTTGAGACTAATAGTGCATAAAATGATAAATTTCAAACTAAATGAGCATAGAAGTAAAAATAAGTAAAAGACGTATTTCCTACAAAATTGCTATGAAATTTCTTCATAGGAGAGTTGAAAGACTTAAAAAAAATAAGGGAAAAGAATTATTATGGATTTTAGAACATCCTAAAACTTATACAGCAGGTATAAGATTCAATAATAAAGAAATAATAGACAAAAAAATTAAGATCATTAATACAAATAGAGGGGGAAAAATAACGCTTCATAACCCGGGACAAAAAATCATATATTTTGTTTTAAATTTAAACAACAGAAGAAAAGATATTAGAAAATTAATTAAGATGATTGAAAAAAGTATTATTGAATTTTTGATATCTTGCAAAATTAAAGGTAAAAATGACAAAAAAAATATTGGAATTTGGGTAAATCAAAAAAAAATAGCAGCTATTGGGTTAAGAGTTTCTAGGTGGATTGCTTATCATGGATGTTCAATAAATATAAAAAATAATCTTAATGATTATTTAAAGATCGTTCCTTGCGGTTTAGATAATAAAAAAATAACATCTGTTTTAAATGAAAGTGGAATTGTAAATAAAGATATTGATAAGAAATTAAAAAAAATATTTATTAAAAACATATATAAAATTTAAAAATTTTTATTTAAAAAAGCTTCGAACTCATTATTATATTTTGCCTTAAAATTATATTTTGTATTTTTTATCATAAACTTAATCTTATAAGCATGAAGCATAAGTTTATTGCTTTTCTTCTTTTTAATAATGATTTTTCTGTTTAAAAAGTATTTATCATCTCCAATTATAGGATGGCCTAAATTAAACAATTGTTTTCTAAGCTGGTGTTTTCTTCCGGTTATAGGATTTAATTCTACGTAAGAGTATTTATCAGAAAGTTTAAGAACTTTTAAATAAGAAATTGCTTTTTGTATTATCTTTTTATTATTATCGAAATAAACTAAGTCATCTTTTAGTGTATCTTTTACATTTTTAATCCTTCCATATGTTAAAGCAATATAAGTTTTGTGTATTTTTCTAATTCGAAAAAGCGAAGTAAATAATTGAGCATATTCTCTTGTTTTAGCTACAATTAAAATTCCTGAAGTTTCCTTGTCTAAACGATGAACTATATAAGGTTTATGATCTTTAAAATATTTTGTATTTTTTAATATATCAATTATATTCCTAAAAGATTTTGTTCCAGACTGAACAGGAATACCAGCTGGTTTGTTTATGACAATAAAATTCTCATTATTTTCTAGGATATAATCATCATATACATCAACTTCTTTTCTAGAAGGTTTATATTTTAATACTTTAGGTCTATCGATTATTTTAAACTTTGAAATATCATAAACTTCAACGATATCTCCAAGTTGCACTCTGTAAGAAGATGTAGTTTTTTTTTTATTAATTTTAACTTTGTTTAATCTAACAATTTTTTCAATTAATGATTGTGGAAGATTTATTACTTTTGATTTAAACCACTTATCAAAACGTGTATTTTGAAAGTCTTTTTCAACGGTATAGATTTTTGACATGTAGAGCTTAAACTATTTACTTACTGCTTGCTGATCTACTTGTTTTTTACTCTCTTTTTCCTGAACTTTTTTTGGTTTATCAATTTTTTTAGCTTCAGGATTTCTATCAACTAGTTCAATAACAGCCATAGGGGCATCATCACCAGTTCTAAATCCAGCCTTCAAGACTCTTGAATAACCGCCTTTTCTTGCACTATATCTTTTTGATAATTCGTTAAATACTTTAGTTACTGATTTTTGATTCTGAAGTTTAGAAAAAAGCCTTTTTTTATTACTTAATAAATTTTTTTTTCCAATTGTAATCACTTTATCAATTTGTGGTTTTAATTCTTTTGCCTTTGGTAACGTTGTGATTATTTGTTCATACTTAATAAGAGAATTAAGCATATTTTTAAATAAGGCTTTTCTATGCTCACTTGTCTTATTCAATTTTCTATAGCCAACACCGTGTCTCATTAATAGTTGTTTTCTTCAAGTTTTTTAGATAATTCAGCAATATTATCTGGTGGCCAGTTAGGTATCTCCATTCCCAAATATAAAGACATAGTATTTAAAACTTCTTTAATTTCATTAAGAGATTTTCTACCAAAATTTGGTGTTCTTAACATTTCTGGTTCAGTTTTTTGAACTAAATCTCCTATATAAATTATATTATCGTTTTTAAGACAATTCATCGATCTTACAGACAATTCAAGTTCCTCAACTCTTTTTAATAAATTTCTATTAAATTCTGGTTCTGAAGATTTAACTTCTTTAACAATTTCTTGGGGATCTTCAAAATTAACAAACATTGATAATTGATCTTGAAATATTCTAGCTGAATAAGCTACCGCATCCTCTGCAGCAATAGTTCCATTAGTTTCAACTGTCATAACTAATTTATCATAATCTAAAGCGCTTCCTGCTCTAGTGTTTTCAACTGCAAATGAAACTTTTTTAACAGGACTAAATAAAGAATCTATAGATATTAACCCTAAAGGACTTTCTTCAGATCTATTTTTAGGGGCTGCTACATAACCTTTTCCAGTGCTAATCATTAATTCCATATGAAAATTAGTTTTTTCATCCAAATTACATATGGTTTGTTCAGGATTTAAAATTTCTACCTCTGGAACAAGAGTTATATCTTTAGCTTTGACTTCCTTAGGGCCTTTAATGTCTAAAATAATTTTCTTTGGATTTGTTGAAGAAGATTTTATTGCCAAATTTTTAACGTTTAAAACTATATCAGTTACGTCTTCTCTTACACCTTTAATAGAAGAAAATTCATGAAGAACTCCATCAATCTGAATGGCAGTTACAGCTGCTCCTTGAATAGATGATAATAAAATTCTTCTTAATGAGTTCCCAATTGTTTGACCAAATCCTTTTTCTAGTGGTTCTGCAACGACTTTTGCAATTGTCTTGTCTTCATTACTTGTAACTTCTAGTTTATCAGGCTTAATTAAAGCTTTCCAATTTTTATCTATAACATTTGATGTGGTTTGCATTTAGACTCTCCTTCTTTTTGGTGGCCTTGCACCATTATGCGGCATTGGTGTTGTATCTTTTATTGATAAAATTTTAAAACCTCTTGATTGTAATGATCTTAAAGCTGTTTCTCTTCCTGAGCCAGGTCCTTTTACCTGAACAGTTAAAGTTCTTAAGCCTTGTTCGTAAGCTTTTGAACCTGCATCATCTGCTGCTACTTGGGCAGCATATGGAGTAGATTTTCTAGATCCTTTAAAACCTTTTGCTCCAGCTGAAGACCAAGAGACAACATTTCCGCTCTCATCAGCTATCGAGATAATAGTGTTATTAAAAGTAGAATAAACGTAAGCAATACCCAAAGTTATTTTTCTTTTGATTTTTTTCTTTTTCTTAAAAGTGCTTTCTTTTTTTATTAATTCAGGTTTTTTTTCAGCAGTTTTTTTTTCTGTTTTTTCAACTTTTTTATTCATAAATATTTATAAAACTATTTTTTAAGTGGTGTTAATTTTTTCCCTGCAATTGCAATTGCTTTTCCTTTTCGAGTTCTAGCGTTACATTGAGTTCGCTGACCTCTTACAGGTAACTTCTTTTTATGTCTTGATCCTCTATAACAAGCTAAGTCTACTAATCGTTTAATATTAACTGAAACTTCTCTTCTTAAATCTCCTTCAACTTTATGATTTGCATCTATAAACTCTCTAATTTTTAATACTTGTTCTTCTGTTAATTCATTAACTCTTTTTGAAGACGGTATATTCAATTTTTCACATATTTTCTTTGATGAAAATGGACCTATTCCATGAATATATGTTAGAGCAATGCTTACAACTTTATTTTGTGGAATATTGATTCCTGCTATACGTGCCATATTATAATGAGTTAAAGTTCCAAATGCGTATTTATATTGCCTAATTATTTAAAGTCAACTCTATATAAGGCTAATAATATCGCTAATTTCTTTATTTATTTGCTCAATTGACCTCTCACCATCGATCATCTTTAATAAATCCAATTTTTTATAATATTCAATCACTGGTTCAGTGGATTTCTCATAAGTTTTATATCTTCTGATGGCTATTTCCTCATTGTCATCAGCTCTTTTCTCTAGAGTTCGTCTTTCTAAAATTCTTTTTTTAATTGTTTCCAATGATACAGATAGCTTTAAAACAAGATCAATTTTTTGTCCATAATTACTAAGTAAATCACTTAGGGTATTTGCTTGAGTTAAGTTTCTTGGATAGCCATCAAATATAATTCTATCTTTATATTTTTCATCAGAAATAAAGCTTTCAACTAATTTTTTAACTATATCATCTGAAACAAAAGAACCAGAATTAATGATAGATGAAATTTCTTTTCCTAATTCAGTTTTATTTTTAATTTCATTTCTAAGAATCTCGCCTGTAGATAATTTGTATAATCTATGCTTATTTACAATAAAGTCTGCTTGTGTTCCTTTGCCTGCGCCTGGTGGGCCAAATATAATTAGATTCATAAAACTAATTATTTTCCAAACTTAGTCTTTCTGATTAAAGACTCATATTGAGAGCTCATTAACCTTGTTTGAACTTGAGTTACAGTATCCATAGCGACGACAACAACAATTAAAATAGAAGTTCCTCCTAAATAAAAAGGAATTGGATACTTAGCAATTAAAAATTCAGGCATTAAGCAAACAAATGTAAGATAAAGTGAGCCAACTGTGGTTAATCTAATCAAAATACTTTCGATATACTCAGCTGTTCTTTCCCCTGGTCTAATTCCAGGAATATAACCCCCATACTTTCTTAAATTTTCAGCAGTTTCTTTTGGATTAAAGACAATTGAAGTATAAAAAAAAGCAAAAAATATAATACCTGATGCATAGAGTAACATGTATAAAGGTTGACCTTGAGTAAACATAGATGAAATTTTTATAAATTGATCTGATTCTGAAAAACCAAAATTTGTGAGTGTAACTGGTAGTAATAATAAGGCAGATGCAAAAATTGCTGGAATCACTCCGGCTGTATTTATTTTCAAAGGCAAGTGAGAAGACTCACCTCCGTACATTTTGTTTCCAACTTGTCTCTTGGGATAATTGATTAAAATTTTTCTCATTGCTCTTTCAAAAAATACAATAAATAAAACAGTAAATATAACTAAAATAAATATTCCTACTATCATTAAAGCAGACAAAGCGCCTGTTCTTCCTAATTCAAATGTAGAGGCTAAAGCTCTAGGAATTTCTGCAACTATACCAGAAAAAATTATTAATGAAATACCATTACCAACTCCTCTTAAGGTAATTTGTTCACCTAGCCACATTAAAAAAGTTGTGCCAGCAACTAATGAAATTGTGGTTATAATTCTGAATCCCATACCTGGTTCTATAACTAAATTACCAGCATTTTCTAAACCAACTGAAACTCCATACCCTTGCAAACAAGCAATTAAGACTGTTCCATATCTTGTTATTTGAGTAATTTTTTTTCTTCCAATCTCTCCCTGTTCTTTTAAATTCTTAAAGTAATCAGAGACTCCTGTTAATAACTGAACAATAATTGATGATGAAATATAAGGCATTATTCCTAAGGCAAAAAGAGCCATTCTAGTAACAGCGCCTCCAGAAAACATGTTGAACATTCCTAGTAATCCTCTTTGACTTTCAGCCATAATCTCCTTTAATGCTAAAGGGTCTATTCCAGAAAGAGGAACATATGTGCCTAATCTGTAGACAATTAAAAGTAAAACAGTAAATAAAATTCTATTTTTTAAATCTTTAGCCTGACTAAAAGCTCCTGTTGTATTTAAATTTTCACTAGACATATAAAATTATTTTTTAATAATATTTAATTTACCGCCTGCCTTTGAAATTTTCTCTTGTGCTTGTTTTGAAGC
>CACHTV010000016.1 GCA_902582875.1 uncultured Pelagibacteraceae bacterium | reverse complement strand
TCCAAAAAATATGATTGGAAAAGATGATAAAGCAAATATTTCTGATTTTATTATTGAGTCAGCTATATCTACTATTATAGATAATGAGGACTCTGTAGCTGCAGTAGATGGGGAAGATAAGGTTAAATGCTATAGAAATTGGCTTGGATTAATGAAGGGTGATTTAAAAACAAGTGTGGAAAAAAATGGAAAAAAATTTGTTCGTAAACTAAACCCTGACAGAAATTATATTGGTAAAGATGGATCAAAAATCCAACTTCATGGAAGAGCTCTACTATTAAATAGAAATGTTGGTCATTTAATGACTAACCCTTCGATTATTTTAAAGGATGAATCTGAAATTCCTGAAGGTATTATGGATGCCTTTATTTCTACTCTATGCGCTATGCATGATTTTAAGAATAAAAAAAATTCGAGAACAAAATCTTTTTATATTGTTAAGCCAAAAATGCATGGCCCAGAGGAAGTAGCCTTTACCAATACTTTATTTGAAAAAGTAGAAGATGCTTTGGGAATAAAAAGATTTTCTATTAAAGTTGGTATAATGGATGAAGAGAGAAGAACAACAATCAACTTAAAAGAATGTATAAGAGAAGTAAAAGATAGGATTGTTTTTATCAACACAGGTTTCCTAGACAGAACTGGAGATGAAATGCATACTTCATTCGAGATAGGCCCAATGATTTTCAAAGGTGAAATGAAAAAATCTACTTGGTTAAATTCTTATGAAAACTGGAATGTTGATATAGGTTTAGATTGTGGTTTTTCAGGAAAAGCTCAAATTGGAAAAGGTATGTGGGCTATGCCAGATAAAATGAAAGACATGATGGATCAAAAGATTGGGCATCCTAAATCAGGAGCTAACTGTGCTTGGGTGCCATCTCCAACAGCTGCAACACTACACTCCATGCACTATCACAAAGTAAGCGTATTTAATGAACAAGAAAAAATTAAATCAAGAAAAAAAGCAAAATTAGAAGATCTTTTAGAAATACCAAAAGCTGATAGACCAAACTGGTCAGTTGAGGATATAAATCGTGAGCTAGAAAATAATGCCCAAGGTATTTTAGGTTATGTTGTTAGATGGATTGATCAAGGAGTAGGTTGCTCTAAAGTCCCAGACATAAATAATATTGGTTTAATGGAAGATAGAGCAACGCTTAGAATATCTTCTCAACACATAGCTAATTGGTTGCATCATGGTATTTGCACAAAAGACCAAGTGATGAAAGTTATGAAAAAAATGGCTACTATCGTAGACAAACAAAACGAAAAAGATCCAGCATACTTTCGAAGTGGAAGATCAGGATATTTGAAAATGTCAGATGATTTTGATAACTCAATAGCTTTTTCAGCTGCTTGTGATTTAGTTTTTAAAGGAAGAGTTCAGCCTTCTGGATATACTGAGCCTCTTTTACATCAAAAAAGGCTAGAAAAAAAATCATCGGCTTAGCTGCCTGTAACAGGCACTCGATTCTTAAAAGCTGAGAATAAAGTTCCGTCATCAAGCTGTTCGATTTCACCACCAACTGGCAATCCTTGAGCTAATTTTGTAATTTTAATTTTACCGTTTTTAATAGTATCTTCGATATAATGAGCAGTTGTTTGTCCTTCAACTGTTGCACTTGTTGCAATAATTACCTCTTTTAGATTGTTTTTTTTTATCCTTTTTACTAGGGAGTCGATTAATAGATTTTTTTGCTCATAGTTTTCGCTTGAATTTAAAGTTCCACCTAAAATATGGAAATGACCTTTATAAATATTTGCAGAGTCGATAACCCACATATCTGCAAGATTCTCAACAACACAGATTTTATCATAATTATTTTTAGTTGAGCATATGCAAATTTTATCCATTATTTTTAGATTTCCACAATCAACACAACGTACTACATTTTTATATACCTGGGCTAATGACTTGGCCAAAGGTTTTACCATACTGTCTTTATTATTAATTAATTTTAAAATAATTCTCTTTGCTGACTTAGGTCCTAAACCTGGAAGTTTAGAAAATTGTTTTATAAGTTCGTTTATTTCAGGAATATTATTGTCCATTAAAAAGGTAGTTTAAAATCGGAAGGTAAATCTAGTCCTCCAGTTACTTTAGCAAGCTCTTCAGCAGATTTTTTTTTTAAATTTTCCTTAGCATTATTATAAGCTGCAATAATTAAATCATTGATAATTTCTTGCTTTTCTTCTTTTGCTTGCTCACTAATGACGATTGATTTTAACTCATAATCGCCAGTTAAAATTATTTTAACTAAATTACCGCCCGCTTCACCTTCAGCTTCAATTTTTTTTATTCGCTCTTGAGCTTCTTTCATTTTGTCTTGCATGGCTTTTGCTTTTGAGAGCATATCTGCAAAATTAGTCATTACTCTCCTCTTGAATATCTATAAGTTTTGCATCTGGAAATGCTTTTTCCATTTGTTTTGCTAAATCACTTTTTTTAAATTCTTCAAATTTGGATGATTTTTTTTCTAGATTTTGTTCGTAGATACTCTTGGCATCACTATTTTTACTTAAAGATATAATCCACCTTTCTCCAGTCCAGAGTAATAATTTTTCAGTAAGATTCTTGATAAAATTTTGATTTAATTTTTCGTTAAAACTAATATCTATTTTTCCTCTATTGAAGCTAACTAACTTAACATTGCGCTCTAAATCAAACTTAAGTTCAAGTTCTCTTTCTCTATTAGCTTGATCAATTAAGTCTTGAAAGCTCGTGATCTCAATCTTAGTTTTACTAATTTCAGGAGATAGACTTTTGATAGGATTTTTTTTAATTTGATCTGTATTTTTTAATTGATTTGTAATTTTTGATGATAAGTTATTTTCTGAATTTTCTTTTTCTAAATTTTCTCCAACAAAACTTTGTTCTTTTTTATTGACGTTATCTTCAATATCTTTATTTAAAACTTCTTTTCTACTATCAATATTTTTTAGATGAACTAGCTGCATTATATACATTTCCAGTATTAGATTTTCATTACCAACAATTTTAAGATCATCGATTGTTTTTATCGTAAGCTGCCAAAATAATCCTAGATCCTGCATATCCAAATTTTTTGAATATTTGTCTATCATTTGAACTTCTGATTCTGATATTGTCATATCTTTTTCAATAGGTCCTAAATTTAATCTTCTACTAAAAAGATAAAGGATCTCTAAGATATCGTTTAAAAAATTTTTAGCGTCTATTCCATTATTGATCAATTCTCTTAAATACTTTAATGCTTCTTTCTCATTGCCCGTTAAAACTTCTCTAAATAAAGATATCATTTTACTTCGGTCACCAAGTCCTAGCATTTCTCGAACATCAGTTTCTTCTATAATTTTGTTTTCACTAATAGATTGCGAAATTAAAGCTCTATCTAAGAGAGATATTGCGTCTCTCACAGAGCCCTCCGAAGTTCTTGCAATTAGTTTGATTGAGTCGTCAGAAATTTTACCATTCTCCTTTCCTGAAATGTCTTTTAAATGATTAAAAAGGTTGTCAACGCTAACTCGTTTAAGGTCAAATCTTTGGCAGCGAGATAAAATAGTTACAGGTATTTTTCTTACCTCGGTAGTAGCTAAAATAAACTTTAAACTAGGAGGAGGTTCCTCAAGTGTTTTAAGTAAACCATTAAATGCTTGTTTTGAAAGCATATGAACTTCATCGATTATAAAAATTTTATACTTAGCGCTAGTAGGACTGTACTTTGAATTTTCAATTAATTCTCTTACATCGTCTATTCCTGTTCTTGAAGCTGCATCCATCTCTAGAATATCTATATGATTAGAGCTAATTATTTCTTCACATGTAGGACAAAATTTTTCGCTAGAACATTTTATTTTTTCATCAGTATTTTTTTGACAGTTTAATGCTTTTGCTATTAATCTAGCCGTAGTAGTTTTTCCAACTCCTCTTATTCCTGTTAAAAGATAAGCATTGGGAGTTTTGCCAAGTTTAATTGCATTGGTAATAGTTTGAGACATTACTTCTTGGCCTATTAAATCTTTAAATTCTTGAGGTCTGTATTTAAGTGCTAAGATTTTACTTTCTCTCATTATTTGTACCTGTATAGAGGCAGGCAACAACCTGAATAATTTTCACTACGGCTGCTTCTTTTCAGACCTGACCGGGTTTATGAAACATCCACCTGATGCCAACCTCAATATGAGTATATCAAGATCAATTTAAATACTACAAGGCTAGATTCTAATTTTGTGGACTATTTTTGCCTAAATGTTGAGGCTTCATAAACGCCCAATATCTGTAAAGTCACAGTATGAAAACCCAGTTCTTCCATTGCCTTTTTTACTCCAGATTCTTCTAAATGACCTTCTAAATCTAAATAAAAATTTGCTTGATCAAAAGTATTTTTAACTGAAAAACTTTCTAGTTTTGTTAAATTTACTTGGTTTGTCGCAAATCCTCCTAAGCACTTATAAAGAGCAGAAGGCTCACTTTTAACTCTAAAAATACAACTAGTTATATATTTTTTTTCTTTTTTAAATTCTGGTTGTTCTATATTTTTTCCCATTATTAAAAAACGAGTAACATTACCTTTTTCATCTTCTATATTTTTTTCTAAAATCTTCAGTTTATAAATTTTAGCTGAAAGATCTGAGGCAATGGCTGCAATAGACTTATCATTTCCCTCCGCTAATTCTTTTGCAGAACCAGCAGTATCAGCAGAAATAATAGGCTGAAATTTATTTTTATTAATTATTTTTTGACATTGTCCTATAGCTTGAGCATGACTTCTAACAAATTTTATATCACTAATTTCTGACTCTGGTTTGCTAAGTAAATTATGTTCAACATTTAAAAAATATTCTCCATGAATTTGTAATTTATATTTAGGTAATAAATAATGTATATCAGCCACTCTTCCAGCTAAAGAATTTTCTATAGGAATGACAATTTTATAACTTTCATCATCATAAGCTTGTTTGAATGTTTCTTCAAAAGTTGCACAAGTTTTGATTTCTGCATCTTGAAATAAATTATTAACAGCTATATGTGAATAAGCACCAAGCTCTCCCTGAATTGCAATTTTAATTTTTTTCATTTTTTTCCATCAAATTTTTAACTTCAATTAGATCTTCTTCGGTGTCAACACTTAATGGAGAAGATTCAATATAACCAACGTGTATGGACATTTTATTTTCTAGCGCTCTAAGTTGCTCTAGTTTTCTATCTAATTCAAGTTTAGATCTTTTTAAACTTACATATCGTATCAAAGCTTTATTAGTAAAGGCATAAATACCAATATGATGATATAATTTATAAATCGAATTTTCATTTATTCTAAAGAAATCAAGAGCATTTAAAAAATTATTATTTATAAGTTTTTCTTTTACTGCCACTTTGACTATATTTGGATCTTGTATTTCAGTATCAGAATTAAAGTCACTTGCCAAAGTTCCAATATCGCATTTATTTTTGCTCATATAAGATACTAAATTAGAAATTGCCTGCGGTTGAATGTTGGGCATATCCCCCTGCAAATTAATAACTACGTCGGGTTCGCTATTTAATGTTTTTTCAAAAACTTCAAATACTCGATCTGTACCTGTCTCATGATTATCAGATGTTTTTATCGCGTTACCTCCAGCAATTTTAACAGTATCGATTATTTCTTGATCTGGTGTAGCAACGTAAACTTTTCCAACTTCCGACTTAATAGCTCTATCATAAACATGTAAGATCATTTCTTTATTGTTTATAAGTTTCAAAGGTTTATTGGGCAATCTTTGAGCCTTTAGTCTAGAGGGTATTATTATTGCAATTTTGTTCATAGTTGTGCGTCTCAAAGACGCAAAAAAATATTAAGTAATTTTAAGTATTTTTTATATAGTCGTGCTATACGTCAGATAAGTATTTATCAAATTTATGGATGGTTTTGAATTAAATAAAATTATAGCAGCAATCTTAGCTACAGTAGTAGTTGTTTTTAGTATTAATAAATTTGCTGACATCTTATTTCGTGCAGATAAGCCTCAACAATCTGCTTACAAGGTAGAGAAGGTAGAGCCAACTTTAGCTTCTACAACTGAAAAAGCAGCGGTTGGAATAAATGAACTTTTAGCTATGGGAAGTGTTGAGCATGGAGAAAAAGTTTTCAAAAGATGTAGTGCTTGTCATATGATATCTGCAGGTGGAAAAAATTTGATAGGTCCAAATCTTTGGAGTGTGTTGGGAAGAAAAACAGCTGCAGTATCAGGTTATAAGTATTCCAAAGCTTTAGCTGCTTATGGAAAAAATTGGACATTTGCAGAAATGAATGGATTTTTAATTAAACCCTCTGCTCATATTAAAGGAACGAAGATGGCTTTTGCGGGTTTAAAAAAAGAAAAAGATAGAGCTTCAGTAATTTTGTTTATGAACTCTAAAAGTGATAATCCTCTTCCTACACCTTAATCTAAGCACCAGTTAATAATACTTTTTTGAACATGGACTCTATTCAGTGCTTGTCTCCACACCACTGATTGCTCACCATCAATTACATTATCTGTTACCTCTTCACCTCTTCCCACTGGTAGGCAGTGCATAAAAATTGCGTCTGATTTTGCTTTTTGCATTAATCTTTCATTAACCTGGTAGTTTTTTAAATTTTTCTTTTTAACTTTTTTATTAACCTTATCGTTCATTGAAACCCATTTATCTGTCATAATACAATCAGAGTCTTTTACTGCCTCTTCAGGTTTTTTTGTTACTAAGAGGTTTACTTTATTTTTTTTTGCCCAACTTAATATCTTCTTATTTGGCATATATTTGTTAGGACATCCAATTTTTAAATGAAAACCGAATTTACCTGCAGCTTCTATTAAAGAATTCGACATATTATTATCTCCATCTCCTAGCCAAGAAATTATTTTTCCAGTTATTGAGCCTTTAGTTTCTTCGAAAGTCATTATGTCAGACATAATTTGACAAGGGTGACTTTTATCTGAAAGTCCATTAATTATTGGTATTCCTAAATGTTTTCCGAATTCTTCTAAATTTTTATGAGATGCTGTTCTTAGCATAACAATATCAACATATTCAGTTAATACTTTTGCGGTATCCTTTAAAGTTTCATCTCCTTTTCCATAGTGAATTCCTTCTGGATTTAAAACAATGGAAGTACCTCCCAATTGTTTAACAGCGATGTCAAAAGACATTCTTGTTCTAGTAGAAGGTTTTTCAAAAATCATAGCCATGGATTTACCCTCAAAAGGTTTATCTATGTCGGGCGCAGATTTATTTAAACCTGATCTATTTTTTTTTCTCTTTTTTGCTTCTTCGATGATTGTTCTAAGCTCTGAAGAAGAACAATCAGAGATATTTATAAAGTTTTTCATTTAAATTTTTTGCAAACTTTCTCTATTATTTTTAAACCTAAATTTATTTCATTTCTTTTGACATTTAAAGGAGGCAAAAGTCTGACAACATTCTCAGCGGCTCTAACCGTTAACAAATTATTATCTAAAAGTTTTTGAATAAATTTAGCTTGATTTACATGAAGACAAAGTCCAATTAATAGTCCTTTACCTCTAACCTCTTTAATAATCTTTGGATATTTACTTTTAATTTTATTGAGTTGATAAATAAAATATTTTCCATTTTTACTAACATTTTTTAAGAAATCTTTTTTAAACATTACATCCATAACAGCATTTCCAACGCTCATTGCTAATGGGTTACCGCCAAATGTTGATCCGTGTGTTCCAGGCTTCATGCCTGAGGCTACTTTTTTATTCACTAAAACCGCACCTAATGGGAAACCGCCACCAATTCCTTTTGCTATTGGCACGATATCTGGTTTAATTTTTGCATATTCAAAAGCAAAAAATTTACCACTTCTTCCAACTCCACATTGCACTTCATCTAAAATAAGTAATATTTTTTTCTTATTACATAATTTTCTAAGCCCTTTAAGGCAAAAATCTGGGATAACTTTGATCCCACCTTCACCTAAAATTGTTTCAACCATAATTGCAGCTGTTCTTTTTGTTATAGCTTTTTCAAGACCTTTATGGTCCCCAAAATTGAAATGATCAAAGCCATCGACCTTCGGCCCAAAACCTTCAATTGCTTTTTTACTATTACTGGCAAATATAGCTGCAATAGTTCTTCCATGAAAACTATTGTTTATACAAAGCACCCTATTTTTTTTTGGTTGTCCTTTTGAGTAAAAATATCTTCTAGCAAATTTTATTGCTGCCTCAGTAGCTTCTGCTCCAGAATTTTGGAAAGATACGTAGTCAGCAAAAGTTTTTTGAGTAAGTCTTTTTGCTAATTTTTCTTGTTCTGGAATGGTAAAGACATTCGAAACATGCCACAATTTTTTAGATTGTTTGTTAATAGATCTTATTAAATAATCGTTAGCGTGCCCAAGACTACAAACCGCTATACCAGCGCAAAAGTCTAAATATTTTTTTCCATTTGATGCATATAGATAGCTTCCTTTACCCTTGGTAAAAGAGATTTTCTTTCTATTGTAGGTATTTAAAATTTTACTCATGATTTAATTTTATAACCTTTTTTAAATAAAATATAAGTAACTAACCAGGTTAAAACACTCAAAATCAATAAGTAAATTATTCCTGTTTTGATTGAGCCATCTGCGTCTCCAATAAAACTATACCTAATTCCATCAATCATATAAAAAAAGGGATTTGCTTTACTTATAGTTTGCAAAAAACCGGGCAGTCTATCAATTGAATAAAATGTACCTGATAGAAAAGACAGTGGAATAATTACAAAATTTGTAACGGTCGCCATATGATCGAACTTTTCTGCCCATAAACCAGCGATAATTCCTATATTTCCTAAAATAAAAGAAGATAAAAATATAAACAAAATCAAAGTAAAAAAATCTTTAATTTGCAAATCAACGATAAAATAAAAAGTCAATATAGAGACTGTTGCTATCATAAAACTTCTAGTAACAGCGGCCAAAGAGACTGAAATCGTCACTTCTGTTGCAGATAAAGGTGCATAAAGTAGATCAACTATATTTCCTTGTATCTTGCTGATCATAAATGATGAAGAAGAGTGAGAAAAAGCCTGTTGAATTACTTGCATTGCAATCAAGCCTGGAGCTAAAAAAGTAATAAAAGGGACCCCTAAAACCTCCCCTCTCTCATTACCTATCGCTAGAGAGAGTACCATTAAAAAAAGCAATGATGAAACTAATGGAGAAAAAATTGTCTGCGCCCAAACAATTAAAAATCTTAAAACTTCTTTCTGATATAAAGTCCAAGCTCCAACCCAGTTAATTAAACCAAATCTTCTTCTGCCCATTTTATATTTTTTTGTAATTTCAACCATTGATAGTCTTATAACTCCTTATTAAAAAAACTGTGCAAAACTAAAGCTATTAACAGCCCTAAATCGTTTTAGTGTTTTAAACTACAACATAATGTTTTAGTTATAATAGAAATACTAAATATAGCAAAATTATACAATGAGTTGGACTAGCGAGAAAGTTGAAAAATTAAAAGAACTTTGGTCAAAGGGGCATACAGCAAGTCAAATAGCGGAAATGTTAGGAGATACTACCCGAAATGCTGTCATTGGTAAGGCTCACAGATTAAACTTGGAAGCCAGAGCCCCTTCTAAGCAATCTAGTACACCTAGATCTAGAGAAAATAAACAAATAGTAAAACGTACAGCAGCCCCTATGTCTCGAAAGGCCAAGTTTCAATCAATTTTACTAGATAAAAACTTTGAAGCTGAAAATCCTAAATCTTTAGAAGAACTAACTGAAAAAACTTGTAAATGGCCAATAGGTCATCCTAATGAAGAAAAGTTTTATTTCTGTGGTAGAAAACCTGAAGGTGAATTTCCATATTGCAAGTTACATGTTTTGTACGCATTTCAGCCTAAAAACCAAAAAGAAGATGATCTGGGAGATGAAATTCCAGAATTTATCGAGAAAAAAGTTAAAGCCTCATCTGGTTAACAAAACTTTAACATTACAATCATATAATTAACTATGAAGTTTATTAAAAAATACCTTAAATGGTTAAGTACTTTTTTAGTTCTTACAGGTATTTTATTAACAAATTTGAATATGTATCCAGTAAATATAATGTTTCATGGAGCTGGAGTTGTTGGTTGGACTATTGCAGGTTTTATTTCTAAGGATAAAGCAATATTAACTAATTTTGGGTTACAGATACCATTATTTATTATTGGTTTTTATCAAATTTTGGTTCCTTAAGTTCGGGACACTTCAAAACATTTTTTATGAGGAAAACAAAAACAATATTGTTTGTTTGTACTGGAAACTCTGCGAGAAGCATAATAGCAGAAAGTATTGTAAATAAAAATTACCGAAATCAATTCATCGCATTTAGTGCCGGAAGTAATCCTTCAGGAAAAATCAATCCTTACATTAAAGAGTATCTTGAAGGAAAAAAATTTAATTTAGACACTTATTATTCAAAAAATTTTGATGAATTTTTAAAAAATGATATTGATATTGATTACGTGATTACAGTTTGTAATAACGCTAATAAAGAAGTTTGTCCTGTATGGCCCAAAAAAAAGACCATTACACACTGGGATATTGAGGACCCTGTTGAAAAATTTAAAAAAACTAAAAATAAAGATAAAATAAATTTAATAGCTGAAGAAACTTATAATATAATTAATGAAAAAATTAAAAATTGGATAAAAAATGAAAAGTAAAAAAATATTTATTGGTGAATTTATAGGAAGTTGTTTTTTAGTCATGATAATTGTTGGTTCAGGTATTATGGCTCAAAATCTAACTGATGACGTCGCTGTAATGTTAATAGCGAATACTTTAGCTACAGGTGCAGGATTATTTGTTCTGATTACTTCAATCGGTGATATCTCTGGAGCACATTTCAATCCTGTCGTTACTTTAGCAATGTATTTTACCAATAAGATTAAAAAAAATTTAATTATCATTTATATCTCAGCTCAAATCTTAGGTTGCATGTTAGGAGTAATGTTGGCTAATTTTATGTTTGATCTTCCTTTGTTACAGCTATCAGAGAAGATTAGACCTGGAATAAATATTTTTACAGCTGAGATCATTGCAACTTTTGGATTAATTTTTGTGATATTCGGATCTTTAAAAAGTGGTAAACTTGCAGTCGCCTCATCAGTTGCTACTTTTATTACAGCAGGTTATTGGTTTACCTCTTCAACTTCATTTGCAAATCCAGCGGTAGCAATTGCAAGAACTTTTACAGACACATTTACTGGAATAAATTACTTAAATACTCCTAGTTATATCATTGCTGAAATTATTGGTGGAATATTAGCTGTCTATTTAATTAGAAAAATTTTTTTATAGTTGGAGGGCAGCCCAAGGTAATATTAATACCTTGGGCTAATTAATTAACAAACAGTCGGGAGACTGATGAACATTTAATAATATAAAAATGCTAAAAAAATATTTAAATTAAGTTAAAGATTTATTAATTTTCAAGAATAAATGATATTAGAGTCGACATTCATCTCTCCTGCTAGATTTTTAAGTCTTTTAGTTACTTGTTTTGAGACTATATCACTATGATTTTTAGGTATTTTCAAAAAAATAGTCTTATTTCTTTTATAAATTTTAAATTCATCTAACAACAACGAAGACATGCTTGTAAGTGACTCTGCTAACCTTAAAGCAGATCCCACTTGCTTTGAGGATAAAATCTCCTTGTTATTTAGTAAGGTTAGAAACTGATAATTCGGATTATATTTTAAACCACAATGTCTCCAAAAACTTGCTGATGCAACTTTTACTCTATCTCTATGTTCTAGTTTTAGTAATGGAGTATTTAACACTTCCATAAAAACTAACTCTGCTTTTTGAAAAGCTCCTAGGCCCCAATCCATTTTACTTAAGATACAAGCCAAGGTTAGTAATCTTCGATTAAAATATTCGTTGTCTTCAAATAATGGTGAAATAAAATTAAAATATTTCTCAAAACTCTTTCCATAGTCCCCTTTTTTAAAAGATATACCATCAGTTTTTAATTTGAAAATTTCATCCTCACTCATTCCTTGGTTTATAATTGTATTCATATGCCCCTCTCTTAGTCCACTGATTGAGCAAATAACTTTTGAGGGGCTTGCTACTTCAATTATTTCGTTAAGTATTATAGAGCTAAAAGGTAAATAGGGAGTTCTAGATTTAGTAATATATTCCATTGATTTCAAAGATGATTTATTAAATTTTGAAATTCTGTTTAAGTATTTAACTGCTGCATCTTTTGAGAGCTTATATTGATGCAAAATATGTAATGGGTGTTTTTCTTTAAAGAGATGATATTTAAATAATGATCTCCAAGTCCCTCCTACCAAATATATATTTTTAAATTTCTTTTTAGAAAGCCATTTTTCATCTCTTAAACATTTTCTAACATATTTTCCCAAATTTCTTTTTTTTATAATAGGATTATTTTCAAGTCTTAATACTCCAAGAGGTAAAGAGGTTGTTTCAAAAATTTGATTGTTAGAAACTCTGGCAAGTTCTAAACTTCCACCTCCTAAATCTGCAACAAGTCCATCTACTTCATCAAATCCTACCATTACACCGTTTGCTGATGTTCTTGCTTCTTCCTCGCCAGATAACACTAGTGGTTTTTTATTAAATATTTTTTCAATTTCTCTTAAAAATTCACTTGCATCAGTGGCCTCTCTAAAAGCTGCTGTTGCAATAATTTCTAAATCTTGAACGTCTGAAATATCTAAAATTTCTTTAAATCTATTTAGAACTTTTAAAGAACTTTTAATTCCATCGGGATTTAGTTTTTTAGATTTATCTAAATTTTTTCCAAGTTTGCAAACTGCTTTTTCATTAAAGACTGGAATTGGAGAAATTTTAAAATTATCGTATATGAGCATTCTTACTGAATTTGATCCAAGATCTATTATGGCTTGCTTAGACTTTTTATTAGACTGAAATTTAAAAAGATTTTTTAATTCTGGTTTCATTTTACTAATCTCAAATTTTGAGGTTTAGCTCTTAAAATTGACTTACCACGACCTGATAAACTTGGGTTCTTCATGAAATAGGAATGTGCTGAAAAGCCTTTTTCTTGTTCTTTATGATAATTTCCTAAGCTATCTAAATACCATGTTTCTGATTTATCTTTAAAGTTGGCTAACATAATTTGATCTAAAATTTGCTCATGTACAGTATTGTTTTCTATTGGAATTATAATTTCAATTCTTCTATCTAAATTTCTAGGCATTAAATCTGCAGATGAAATATATACCTGATTCTCTCGAGAGGGCATAGAACTACCATTTGCAAAACAATAAATTCTTGAGTGTTCTAAAAATCTGCCAATAAGGCTTTTTACTTTTATATTTTCAGATTGACCTTTAATTCCAGGTCTTAAGCAACATACTCCTCTTACCGATAAATTTATTTTTACTCCTGCGTTTGAAGCTTCGTAAAATTTCTTAATAATTCCAGGGTCTACAAGAGAATTCATTTTTGCCCATATTTCTGCAGGTTTTCCTTTACTTGCATTTACAATTTCATTTTCAATTTTTTCTTCAAAAAAATTCCTACTATTTAATGGAGACATAAAAATTTTATTCAATTTTTTGGGTTTTGCATAACCAGTTACATAATTGAAAAATTTTTCAACATCTTTGGCCAAGTCTTGATTAGAGCTAAACAGTGATAAGTCAGTATAAATTTTTGCGTTAATTGGATGATAGTTTCCTGTGCCTAAGTGAACATAGCTTCGCGTTTTTGCTCCTTCTTTTCTTAAAACTAAACTTGCTTTTGCATGCGTTTTGTATTTTGCGAATCCGTAAACAATTTGAACGCCAGCTTTCTCTAGTTTCCTAGATAATTCAATATTAGCTTCCTCATCAAATCGAGCTTTTATTTCTATTACGGCTGTAACAACTTTTCCGTTTTCTGCTGCTCTACTTAGTGCTTTTACGATAGGAGAGTCAGGTGTGGTTCGATACAAAGTTTGTTTGATACCGATAACTTTGGGATCTTTTGCTGCAGCTTCTAAAAATTGAATTACTACATCAAAAGTTTCAAAAGGGTGGTGTACAACAAAATCTTTACTTCTTATAGCTGAAAAAAATTTATCATCAAATTCCTTCAATCTTTCAACTTCTCTAGGATTAAACTTTTTAAATCTCAGCTTTGGATCTTTCTTTTTACAAATTTCATCTATATCTTGTATTCCAACCAATCCTTCAACCTCATAAATATGATCTTCGTCCATTTTAAATTTTTTTGAAATAAAATTTAAAAGGTTTTTATTTGAATTAGTGAGTACTTCAAGTTTAACTACGTTTCCCCTTCTTCTTTTCTTAATTGCTTTTTCAAAATATCTCACAAGATCAGCAGCTTCATCATCTATTTCAATTTCGCTGTCTCTAATTATTTTAAACTGCAAACTTGCCTCGATATTATGGTCTGGAAATATTTCATTTGCAAATTTACAAATTACGTCATCAATTGTGACAAATTCATTTATTGTTTCAGAATTTTTTAGAGATATAAATTTTGGAAGTGCTCTTGGTATAACTATAATTGCGTTTAGTTCTCTTTTTTTTTTAATTCTGCTCATTCTTAATAAGATTGCTTGGCCTTTATTTGGTATAAAAGGAAAGGGATGTGATGGATCGATGGCAGTAGGTGTTATTATAGGATAAATTGTTTCCTGAAAATATTCTCTTAGATACATAAGATCCTTCTTATTTAGTTCTGACATTTTTCGAATGAAAATTTTTTCTTTTGATAGCTCTTTTTTCAACTCTAGGAACGCTTCGTTTTGCTTCTTTAATAGATCTTTAGTTTTTAATACGACCCTGTTTAATTGATCCTCTGCAGTTAATCCATCTGCGCTTAATTCGTCAAAACCATCTTTAATTTGATTAAAAAGTCCAGCGACTCTTACCATAAAAAATTCATCTAAATTTGTACCTGCGATTGATAAAAATTTTACTCTTTCAAATAGAGGATTTGTTTTATCTTTTGACTCTTCTAAAACACGATCATTAAACTGAAGCCAAGATAATTCTCTGTTTATGAGTTGATTGCTAATATTAGCGTTTTCTGAAAATGATGCTTTCGACATATATAAATGTTAAATTAAAAATATGTTTAAATTATATGCGATGAGACACGCTAAATCTAGTTGGGATTTTCCAGATTTAGATGATCATGACAGGCCATTGAATAAAAGAGGGGTAAATTCAGCAAAATTAATTTGTGAATTTTTTATTAAAAAGAAATTAAAATTTGATTTAGTTTATTGCTCATCCTCTAAAAGGACAATACAAACATTAAATATATTGTCAGAAAAAATCAGTTTTAAGAAAATTATTAAAAAAAAAGCGCTTTATCATGCTAGTGAGGATGAAATTATTCATATCTTAAAACAAACAGTTGATAATTATAAAACTTTACTTTTAATCAATCATGAACCTTCAATTAGTGAACTCATAAATCGAATCTGTCTTAAAGAAAACTCTGAACAATTTGAAAATTTAAAAAGAAAATTTCCTACTGCAGCCGTTGCTGAAGTAAGTTTTAATTTCAATGATTGGGAAAAGTTATCAAAAGTTAAAGGAAAATTAATATCATTTATAAAGCCAAAAGATCTTCAAACATCTAAGGAATAGCCAGCAGATCTTACTGTTCTGATAAGATCTTTCTTGCCATCAATATTTATTGCTTTTCTTAGTCTTCTTATATGAACATCTATAGTTCTGGACTCAACATAAATATCATCTCCCCATACAGAATTTAGAAGTTGCTCACGCGAATATACTCTTTTTGGATTCTTTATTAAAAAATCAATTAGTTTAAATTCTGTAGGACCAACTATAACTTCTTTATCTGCTCTATAAACTCTTCGTTGAACTCTATCTACTTTAAGATCCTCAAATACTACAACATCAGCGGCAACACTTGGTTTAGATCTCTTTAATAAAGCGTTAACTCTTGCAATAAGTTCTTTTTGGCTGAATGGCTTAGTTACGTAGTCATCAGCTCCTGTTTCAAATCCTTTAAGTTTGTCTTCTTCCTCACCTTTGGCTGTTAACATAATGATTGGGATATTTTTGTGAAGATTGCTTCTTTTCAAATTTTTACAGACTTCAACACCTGAAATATCTGGCAACATCCAATCTAATAAAATTAAATCAGGATTTTTTTCCTTTATATTTCTAATAGCGTCTTCTCCATTGACTGCATAATCAACTTTGTGACCCTCTTTTTCTAAATTGTATTTAAGTAAAGTTACGATGGGCATTTCATCTTCAACAATGAATAAATTTGCCCTCATTATCCTTTTGGTCGGTCTCCCTCTAAATAATCTCCTGTAATCAGAAAATAAACTTGCTCTGCAATATTGGTTGCATGATCTCCAATCCTCTCAATATTTTTAAGCATGAAAAGTAGTTGGGTTACTTTTTGTATATCGTTTTTATTTTTTTCTAAATGCTTTACTGCAGCTTCCATATTAGAATTAGTCATTTGATCTATTTCTTCATCAGAATTCCAAACATTTTCTGCTGTGTCTTTAGCTCTATGTAAATACGAATTTAAAACTGCATTGACTTGTTTTGATGCTTTTAAACCAGCTATTTCGAAATTTTTAGTAATATCATTAGGTAAATCAGTTCCAATTTTAGTTAATCGTTTTGAGATGTTTTTTGCTAAATCACCAATTCTCTCTAAGTCTGAAGAAACTTTTAAGGCAACAACTGTTTCTCTTAAATCTATTGCCATAGGTTGCCTTAAGGCAATCAAATTTACAACTTGCTCTTCTATATTTATTTCATACTTATCGATTAATTCGTCATCTTTGATAGATTTTTCTGCTAAACTAATGTCTTTTTTAACTAAAGATTGAATAGTGTTTTCAAGCTGTTTCTCAACTCCAGTTCCCATTTTCACTATTGTATCTTTTAATAACTGAAGTTGCTCTTCGTAAGATTTTACTATGTGCGGTTTTTCACTCATTAACCAAACCTCCCTGTAATGTAATCCTGAGTTTGTTGTTTGTCAGGATTTTTAAATATTTTATCTGTTGATCCAAATTCTATAAGTTTTCCCAAATGAAAGAAACCCGTTTTTTGAGATACCCTAGCTGCTTGTGACATTGAGTGGGTAACTATTACAATTGTGACCTCTTTTTTAAGATCATCAATAAGTTCTTCAATTTGAGCTGTTGCTATTGGGTCAAGCGCTGAACATGGTTCGTCCATAAGAATCACTTCTGGGCTTACAGATATAGCTCTTGCAATACATAGTCGTTGCTGTTGACCGCCTGATAAACCAGTTCCGATTTCATCAAGTCTATCTTTAACTTCGTTCCACAGGGCAGCTTTTTTCAAACTTGTTTCAACTATTTGATCCATTTCTTCTTTGCTCTGTGCAATACCGTGAATAGTAGGCCCATAAGCTACATTTTCATAAATTGTTTTAGGGAATGGATTGGGTTTTTGAAAAACCATACCAACGTTCTCCCTAAGTCTCACAACATCTAACTTTCTTGAATTCAGTTCTAGGTTGTCCATTTTAATACTGCCTTCAACTCTACAAATTTCTATGACGTCGTTCATCCTGTTCAAGCATCTTAAGAAAGTAGACTTTCCACACCCAGATGGTCCAATTAAAGCTGTAACTTCTTTTTCTGCTATATCTATAGAGATGTCAAATAATGCCTGTTTGGATCCGTAATAAACATTTACATTTTCCGCTTTTATTTTACTCATTTAACTCCATTTCTTTTCAAATTTGTGTCTAACGATTTGAGCTGCCAAGTTCATTAAAATTAAAAAAGCTAGAAGCACCATAATACATGCAGATACTTTTTCAACAAAACCCCTCTCAGCACTTTCTGACCATATATATATCTGAACTGGTAAACTTGCAGCAGGATCAACTGGCGTACCAGGTATTGTATTCACAAAAGCAACCATTCCTATTAAAATTAAAGGGGCTGTTTCCCCTAAAGCTTGAGCCAAGCCAATTATCGTTCCAGATAAAGTTCCAGGCATTGATAGTGGCACAGTATGATGCATGGTCGTTTGCATATTGCTTGCACCCATCGCTAAAGCAGCTTCTCTTATACTTGGAGGAACAGCTTTTAAAGAGGCTCTTGCAGCAATAATTATTGTTGGTAATGTCATAAGTGACAGAGTAATTCCTCCAACAAGTGGTGTCGATCTTGGTAAATTAAAAACTGCTAATAAAATACCGAGACCTAGCAAACCAAATACTATCGATGGAACGGCTGCTAAATTGTTAATGTTTACTTCTATAAAATCTGTAAATTTATTTTTTGGTGCAAATTCCTCGAGATAAATTGCAGCTAGCACTGCAACAGGAAATGAAAATGCTAAACACACTAATATACTAAAAACTGTTCCCATAAACGAGCTAGCTATACCTGCTAGTTCTGCCTCTCTTGAGTCAGGATTTGTAAAAAAACTAATGTTAAACTCTGATAAAATATCTCCTCTCTCATTAAGCATATCGTAAATCTGCAGCTGATAATCATTTACTCTTCTATTCTTTTCAGGGATATCTCTTGGATAATTTCCCTTATGAACTTGATCAATATCATCAGAAGCTGTTAATTTTATGGGTACTATTTTACCTAGAA
>CACHTV010000015.1 GCA_902582875.1 uncultured Pelagibacteraceae bacterium | reverse complement strand
AAATTAAAAATAAATGCTTTGTATTAATTCCCAATAATTTTAATTTTAAAAACAAGACATGTTTAAGATTTTTTACAGAAAAATAGTAATAAATAAAGGAAGATATTAAAACATTTTTAAAAGATCCCATTACTAGGAGGATACTTAATATTATATTAGTTGATGAATTATTCTTAAATAGATTCTTTAATATAAAATAAATTGAAAACGCTACTATTGTTCCATTTCCAAAAATCAACCAATTAAAGTTAGATACTAAGAGTAAGCAAAAAATAAAATTAAAAATTAAAAGAATTTCTAATACTTTTTCTTTTTCTCTAAATTTAACATTTTTAAATATAAAATATAATAAGCTGCAATAAATTAGAGAAGAAAAAAAACATTTTAAAATTATTAAACCTAGATAACCAAAATTTCCTAAAAAATTCAGGTAAATAGAATTAAAAGCAGATTGAAAAAAATGAAAAGCGGCCCATTCCATTGGATACAGACTTGTTACTCTTATCCTAGAAAAATAATTTGCATTCAATATCTCTTGAATAGGTGCAAAATAATAAATTAAGTGTCTACTATAGGGTATTTCTATAAAATTTGATTCTAAATAAATAGGATAGACGATATTAAGAATTAAAAAATATACTAATGATACATTTAATAGAAAAACTTTATTTCTTTTTATTTCTTCAAGAAATACATATAAAATATTTTTATTATTATAAATTATGATTAAATTTAAAAAGAAAAAACTTATTATTAAATATTTTGCTAGTACAGCTGCAAAATTTAAAATAATAGCTACAATGATAGCACCAATAGAAATAGAAATAGTTGAGCAGTAAAAAAGATTTTTAGAATTTTTATTACCACCAATTAAGTATCCAACTGGATAAGAAATAAGAAAAACTATTAAGAAGTTAATTAAGAATAAGACTTGTATTATATAAATATTATTTATTTTAAGTAAACTTAAAAATTCCATAAATACCTATCACTTACTTAAAATCAGCTTAATTATTATAAGAATAACTTACTTTTTAATTTGTATAATCCAAAACAAATTTAAATCAATCATTTTCAATTTAAAAGGAAAATATTCTTCTTTAATAACATTAAATTTTTTTTTCAAAATAACATTTAAATTAAATATTGAATTTACATGTTCACAAGCAGCATGATAGTCGTGATCATAATCTTCGCTTCTTTTTTTCATTGTCATTTTAAAAATAAATCTTCCGACTCTATACAATATTCCGGGATCACAAGGTAAAGCCATTGATATAATGCCATCTTTTTTTAAAACTCTCATCATCTCGTACGTAAATTTTTCAGGTTCCAGAATATGTTCTAGACAATGTGAGATAATAATTCTTTCGAAATGATTATCTGGAAATGGAATTTTCTTTCCATCATAATAGTTAAATTTTATTTTTTTATGATTTTTATTGATAAATGCTTTTAAATCTTGGGCAGATTCTAAATCTATACAATGATATTCATTAAAATCATTTTTTACAAAATCTATATGTGGATGGAAACCTCCTCCAATTTCAAGAATTTTATCAGTAGTTCCAAAATCGAATTTTTCCAAAATAACATGATTTTGTCTCATCAGTTTACCTGAAAAACCAGAATAATAATTACCATGGTAATCATCTTCTGTATATTTTATCTTCTCATTCATAAATTAATTTTATTATATATCTTTTTTAATTAATAATCCATTTGTTGCAATAAATCTTTTATTGATTTATTGAAAAATATTAATAAGTTAATGAATTAAAGATATGTACCTTAAAAAAAAAGTTTTTTTCAGACATTCCCAGAATAAGATGAGCCATGAAGGAGATATTTTATCTGCTAGAAAACATTTTTTTTCCAAGAAAAATAAAAATTTATATTTTCTATTAAAAAATAGATACACTTGGATGAATGATTTTATAGATGAATCAGACTCTATTTTAGAATTAGGTTCTGGCGCTTCTTTACTAAAAGAATTTATTAATTCAAAAAAAATTAGAACTTCAGATTTTACAAATTATGACTTTTTAGATTATAAAAATGTTGATGCAACAAAAACAAATTTTAAAGATGAACAATTTGACAAAATTATTTCATCAAATCTTATTCACCACTTGGCTTTTCCATTAAAACATTTTAAAGAAGTATTAAGAATACTTAAACCTAATGGATATTATATTATCCAAGAAGGTAATTGCTCTCTTTTATGTCAATTTTTTATTATTTTAATGAAACATGAAGGATATAATTTTGAATCTAATCCATTAAATGAAAATGAACCTTGTAATGATAAAAATGATTTATGGTCAGCAAATGCAGCTACTCCAAATATAATTTTTAGAGATTTTGATAATTTTAATAATCATTTAAATAACAAATTTAAAATAATTAAACATACTTACGGTGAAATATTCTCATATTTAAATTCTGGTGGAGTTATAGCTAAAACAAGATATATCCCATTGAACCGATTTTTTTTTAATTTACTTTTGAGATTAGATAAACTTTTATCAAATTTTCCACTTATATTTCCATTACAGCAAAGCATAGTTCTGAAAAAAAAAGAAGTTTGAACTAAGGAAAAGTCTGGTTGGACTTAAAATATCTATCTGTTACTTAGCCAAATTGTTTCAAAGGGTTTTAATATTAAAAGCTTATTTTTTATTTCAATTTTAGATCCAATTAAATTATTCCAATTATGATAAATTTTATTTAGGCGTGCTCTTTGAATTTTTGATGACAAATTTGTAATACAAATTATAGTTTGTTTTTTATTAATACTTATTCTCTTGAAAGAGAAAATCTTTGAGCCTAGGTTTATATTATGTCTTGAGGCATTAGGGTGAAATGCTTTTTGCTTTCTTCTGATACTAAGTAAATTTGAGATTTTCCGATAAAATATACTTTGTTTGGAATTTTTGTTATTAAGTTTTTTTGAAATATTTTTATAATTCCATTTATATCTATTAATGCCTCTATTATCTCCAGTTATTATATATTTAGCTTCGTCATTAGATTTGCCAAACAAAGAATTAAAATATAACGCAGGGATTCCTTCAAAAGAAATCATAATTGAATGCGCAGAAACATATCTTTCTAAAAAAAATTTTCCTTTTGAATCATAGTCCGATTTTTTAAGTGCGTCGAAAACAGTTATATTTGCTTCATATACTTTTTTTGATTTATTTTTAACTTTTCTATATGAAAACTTTGATCCATTTTTTTTTAGTCTTTTAAGAAAACCGTTTAATATTTTTTGGTTAAATATTCCTTCTGTAGGTCTAATACCAATTCCATCATGAGATGATATAAAATTCAAATAGCTATTTCCATTTTTTGTAATTGGAAGTTTTCTACTCCATTGATTTAAATATGAACTATTCTCAAATAAAAAAGCATGAATTAATAATGGTGGGAGAGAAAAATTATAAATCCAATTAGCTTCATCATTTTTACCAAAATAACTTAGATTTTCCTTTTCGGGCAAATTTGTTTCTGTAACAATTATGGTTTCCACATTTAAAGAACTACAAATTGTTCTTAAAAGTTTAATTATTTCGTGTGTTTGTTTTAAATTAATACATTTAGTGCCGCTCTCTTTCCAAAGATAAGCAATTGCATCTAACCTAAAAACAGTTACACCGTGATTAATAAGATTAATCATAATTTTAATAAATCTCATTAATACAGATGGATTTTTAAAATTTAGATCTAATTGATCTGCACTAAAAGTTCTCCAAAGGTATTCTTTTTTATTAAAAATATTAATTTTTTTTAATAATTTATGATCCCTTGGACGTATTACTTTTGAAGTATCAAATTTAGAGTCGATGGTTAAAAAATAATTTCTACCTGGTTTTTTGTTTTTTAAAAAGTTTCTAAACCATAAACCTCTTGCTGATGCATGATTAATTACAATATCAGCCATAATGTCATTTGATTTTGAAATTCTTTTTATATCAGACCAATTACCAAGTTTATTCTCAATTTTATAATGATCTTTAACAGAAAAACCACCATCACTACTTGAGGAATAAAAAGGTAAAAAATGTATTGTATTAAAACATTTCTTTAATTTTTTTTGAAAAAAATGCTTAAATACTGAAATTGATTTTTTCTTATCTGAGTAAATGCTATCCCCGTAACAAATTATTAATGAAGTTTTCTCTGAAATATTCTTTTTCCTTTTAGGATTTCTTTTATTAAAATTTTTAATTATTTGAATTATTTCATCTTCAAATTTATCAATATCTTTTTTAGATAAAAATATTTTGTATATATTATCTAGTTTAGATCTTATTTTTCTACTATATTTTTGAGCTAACATTAATAATATTTTTTATTTAAAAGAAATTATCTAATCCTATTTTCATCCTTATCAAAAAATAATACCTTATCTTTTGAAAAAGATATCTTTAGTGAATGATTATTAATATTCTCTGAGGATTTAATTATAATTTGATTTTCTGAAACTTTAGAATAAATGATTTTTTCAAATCCTAAATTCTCAACAAGATCAACTTTTACATCTACCTGGATTTCACAATTGCTTTTTAAGCTTATATCCTCGGGTCTAATACCTATATAAATCTCATCTTTAAATTCTAAATTATCAAAAGTTATTTTATTATTAAATAAGTGCAAAGTGTTTGAATTAGCAATGTGTTCTTTATTAATCTTAATTATATTCATTTTTGGCGATCCAATAAATTCTGCAACAAAAATATTATTTGGATCTGAATAAATCTCACTAGGTGTTCCATATTGTTCAATATTTCCCTTATTAAGAACTACAATTCTATCAGCTAATGTCATTGCTTCAACTTGATCATGAGTTACATATATTATATTTGAATTCATTTTTTTATGCAGCTTAGATATTTCAACTCTCATTTCAGATCTTAAAGCAGCATCAAGGTTTGATAATGGTTCATCAAATAAGAAAACTTTAGGACTCCTTGTGATTGCTCTACCAATTGCAACTCTTTGTCTTTGTCCGCCTGATAGCTCTTTAGGCTTTCTTTCAAGCAAGTCCTCTATTTGAAGTGTAGCAGCAGCATTATTAACTTTTTGATTGATTTTACTTTTTGAAATTTTTTCCATTTTTAAACCAAAAGCCATATTTTCAAAAACATTCATGTGCGGATACAAAGCATAGGATTGAAAAACCATTGCAATTTCGCGTTTTGAAGGAATTAGATTATTTATTAGTTTGTTATCTAAATAAATTTCTCCTATATCAACCGACTCTAAACCTGAGATCATTCTTAAAAGTGTAGACTTTCCGCAACCTGATGGACCAACTAAAACAACAAATTCTCCATCGTTTATTTTTATATCAAATTTATTTATTACTTTGTTTTTTCCATAACTTTTTTCAATATTTTTTAATTCAATAGATGCCATAAAAAAATTTTCAACCTAGAGTTTAGTTTTAATAGTTTAGATTCTATTTTAACTATAAAATTAGGTTAATGTAAAATTTGCATACCTGCCATATTTTTTTTTGAGGGTTTATTATTCCGACAAATTTGGTAGGTTTTTTTGAAAAATTAATAATGATAGGGGGGTATAATGAGAAAAATATTTATATACATATTTGCTTTTTCATTTTTTGTTAACTCAAGTTATGCCGGAATTACGTTCTGGACTACTGAGGTTCAACCAGAAAGAATGGAAAAACAAAAAACAATGGCCAAAGATTTTGAGTCCAAAACTGGTATTAGCGTTGAAGTAATACCCGTTGAAGAAAAAGATCTTGGTACAAGAGCTACTGCAGCAGCAGCTGCGGGAAATCTTCCAGATGTGATTTATCACACATTGCAATACGTTTTACCTTGGGCTGAGGCAGGCATATTAGATGTAGATGCAAATAATGATGTTGTTAAATCATTAGGAAAAAAAACATTTGCACCAGGCGCATTAAATATGGCTAAAAAAGGTGGAAAAATTGCAGCTGTCCCAGTTGATGGCTGGACACAAATGGTTGTTTATAGAAAAGATCTATTTGCAAAAGCTGGTTTAGAACCACCAACATCATATGCAAATATAGTTAAAGCTGTTAGCGCATTATCTAGCAATGATATGTTTGGTTTTGTAGCTGCTACAAAAACAGACGAAAACTTTATGAGTCAAGTACTTGAGCATGTACTTTTAGCAAATGGAGTTAATTTTGTTAAAAAAGGTGGAACTAAAAAACAAGGTAAAGCTTTAAAGAATTCTTTAGAATTTTATAAAGTAATTGCAAAAGCAAGTCCTCCAGGAGAATTATTCTGGAAGCAATCTAGAGCATTATACTTTGCTGGAAAAACACCAATGGTAATTTGGTCACCATTTATTATGGATGAATTAGCAGGATTAAGAGACTCTGCTCCTCCAACAATAAATAGTGATCCTACATCACCAGAGCTAGCTTCTAAAACTGGTTTTATTACTAATTTTAGCGGACCTAACAATAAAAAAGGAGCTGCATGGGCTGATGTAAGATACTTTGGAATAACAGCTGATGCAGATACTGATGAAGCTAAAAAATTCATAGAATACTCAATGAGTGAGGGGTATACAGCGACATTAGCAATTGCTCCAGAAGGAAAATTTCCAGTAAGAAGAGGAAATAAGAGTGATCCTAGTGCTTACACGAAAGCTTGGAGTAAATTACCTGTAGGTGTTGATAGAAAAGCAGCATTGACAGACCTTTATTCTGCAGATGTTATTGATAACATTGTTGCTGGTTTAGATACTGCAAACAGATGGGGAGTTAAAGAAGGTGAACTTTCTCGAGCATCGAAAATCATTAATTCTCAGTTCTTAAATAGAATCACTAGAGAATATATTGACGATCAAATCTCAGTTGATGAAGCGGTTAAAAAAATTAACGCTGAATTAGCTAAGTTTTAAATAATAAATTTATAAAAAGCGGATAATAAGTTATTATCCGCTTTTTATTATGAGTGATACATTATCAAAATTAGAAAAAAGAACTGCTTACACTTTAGTTTTACCTGCAGTCCTATTAGTTTTTGCTATTGTTTTATTTCCTATATTTGCAAATGTTTGGATCAGTTTTAAAGACATTGAGTTAAAAGATATTAGAATCCCTGAACCGAGAGCAAAGAAAATTGTTAAATCAATTTCAGAAAATCAATCAGAATTAAAAATTATTTATAAATTAAGAAATAGCTCGCTAATTCAAGAAATAAGAAATGTTCAGTTCCAAGATAAATTTCCAAAAAATATTTCACCAATAAATCTAGATCCAAGATGTAATTTTCAATCTAAAAAGGTGATTTGTAATTTTGGAAATTGGGAGGCAAAATTTAGAGAAAATTTTGAGATAACTATAAAAAATAATAGTGGTGAAACAATTGATAAAAAAACAATTAAATCTCAAAAACCAATTTTAAGTGGAAAAGCAGATAATCCACTATTGTCAACAAATTTTACTTTAGAAAATTTTAAAAAAGTCTTTTATGAAAATAATTTTGTTGAATTACTTTTAACCACATTTTATTTCACTTTTTTTGGCACTGTAGGTGCAATTATCTTTGGAATTTTAGCAGCACAATTAGTTAATCAAAATATTCAAGGTCGAACTTACATGCGAGGTATTTTACTTTTTCCTTATGTGGGTCCTGTGGTTGCCTTAGCTTATACTTGGACTTTATTGTTAGACCCAAATAGCGGAACTTTAAATGCATTATTGGTTAACTTTAATATTATAGAGAAACCAATAAATTTACTGGGCCAAAAATACATAACAATGAGTATTTTAGGTTTTGAATTTAAATTAAGACTAGCTTTAACTACAGTTATATTTTTTGAAATTTGGCGATATTTTCCACTCGCTTTTCTTTTTATTTTAGCAAGATTGCAAGCAATACCGCAAAGTTTATATGAAGCAGCTGATGTTGATGGAGCGAGCCCAATCCAAAAATTTATCCATATAACGCTGCCTCAAATTACAGCAATCATTTCAATTTTATTTATGATTAGGTTTATTTGGAACTTTAATAAATTTGAAGATATCTTTTTATTAACGGGAGGTGCATCAGGAACAAGAACACTCCCTATTAATGTTTATCAACAAGGGTTTGCTGTATCAGATATTGGAATGGGCTCAGCTGTTTCAATAGTAATTGTAATGTTGCTTCTTACTTTCATGGTTATTTATTTTAGATTAATTGGAAAGAGGGCTAATGAAGTTTAAATCTCTTTCAATATTTTTAATTATATCATCTTTTTTTCTGACATGTATCTTGTCAATTTGGAAGATTATGTCGACCTTACAGGGTTTAAATTTTACTAATTTAAACATCACAACAGTTTTCTCTATTTGTATCCTGTTGTCGTTAGCATTTGTCTTGATCGGAAAAAAGATTAATCACTTAATAAAGATTTTCTCATTATCATTTTTATTTTCAATTTTATATTTTTACTTAAACGAGGCATCACCATATTGGTATATTCTTGGGGTTTTCTTAATCAATTTATTTTTTACGAACAAACTCAAAAAATATAGCATGGAGTCTTTGAAAGAAGATTTCATATCTGAAAAGATTATTTTTGATTTTATCACCTTGTTTGGCATTGTTTTCTTTGCATTCGTAATCTTATTTCCATTTTATATTATGTTGGTTACTAGTTTTAAAACACAGATAGCTTTATTAGTTAATCCTTTGGACTTTAGTCTAGATTTCACAAAAAGCTTAACAGAGTTATTTAAGTCTTATTTTGTAATCTTTGAAACTTATAATTTTGGAAGATATATCTTAATAAGCTCAGCAGTTTCAGTTGGAACTGTTATTGTAACACTATTATTTGCAATACCTGCGGCTTATGCAGTCGCTAGATTAAATTTCTTTGGAAAAAACTTTTTATCAACTTCAATTCTAATTATTTATATGTTTCCAGCTATAGTTTTAGTAATCCCATTATATACTGTGTTTAGTCAACTTGGATTAAGAAATTCAATTTTTGGTCTATTGATTGTTTATACAGCCACAACCTTGCCGGTCGCTATTTATATGCTGCAAGGATATTTTAAAAGTATTCCAAAAGAAATTGAAGACGCAGGAATTATGGATGGCCAGAATTGGTTTGGCATAATATTAAAGATTATCATACCATTAAGTTTACCAGCGATTGCATCAGTCGCTTTATATGTCTTTATGATTGCATGGAATGAATTTCTTTTTTCTTTAATGTTTTTAGATAGTCCTAAATCTTTTACTTTATCGAGGGCTATTCAATATTTAAGTGGGGATGCGGAAACTCCGCGTCAATATTTAATGGCTGGATCTGTTATAGTCACCTTACCAGTGCTTTTTATTTTTGTATATTTTGAAAAATATTTGGTAAGTGGCCTTACTTCGGGTAGTGTAAAAGGGTAGTTCTTAAACGAAATAAATTTACTTATTAAACTTGTTCAATTATATATATTAGCTTAAATACTCATGAAATTCATTAATGCCCTCGTGGTGAAATTGGTAGACACAAAGGACTTAAAATCCTTGCCCTTTTGGGAGTGCCAGTTCGAGTCTGGCCGAGGGCACCATTTTATAAATGATTAAAACAATAATTATTTCAGATAATAATAAAAAATCTTTAAAGATTAAAAAATTTTTAATAAAAAAAATTAAAACTACCTTAATTAAAAAATCAAATTTAGTAATTGTTATAGGAGGAGATGGTTTTATGCTTCAAACATTAAAAAAAAATAAAAAATCATCAAATTTATTTTATGGAATTAATTCAGGTAACTATGGATTTCTTATGAATAAGTTCTCAGGTAAAAATACTGTTAAAAATTTATCTAAAGCTAAAATGATAAAAATTTCTCCTTTAGAAATGAAAGTTAGTAGCAAAAATAAAATGAAAAAATATTTAGCGATTAATGAAGTTTCTATATTAAGACAGAGTAGGCAAGCAGCATCTATATCAATAAAAAATGGTTCAAAATATATTATTAAAAAATTAATCTCAGATGGCGTTTTAGTTTCTACTCCAGCAGGAAGCACAGCTTATAATATGTCAGTTCATGGACCTATATTAAGTTTGAATTCTAAAAAAATATCTATAGCTCCGATAAGTGCTTTTAGACCAAGGCGTTGGAGAGGAAAAATCGTTAGCGATAGATCTCAAATTATCATTAAAAATTTGAATCCTAATAAGAGACCTATTAGTGCTGTAGCAGACAATATTGAAATAAGAAATGCAAAGACTATTAATATAAAGACTAATAATAGAATAAAATTTAATCTTTTATACGATAGCAACAGGAGTCTTCAGAAAAAGATTAAGTTGGAACAATTAAGGAAAGAAACAAATTAGTTGTGGTGCCCTCACACGGACTCGAACCGCGAACCTATTGATTACAAATCAATTGCTCTACCAATTGAGCTATGAGGGCTTGATGATTTCTTTAAGGCAAAATATTATAAAACTCAATATAAATAAACTGCTATTTCTGTTTTATTGATTGATAAATATGATGACAAACCACAGAAACAGTATTTGAAATATTCAAACTCTCTATATTGTTATTCATTTTCACTTTAAATTTAAAATCTGAGTGCATTAAAGTTTTTGATTTTAAGCCAAAACCTTCTGAACCAAAAAGCAGTACATTTTTCCCCTTCCAATTATTACTGGTGAAATCTTTGGCTGCTGAAACATCAAATGCACTAACCCAAAACTCTTTAGTTTTTAAGAATTTTAATGATGTATTTATATTAGAAACTTTAAAAATTTTTAAATGTTCAGTTCCACCACTAGCACTTTTATAAAGTAGTTTGCTTTTAGATGGGAAAGACCTCTCTTTAACAATAATTCCATCAATATTAAATGCTACGGCACTTCTTATTATTGAGCCTATATTTCTTGGATCTGTCACTTCTTCTATAGCAATTAAGTTAATATTTTTGTTTTTATTATCCAAAACAAATTCTTTTAATGTAACCTCTTCTAATTGCTCAACTTCTGCTACTAATCCTTGATGTGCTGTTTCATCTCTGCCACATAAATTATCTAGCTCTTTTCGAGATTTATAAAAAACATTCATATTTCTTAATAAATTGAGTGATTGATTTTCTCGATTTAATTTTTTTTGAGCATCTTCTGTTAAAAATACTCTTTCTATTTTTCTAGAAGGGTTTTTTAAGGCCTCTACAACAGCATGTTTGCCAACTATTAAAAATGTGGTTTTTTTCATAATTTTTAACTAATTTTTTTAAATAATTAGCATATTTCAAGGAAAAATGATTTATTGCATTTATTCTACAAATGCTTATAAAACCCTTGTTGTTAAATACTTTTTAAGTTAGGGGGTATCCCTAGCATCTAAATTTAAGGAGGGGTACCAAAGCGGTCAAATGGGGCGGGCTGTAAACCCGTTGACTTCGGTCTTCGAAAGTTCGAATCTTTCCCCCTCCACCAAATTTATAAGTGTTTAATAATATAAGAGCGTGATAAGTTTGGATATTGCGGGTGTAGTTCAATGGTAGAACGCTAGCCTTCCAAGCTGGATGTAAGGGTTCGATTCCCTTTACCCGCTCCAAAGTTAAAAATTAAAATATAAAGTGAGGATAAAATAAAATGTCAAAAGAAAAGTTTCAACGAAACAAACCACATTGTAATATTGGTACAATTGGACACGTCGATCATGGTAAGACAACATTAACTGCTGCAATTACAAAAGTATTATCTGAAGCAGGAGGAAAATCTAGTGCAAATTTTGTTGCTTATGATCAAATAGATAAAGCACCAGAAGAAAAAGAAAGAGGAATCACAATTTCAACTGCTCACGTGGAATACGAAACAGAAAAAAGACACTATGCTCACGTTGATTGTCCTGGACACGCTGACTATGTAAAAAACATGATTACAGGTGCTGCTCAAATGGATGGTGCAATTTTAGTTGTCAATGCAGCTGACGGACCTATGCCACAAACAAGAGAACATATTCTTTTAGCACGTCAAGTAGGCGTACCTGCAATAGTTGTTTTCTTAAATAAGATAGATACAGTTAAAGACAAAGAACTTGTTGATCTTGTAGAAGAAGAAATAAGAGAACTTTTAACATCTTATAAATTTCCTGGCGATAAAATTCCTATAGTTAAAGGTTCTGCATTAAATGCAGTTGAGGGTAAAGATGAAGCTACTGGAAAAAATGCGATTATGGAATTAATGAAAGCTGTAGATGATACAATTCCTCAACCTAATAGACCAAAAGACAAACCTTTCTTAATGCCTGTAGAAGATGTTTTTTCTATTTCTGGAAGAGGTACAGTAGTAACTGGGAGAGTAGAGTCTGGAGTTATTAAAGTTGGAGAAGAAATAGAAATCATAGGAATTACAGATACAAAAAAATCTGTTTGTACTGGAGTTGAGATGTTTAGAAAACTTTTAGATAGCGGTGAAGCAGGTGATAACATTGGAGCTTTATTAAGAGGAGTAGAAAGAGACGATGTTCAAAGAGGACAAGTCCTTGCCAAGCCAGGTTCTGTAACTCCACATACTGAGTTTGAATGTCAGGCTTATATTTTGAAAAAAGAAGAAGGCGGAAGACACACTCCTTTCTTTACAAAATATAGACCGCAATTTTATTTTAGAACTACTGATGTAACAGGAGAAGTGACTTTACCATCTGGTACTGAAATGGTTATGCCAGGAGATGACGGAAAATTTTCTGTTAAATTAATTACTCCTATTGCAATGAATGAAAAATTAAATTTTGCAATTAGAGAGGGTGGCAAAACAGTTGGAGCTGGAGTAGTAACTAAAATTATAAAATAAACGCTTAGGAGCGTAGTTCAATTGGTAGAGCGCCGGTCTCCAAAACCGGAGGTTGTGGGTTCGAGTCCCTCCGCTCCTGCCAAAAAAAGAGAGTTATGAGAAACCCTTTAAAATTTATTCAAGAAGTTAAACAAGAAACTTTCCGAGTAACTTGGCCTACTAAGAAGGATACGATGATGGGTGCTCTTATGGTTTTTGCCTTAGCTTCTATAGCTGCAATTTTTTTTCTTCTCCTAGATCAAATCTTGAGATTTTTATTAAACTTAGTATTAACTATAAATTTTTAATTTATGAATTGGTATATAGTTCAAGCATATTCTGGCTTTGAAAAAAAAGTTGTTGAATTAATTAAAGAGGAGTTGAAAAAGAACAAATTACAAGAAAATTTAGGAGAAATCTTAGTTCCTACTCACCAAGTTACAGAAGTCAAAAAAGGTAAAAGAACAAAAAAAGAAAAAAAATATTTTCCAGGTTATGTACTAGTAAAGATTGAGCTAACTAAACAAATCTATCATCTAATAAAAAACCTCCAAAAAGTTAGTGGCTTTTTAGGATCTGCAGACAAACCTACTCCAATTTCTGATAATGAGATAAAGCGTATACTTGGTCAAGTTTCTGAAAATGCTGTTAACCAAAAAAGCGGTATAACTTTTGAAATTGGTGAAAAAGTTAAAGTTTGCGACGGACCATTTGCATCTTTTAATGGTTTAATTGAAGAAATTGATGAAGAAAAATCTAGACTTAAGGTGTCAGTTTCTATATTTGGTAGAGCAACTCCGGTAGATTTAGAATTTAACCAAGTGGAGAAAAATTAAATGGCAAAAGAAATTACGGGATATGTCAAATTACAGATTAAAGGTGGACAGGCTAATCCGGCACCGCCTGTTGGTCCGGCTTTAGGACAAAGAGGAATAAATATCATGGAATTTTGTAAAGCATTTAATGAAAAGACAAAAGCTTTTATGGGAAAACCAGTTCCTGTTGTAATTACTGTTTATAAAGATAAAAAATTTGATTTTATTATTAAATCTCCACCTGCTTCACATTTCATAAGAGAAGCAGCAAAACTAAAAAGTGGTTCAAGCGAACCTGGAAGAGTCGTTGCAGGCTCTATCACAATGAAACAAGCAGAAGCAATTGCTAAAGAAAAAATGAAGGATCTAAATGCATTTGATATAAAAGAAGCAACAAAAATAATTTGTGGATCAGCAAGATCAATGGGTATAGAGGTAAAAGATTAATGAAATCACAATCTAAAAGATATAGAGAGCTTTTAAAATCTAAAAGTAAAGAAAAAAAGATTGAATTAAAAGAAATAATTGATTTAGTTAAAAAAAATTCTACAACAAAATTTGATGAGTCAATTGATGTTTCTTTAAGAATAAATCTTAAACAGTCTAAAGGCGGTGATTTAAGTTTAAGAACAGTTATAAAATTACCAAATGGATCCGGAAAAAAAAGTAAAGTTGCCGTATTATGTGAACCAGATAAAATTGAAGAAGCAAAAAAAAGCGGTGCAGATGTGTTTGGCTCGGATGATTTAATTGAAAAAATTAGTTTAGGTAAATTTGATTTTACAAAATTAATTTGCACTCCTTCAATGATGAGTAAAATTGGTAAACATGGTAAAGTATTAGGTCCCAAGGGATTAATGCCAAATCCTAAATTAGGAACTGTTACAAATGATATTACTAAAGCAGTTAAAGATATTAAAACTGGTTTAGTTGAAATTAGAAATGATAAAGATGGTAATCTTGCATCAACAATTGGTAGAAAGAGTTTTTCAAGTGAAAAATTGCTAGAAAATTATAAACATTTTATTGATACAGTAAAAAAAGAAAAACCTGATACTATAAAAGGAGAATTTATAAAAAACATTTATATAACTTCAACCATGGGTATCTCTTATAAAGCTAGAGTTAAATAATTATGATGAACAAAGAAGCTAAGAAAAATTATGTTGAAGTGATGAAAAAAAATTTTTCATCTCACGAGTCAGTCATGATAGCTCAATATCAAGGTCTAAATGTTAATGAATTAGATGAACTAAGAAAACAACTCCGGGAAAAAGGTATTCTTTTTAAAATTACAAAAAATAGAATTACAAAAATTGCAATCAAAGAAACTCCTGTAAAAGATTTAGAAAAATATTTTACTGGACCAACTGCAGCAGCAATTTCTTCTGATCCAATTTCTACAGCTAAAATTTTAACTAAATTTGCAAAGACTCATGATAAATTAAAAATTGTAGCTGGTTTTATGGATGGTAAGGTTTTAGATCAAAAAGAAGTGGCTATAATCGCCACACTACCATCTCTGGAAGAAGCAAGGGCTAATATTGTGGGAATTTTAGCAACTCCAGCACAAAAATTAGTAAGTATTTTACTTGCACCTGGCTCAAAAATTGCTAATTTAGCGCGCGCGAAGAGTTTAAAAAATTAATTCATAGGAACCAAAATGGCAGATTTAAATAAAATTATAGACGAGTTATCAACTTTAACAGTTGTTGAAGCAGCGGAACTTTCAAAGCAATTAGAAGAAAAATGGGGAGTTACAGCAGCAGCGCCAGTAGCAGCAGCACCAGCTGGAGGAGCAGCAGCACCTGCAGGCGAAGAAAAATCAGAATTTTCTCTTTTTTTAGCAGCAGCAGGAGAAAAAAAAATTAATGTTATTAAAGAAGTAAGAGCGATAACTGGCTTAGGGTTAAAAGAAGCTAAAGATTTAGTAGAAGGCGCACCAAAAGAGATTAAAGCAGGTGTAGCTAAAAAAGAAGCTGAAGAATTTAAGAAAAAACTTGAAGCAGCTGGAGCTAAAGTAGAATTAAAGTAAACAAAATCTAAGACTAAATTTTACTGCATTTTAAAGCTTGCAGTAGAATTTTTTTATTATTAATGCAATTATCTTTTACTCAAAAGAAAAATATTAGAAAAAATTTTGGTAAACTTGTAGAAGGTTTATCAATTCCCAATCTTATCGAGGTACAAAAAAATTCTTATGATGAATTTTTAAAGTCTAAAACTTTAGAAGATCAAATGAGCGATCTTTCAAAAGGTATAGAAAAAGTTTTTAAAAGCATTTTCCCTATTGAAGATGGAACGGAAAAATCAACACTTGAATATATTTCTTATAAATTAGAAAAACCAAAATTTGACGTAATAGAATGCAAACAGAGAAGCCTTTCATACTCTGCTGCTTTGAAAGCAAATTTAAGATTAGTAGTCTATGAAATTGATGCTGAAAATAACACTAAACAAATTCTCTCAACTAAAGAGCAAGAAGTTTTTATTGGCGATTTACCTTTAATGACACCCAGCGCAACTTTTATAACAAACGGAGTTGAAAGAGTTGTAGTAAATCAAATGCATAGAAGCCCAGGTGTTTTTTTTGATCATGATAAAGGAAAAACACACGCTAGTGGAAAACTTTTATTTAATTGTAGAATAATTCCAGGAAGGGGATCTTGGTTAGATTTTGAATTTGATCCAAAAGATATTTTATATTTTAGAATAGATAGAAAGAAAAAATTACCAATAACATCTATCCTTTTTGCATTAGGTTTTTCAAGAGAAAAAATTATTAATACATTTTACTCCACAAATAAATACACTTTTAATTCTGAAAATAAAATGTGGACTACCGATTTTAATCCAGAAAATTATAAAAGACCTATAAAATTATCTTATGACTTAATTGACTCAAAAAATAATAAAAAAATACTTTCCAAAGGAGAAAAACTTAATTTTATAATAGCTAAAAAACTTCAAGAGAAAGGTTTAAGCTCAGTATTAATTTCAAATGATCAAATAATAGGAAAATATATCGCTTCTACTATTAAGGATAAAAATGCAGAAGACTTAATTAAAGCTGGCTTCGACATTACTGAGGAACAATTAGAAAAGATTATTAATATAGGAGTTGAAGATCTTAATTTAGTAAATATTGATCCAATTAATAAGGGACCTTATTTATTAGAGACTCTTAAAATAGATAAAAATTCTAATAAAACAGAATCTTTAAATGATATTTACAAAGTTCTTAGACCTGGTGAAGCTCCTTCTTTAGAAGTAGCTGAAGAAATATTTAATAATCTTTATTTTAAAAAAGAGCGTTATGATCTTTCTGAAGTTGGTAGGGTAAAACTTAATTCAAAATTAAATTTAAAAATTAGTAATAAAAAAACAATTCTAAGTTCAGAAGATATAATTGCTATTATTCAGTTTATGCTGGATTTAAGAGATGGAAAAGGTGAAGTAGATGACATAGATCACCTAGGCAATAGGAGAGTTAGATCTGTTGGTGAACTAGTAGAAAATCAATTTAGAATAGGCCTTTTAAGAATGGAGAGAACTGTAAAAGAAAAGATGTCAACATTTCTTGAAATCGAGTCCGCTATGCCTCAAGACTTAATTAATGCTAAACCAATAACTACAGCGCTAAAAGATTTTTTTGCAACATCTCAGCTTTCTCAATTTATGGACCAAACAAATCCTTTATCAGAAATAACTCATAAAAGAAGAGTTTCTGCTTTAGGACCAGGTGGTTTAACTCGAGAGAGAGCAGGATTTGAAGTAAGAGACGTTCACCCGACCCACTATGGAAGAATCTGTCCTATTGAAACTCCAGAAGGACCAAACATTGGTTTAATTAATAGTTTAGCCACATATTGCAGAGTAAATAAATTTGGATATATAGAGAGCCCATATAAAAAAGTTATAAATGGAAAAGTTACTTCTGAAATTAAATATTTATCAGCTATCGAAGAAGAAAAATTTACAATTGCTCAAGCAAATTCTCCTATTAAAAAAAATGGATCTTTTGAAGAAGAATTAGTGGCTTGTAGGAAAAATCTAAATTTTGAATTATCTAATAGAGAAAATATTGATTTTATTGATGTGTCACCTAAGCAATTAGTTTCAGTTGCAGCAGCTTTAATTCCTTTTTTAGAAAATGATGATGCAAATAGAGCTTTGATGGGATCTAATATGATGAGACAGGCAGTTCCTTTATTAAAACCTGAATCTCCATTGGTAGGAACAGGAATTGAGTCTGATGTTGCTTTAGATTCAGGAGTTACTATTGTTGCAAAAAGAAATGGAGTAGTTGATAAAATTGATGGAAAAAGAATTGTTGTAAAAGTAACAGATGTAACCGATTTATCTCAATCGGCTGTAGATATTTATAACCTATCCAAATTTCAAAGGTCAAATCAAAACACTTGCATCAATCAAAAACCATTAGTTAAGGTTGGAGATCAAGTAAAAACTGGAGATATAATTGCAGATGGACCTGCTACAAAACTTGGAGAATTAGCATTAGGGAAAAATGTAACTGTAGCTTTTATGCCTTGGCAAGGTTACAATTTTGAAGACTCCATTTTAATTTCTGAGAGATGTGTGACAGACGATGTATTTACTTCAGTCCATATAGAAGAATATGAGTCAATGGCTAGAGATACTAAGCTAGGTGCAGAAGAAATTACAAGAGATATACCAAATGTTAGTGAAGAAAGCTTAAGAAATTTAGATGAGTCTGGAATAGTTTATGTTGGAGCTGAAGTAAAACCTGGTGATATATTAGTTGGTAAAGTAACACCTAAAAGTGAAACTTCATCCAGCCCTGAAGAAAAATTATTAAGATCAATTTTTGGTGAAAAAGCTACAGACGTACGAGACTCATCTCTTAAACTTCCGTCTGGTAGCGCAGGCGTTGTAATAGATGTAAGAGTCTTTAATAGACATGGTATAGAAAAAGATGAAAGATCTATAGCAATTGAAAGAGCTGAAATTGAAGTTGTTCAAGAAGATAAAAAAGTTGAAGAAGAAATATTAAATAGAAACATAAAACTTAGAGCCATAGATTTATTAAACAATCAAAGTATCAACAAACAGTATAAAGAACTAAAACCAGGAACAACTCTCAATAAGAATGATTTTGAAAATTTAAGTTTAAAAGATCTTTGGAAAATTTCCTTTGAAAAACAAGAGTTAAACACCAACTTAGAGAAATTAAAGAACCAATTTGATAATGCATCTGAAGATATAAGAGTTAGATTTGAAGACAAAGTTGCGAAAATTCAACAAGGTGATGATTTATTACCAACTGTTATGAAAGTTGTTAAGGTTTTTGTTGCAGTAAAACGTAGACTTATGCCAGGTGATAAAATGGCAGGTAGACATGGCAACAAAGGTGTAGTGAGTAAAATTGTTCCTGTAGAAGATATGCCTTACATGAATAATGGTAAACCAGTGGATATTGTATTAAATCCACTTGGGGTACCTAGCCGAATGAATGTCGGACAAATATTAGAAACACACCTTGGCTGGTCCTGTTATGAGCTTGGAGAACAAATTAAAAGTTATTTAAAAGATTTTGAATCCCAAATAAACAAATTAAAAGATGAGTTAAAAAAAATTTATGGAAAAGATTATTATGAAGAAGTTATATCTAAATTATCAAAAAAAGAAATTGCTGAACTAGTGGAAAATATTTCAAATGGAGTGCCTATTTCAACTCCTGTGTTTGATGGAGCAAGCACTAAAGATATTACAGATATGCTAGATTTAGCAAAACTTCCAAATTCTGGTCAAACACATCTATGGAATGGTCAAACTGGTGAAAAATTTGATAGACCAGTCACAGTTGGAATAATTTACATGTTAAAACTTAATCATTTAGTTGAAGATAAGATACATGCTAGATCAACAGGTCCTTATAGTTTAGTTACTCAACAACCTCTCGGTGGAAAAGCTCAACTTGGCGGTCAAAGATTTGGTGAAATGGAAGTTTGGGCTCTAGAAGCGTATGGTGCATCTTATACTTTGCAAGAAATACTTACTGTAAAATCTGATGATGTAGCGGGCAGAACTAAAGTTTATGAAACGATTGTAAAAGGAAATAATAATTTTGAGTCTGGTGTTCCCGAGTCATTTAACGTTTTAGTTAAAGAGATTAGAGCATTAGGCCTAAATATTGAATTAAATTAGTATGGAAAAAAATTTAACAAGAAATTTT
>CACHTV010000014.1 GCA_902582875.1 uncultured Pelagibacteraceae bacterium | reverse complement strand
TTTAATATAAGAAGTTAAAAATTTACAAATAATTGATAAAAAAATTAATAATAGCGTTAACCCTAAAATCATTTATATAATTTAATTGCTCTTTCTTCAAAAGATTTTGCAATTTTATTAAGTCCTAATTCAAAAGATTTTTTCATAATTGAATTAAGGATAGGATTTTTTAATTCAAAATCAATAAAGAATTCAAGTTGTGTGGCATTATTTACCTCCTTAAAAACCCATTCATTTTTTAAATGTTTTAATGGTCCATCAAGGTTGGTAACTATAATTTTGTCTTTTTCTTTATAAAATGATACATGGCTTGAGAAAGTTTCATTAAGAATACTTTTTCCAACTTTTAAATCTCCTTTAAAGGTAATTAAATCAGCGCTTTCATTTCTGTCATATACTTGCCCCAGAATACACCAAGGAACAAATTCTGGATATTTTTCAATATCAAGAACCATTTCAATAAGTTGTTTTTTTTTACAAGGAATGATTTTTTTTATTGTTGCTGACGACATCCAACTTTTTTATTTCTTGCAACCTGTAATTTTTTAAAATCTTCATCTGCATGATAAGAAGATCTTGTAAGAGGAGAAGATGACACTAATAAGAACCCCTTTGTTTTTGCAATAGTTTCCAGTTCTTTAAATTCATTTGGATGATAATAGCGATTTAAAGGATGATGCTTAACAGAAGGTTGTAAATATTGTCCAATAGTTAAGAAATCAACTTCTGCCGTCCTTAAATCATCCATCACTTGAATAATTTCTTCTTTATTTTCTCCAAGACCAACCATTATACCTGACTTAGTGAAAACTTTGTGATTACATTTTTTAGCATTTTTTAAAAGTTCTAAAGACGCAAAATATCTAGCTCCAGGTCTAACTTTAGTATATAGCCTCGGAACTGTTTCAATATTATGATTAAAAACATCAAGATCAGTTTCAAGAATTTTTTTATACGCATCTCCTTTTCTTAAAAAATCGGGAGTTAAAACTTCTATAGAAGTATTAGGATTTTTTTTTCTTGTTGCTTTAATCACTTTATAAAAATGATTTGCTCCACCATCTTCTAAATCGTCTCGGTCGACTGAAGTAATAACAACATGTTTTAAATCTAATTTTTTAACAGCGTTTGAAATTTTTACAGGTTCAAAAATATCTAGATTTGTAGGTTTTCCAGTTTTGACATCACAGAAAGCGCAAGCTCTGGTGCAAGTATCTCCCATAATCATAAACGTTGCATGTTTTTTACTCCAACATTCTGTTATATTTGGACAATTGGCTTCTTGGCAGACAGTTACAAGATTATTTTGATGTATAACTTTTTTAGTTTGAAAAAATATTTTTGAGTCTAATATTTTAGACCTTATCCATTCAGGTTTTTTTTTAATTGGGTTGATAGGTTTATTAACTTTTTCTGGATGTCTAATTTTAATGCTCATTTTAATTTTATTAAAATTTCATCTTTAGTTCCGTATCTTAATTTTTCTCTATATAACATATCTAAATAATCTAAATCATTGTTTGTTATTAATTTAATTTTATGTTTTAAATCATGAAGCTCTTCATTAAGAAGAGTTTCTTTTTGAACAAGTTCTTGGTGTATTTTTTTTTTCTCAAAATATGACACTAGGCCTCTTTCTCCGCCTATAAGATTAATTCCAACATAAAGCGTTAAAAATACATTAAATAATATAAGTTTTTTCTTTTTAAAACTTTCAATAAGTTGCATTATTAGATTTTAGCCATTTTAACTTGATTTCCAAGTTGTTCTTCTATGCGTAACAGCCTATTATATTTAGCTACTCTCTCAGATCTTGCTAATGATCCTGTTTTTATTTGAGATGATTCTGTGGCTACTGCTAAATCAGCAATAAATGTATCCTCAGTATCGCCTGATCTATGAGAAATAATTGTGTTAAAATTAGCTTTTCTTGCCATCTCTACAACTGCCAATGTTTCGGATAAAGTTCCAATTTGATTGGGTTTAACTAAAATACTATTAGCAGAATTATTATCTATTCCTTTATTTAGTCTTTTAGAATTTGTTACAAATAAATCATCGCCTACAATTTGAACATTATTACCAATTTCTGCTGTAATTTTTTTCCAAGACACCCAATCTTCTTCAGCAAAAGGGTCTTCGATTGACTTAATAGGATAACTTGAAGTTAATTTCTTATAATAAGCAACAACATCTTCAACAGAAGTAAAATTACTTGATTGAATTGAATATTCACCTTTTTTATTGATTAGTTCGTTAGCAGCTATATCTAGACAAATTGTAACATCTTTACCAGGTATTAACTTTGATCTTTCTATGGCATTTACAATTAATTCAAGAGCTTCTTCATTAGTGTTAATTGATGGAGCAAAACCTCCTTCATCACCAACATTGGTAAGCATTTTTTTCGATTTTAATAATTTTTTTAAATTTTGAATTACTAGAAAACATTTTTCTACTGCATCCATAAAATTTTTTGCTGAATCTGGTCTAATCATAAACTCTTGGATATTTAAATCGTTATCTGCGTGAGCGCCTCCATTAATAATGTTCATTAAAGGATTGGGTAAAGAAAAAGATTTTCCTAAATTTTTATAAAGGGGCTTTTTAACTGATAGAGCTGCTGATTTTGAATTAGCTAAAGATACAGCTAAAGTTGCATTCGCTCCAAGATTTTTTTTATTTTCACTGCCGTCTAAATCTAATAAAACTTTGTCGATTTTAGATTGGTCGACTGGATCTAATCCATTTAAACTTGATCCAATCCTTTTATTAATATTGTCAACAGCTTTCTTAACACTTTTCCCTAAAAAATTATCTTTATCTTGGTCTCTTAATTCATAAGCTTCAAAAGCTCCTGTCGATGCCCCGGATGGTGATATAGCTGTAGCAGAAATATCATTATCTAAAAAAACCTCTGCTTCAACAGTCGGGTTTCCTCTACTGTCAAAAACTTGACGACCTTTAACGTTGGTAATTTTTGCCATCTAATTATTTTTTAATTAAATTATCTATTTCAGTTAATTTTTTTAATAAACTTTTCATTTCATTTAATGGCACCATATTTGGACCATCTGATGGCGCGTTATCTGGGTCTTCGTGAGTTTCCATAAAAATTGCTCCAACACCTACAGCAATTGCAGCTCTAGCTAAATATGGAACAAATTCTCTTTCTCCTCCGCTTTTTTCACCCATTCCTCCAGGTTGTTGGACAGAATGTGTAGCATCAAAAACAATTGGAAAACCGAATTTTGACATAATAGGTAATGCTCTCATATCTGATACTAAAGTATTATACCCAAAACTAGCACCTCTTTCTGTAATTAAAATATTTTTATTTCCAGACTCTTCAATTTTTTTTATTACATTGGCCATATCCCATGGAGCTAAAAATTGACCTTTCTTAACGTTAATAATTTTTCCTGTTTTAGCTGCAGCAATAAGTAAATCTGTTTGACGACATAAAAATGCAGGTATTTGTAAAACATCAACATGATCAGAAACGATTGAACATTGCTCAGCTGTATGAACGTCTGTTAAAACTGGAACACCCACCTCTTTTCTTATTTTATCAAAGATAGGTAAAGACTTTTCTAATCCCATCCCTCTTTTGCCTTTAAGACTTGTTCTATTAGCTTTATCAAAAGAAGTTTTATAAATTAAATTTATTCCAAGATCAGAAGTAATTTTTTTAAGCTCAGTTGAAATATTCATTGCATGGGCTTCGTTTTCTAACTGGCAAGGGCCAGCAATTAAAGTAAATAGTTTATCGTTGGCAATTTCAAAATTAGAACATTTTACTTTATGATTTTTCATTTTTTCGAATTGGTTTTTGCAGCTTTTATAAATGATGAGAATAAAGGATGCGGTTTTAAAGGTCTAGATTTAAATTCTGGATGAAACTGCACTCCTATAAACCAAGGATGATCCTTTAACTCAATAATTTCTGGCAATTTATTATCTGGAGATAGGCCTGAAAAAATCATTCCTTTATCTTCAAAATCTTCTTTGTAATTAATATTAACTTCATATCTATGACGATGTCTTTCTTCAATTTTCAATGAATTGTAAATTTTACTTATCTTTGTGTCTTTTTTAAGTCTTGCTTCGTAACTACCTAATCGCATAGTTCCACCCAGATTTTTATCAGTTCCTTTCATTAATTTACCATCTTTTATCCACTCATTCATTAAACCTACAACAGAAGCTTTTGAAGAGCCAAACTCACTTGATGTTGCATCTTTTATATTTAATTTATTTCTAGCAAACTCAATAACAGCCATTTGCATTCCAAAGCAAATTCCTAAAAATGGTATTTTGTTTTTTCTAGCATAATTTATTGCTGCAATTTTTCCTTCTGTACCTCTTTTCCCAAAACCACCTGGTATTAAAATACCCGATACATCTTTCAATTTATTCTTTATTTCTTTTGGTTTTAGATAATCAGACTCAATTCTTATAAGATTAACTTTCAAATTATTTGCTATACCCCCATGCGTTAATGCTTCATCTAAAGATTTATAAGCATCTTTAAGTTCTACATATTTTCCAATTATTGCTATGTTGACATTGTTTTTTGTATTTAAAACTAAATTAGTAATTTTTTTCCATGGCTGAAGGTTGACTTTTCTTTTAGATTTAATTTTAAAGAATTTTAATACTCTTTCGTCTAATTTTTCTTTATTAAAGCTTATCGGAGCTTCATAAATTGTCTTTACATCTACAGTTTCTATTACATCTTCAATGAATACATTACAAAATAAAGATATTTTTTTTCTTTGATCTAAAGGAATAGATCTCTCTGATCTACAAATAATAATATCTGGTTGAATACCAATGCTTCTTAATTCTTTAACAGAGTGTTGAGTAGGTTTTGTTTTTATTTCATCAGATGCTTTCATATAAGGAACTAAAGTGAGATGGATAAATAAAGTGTTTTTTCTACCTACTTCATTTGAAAATTGTCTTATGGCCTCTAAAAATGGAAGACTTTCAATATCTCCAACGGTTCCACCTATCTCACAGATAACAAAATCTTCTTTTGAAACATCATTCTTGATAAATTCTTTTATTCTATTAGTGATATGAGGAATAACTTGAACAGTTTTACCTAAATATTTACCTTGACGCTCTCTTTTTAATACATCGTTATAAATTTTACCAGTCGTTATGTTATCTGATTTTTTTGCAGAAATTCCAGAAAATCTTTCATAATGACCTAAGTCTAAATCGGTTTCGGCTCCATCGTTAGTTACATAAACTTCACCATGTTGAAAAGGACTCATAGTACCAGGGTCAACATTTAGATAAGGATCTAGTTTTCTAAGTCTTACCTTGTATCCTCTTGATTGCAATAAATATGCTAGAGAAGCAGATGATAATCCTTTTCCTAAAGATGAAACCACGCCGCCGGTTACGAAAATGTATCGCGCCATGGAAGTATGTTATACTTTATAACTCGTTAAATACAAAGTCTTTAATTTATTTTGTTTGAGGAATTTGTGGAAGACTTGTGTCCTCCTCTTCTTGTTTCTCAAGAACTGATTGTGTTTCACGAAGCTCATCTCTTGAAATTGCAACAATAGCAATACTACATATTATAAATAAAGTTGCTATTACAGAGGTAACTTTTGTTAAAAAACTTCCCATAGATCTAGCTGATGTGAAATTGTCTTGTGAAACACCGAGACCAAGAGCTCCACCCTCTGATTTTTGTAACAAAACTACTATGATTAGTATGATCGCCAGGATGATATTAATTGTAATCAGTAAACTTTCCATAGTGCTTATCTATAGTAATTTCTTATTATATCAATAAATTTCTTAGAAGATTTAGATGCGCCACCAATTAGAAAACCATCAATTTCTCTAATTTTTCTAAGCATATCAATATTATCTTCATCGACAGAACCGCCATAAAGAACAGCAGGACTTTTGCTTCTAAAAATTGTCTTTAAAACTTTTTTTATATGAATGATTGTTTTTAATAAATCTTGTTGATTAGGTATTTTTCCTGTTCCAATAGACCAAATTGGCTCATAAGCAACAATAATACTTTTTTTATCAAATTTTTTTTTTAAAACTTTTGTTAATTGTTTTTTTAATACTTTAAAAGTTTTATTATTTCTCTTTTGCGATTTATTTTCTCCAATACAAAAAACTACTTTTAAGTTGTTTTTTAATGCAAAAGAAACTTTGTCTTTTAACATTGTATTAGTATCACCTTCTGCTCTATTATCTGAATGCCCAACTAGCGTATACTTAGCGCCTACACTTTTAATCATATAAGGACTTATTGCTGAGGTATCTGATGAAAATTGATTTTTTTGATAACAGTTCTGGGATCCTATCATTATTTTTTTGTCTTTAAATCGATTAGCAAAAGACTCGATAAGTGTGTACGGTGGGGTAATAATAATTCGATACTTATTTCTGTTTTTATCTCTAGAACTAAAAGAATTAATTTTGTTAAGTATATTAATAGATCTAGGAACACCAAACATTTTCCAATTTCCAATAAAATATTGCATTATTTGCCTTAATTTAAAATTTGATCTATAGGTATAATATTTTAAAACACTTATTAAATTAATAAAATGGCAACTTCAATAGGAAAATTATCTAAATCATTTTTTGTAAAGATCCTTGTAGGTATTATAATTTTACCATTTGTTTTTTGGGGAATGGGCGATGTTTTTAGAGGTGGAAATCAAAATGTGATTGCCACAATAGACTCAAAAAAAATAAGTGCTCAAGAATTTTTGAAATATTTTAATCGATTAAATTTAAGTAATCAACAAATTAAAAATTTACCAAAAACTGATTTAATGGAAAAAGTTTTATCTGAATACATCGGTCGAAAAGTTATGGCATTAGAGATAGAACAGTCAGGTATTATTGTTAATGATAATTCTTTAAGAGATATAATAAGAAATGATGAATTATTTTTAAAAGACAATAAATTTTCTAGAACAGAATATGAAAAATTTCTTCTTATGAGCAATGTTACTGCTCCAATTTTTGAACAAAATATTGTTGAGCAAGAATCTAGAAGACAATTTTTAAGTTTTTTAGCAGGAGGAATAACGATTCCAGATATTTTGGTAGAAAATGCTTTTAAAAAAGAAAATCAAACCAAAACTATTAAGTATATTAATTTAGAAAAATATCATTTAAATAAAAAGCCTTCAGAAGAAAAGATTAAAGAACTTTATAATAAAAATAAAAGTTTATTCATTCAGGAGTTTAAATCTATACAATTTGCTGAAATAACTCCTCAAATTATCTCAGGAAATTCTCAATATGATAAAGCATTTTTTAAACAATTGGATATTCTAGAAAATAAAATTTTAGATGGGCAGGTTTTTGAAGAGGCATCGAAGGAAAATAATTTAAAAATTATCTCAATAAAAAATATTGATGCTAGTAAAAAAAATAAAGAAGGTAAAATAATAAAAAATATACCAGATGATCTTTTCAAAAAGATTTATACAATTAAAAAAGAAAAGTCTCCTGAAATCATAAAAATCAAAAATAAGTATTTCTTAGCAGAAATAAAATCTATCAAGATAAATAACCGGCCTATGAATGATCCAGAAGTTTTAAAAACTATTAATTCTCAACTCAATTTTCAAAATAAAATTGAAAATAACACTTCTATTATGAAAGATATAAGTTTGGGTGGTTTTAATGAAGTAAAAATTAAAAAGTTTGCAACTGATAATAACCTAGAATTAAAAGAATATAAGATATCAAGTTTAAAACAAAATGAAATTTTTTCAGAAGGAATTATTAAAAGAATATTTTTAACTAAAGACGGTAAAGTAGATCTAATAACTGATAGTACTCTTACTAAAAACTTTTTAATTTTAGCAGTCAAAACCAAGTATGATAAAATAGAAAAAACTTCTAATGAATTTGAAAAATATGAGGCTAAAGCAAGGCTTAATCTAGTAAATAAAATTTATAGGGCTTTTGATGAAAACCTTAACCAGAAATATAAAGTTGAGTTAAATAAGAGAACAATAGATCGATTAAAAAATTCATTTTAATGAAAATCAACTCTACTTTTAAAGAATTTAAAAAAAAACATATTAAAAAAAAACATCAAATTTTATTTAAATCAAGAATTTGTAAAGAATATTACAAAGTTGAAAATTTATTTAGATTTTTATTGGCTGAAAAAAATAGTTTTATATTTGAGTCTGTTGAAAAAGGTAAAATTAAAGGAAGATACACAATCATTGGCTTAAATCCTGACAAAATATGGGATGTAAATAATAACAAAATAACAATAAACAGTCTGGGAAAAATAACTAAGATTAAGGCTAATCCTCTAAACTATATTAATAAATTGATTAAGAATTTTAATATTAAAATTCCTAAACAATTGCCTTCGATGTCCTCAATGTTGGTAGGATATTTTTCTTATGATGTAATTCGTTATATTGAAAAAATTCCTGATCGATGTAAAGATGATCTTAAAATTCCTGATATAAGATTATCAAGACCAAAAAATCTAGTAATTTACGATAATTTAAACAAAAAAATATATTATATAGAAAATGTATACTCAGATAGAAAAATTAAAAATTATAAAGAGACTTATAGATCAATTATAGAAAAATTTAATTTATTTGAAAATTATGAAAATATTAGATTGCCAGAAAAATTTACTTATAAATTAAATAATAATTTAATTAGATCTAATACATCAAAAAAAAGATTTAAATCATTAGTCAAAAAGGCAAAAAAATACATTGAAAAAGGTGATATTTTTCAGGTTGTTTTAAGTCAACGTTTTGAAAGAAAAATTGAAAAGAAGCCCATTGAAATTTATAATTATTTAAGAAAATCAAACCCTTCTCCCTTCATGTTTTATTTTAACTATAAAGATTTTAATGTACTAGGTAGTAGTCCTGAAATCTTAGTTAGACTAAGAAAAAATGAGGTTACTATTAGACCTATAGCAGGAACTAGACCTAGAGGAAAAAATGTTAAAGAAGACAAAAAGTATGAAGTAGACTTACTTCACGACAAAAAAGAATTGGCAGAGCACCTTATGCTATTAGATCTAGGAAGAAATGATGTAGGTAAAGTGGCTAAAATTAATTCTGTACAAGTAACTGAAAAATTTAAAGTCGAGAAATATTCACATGTTATGCATATTGTCTCAAATGTTATAGGAAAATTTAATTACAAATTTTCTCTATTTGAGACCTTATTATCTGGATTTCCTGCAGGGACCGTTAGTGGTGCTCCAAAAATTAGAGCTATGGAAATTATTGATGAACTAGAGAAAAATAAAAGAAAAATTTATGCTGGAGGAATTGGATATTTTACTCCTAATAACGAATTTGATACCTGTATTACTTTAAGAACCGCTTTAATTAAAGATAAAAAAATTTATGTCCAAGCAGGAGCTGGGGTGGTTGCTGATAGTAAGCCAGAAAAAGAATATGCTGAAACAGTAAATAAAGCAAAAGCACTAATGAGAGCTGTAGATTAAATGAAAATTTTACTTATAGATAATTATGACAGCTTTACATACAATTTGTACCATTATATTGCAAAATTCAAAAAAAATATTGATGTTGTAAGAAATGACAAAATAGATAGTAAAAAAATTTTGAAAAAAAAATATGATAAAATTGTTATTTCTCCAGGTCCGGGTAATCCTAATCAAGCGGGAAATTGTTTAAAAATTGTAAAAGATGTGCATGCAAAAATACCAATTCTAGGTGTCTGTCTAGGACACCAGATTATTGGTCAAGTTTTTGGTGGAAAAATTATTGGTGCTAAAAATTTGATGCATGGAAAAACAAGCAAGATCAAACACAATAAAAAAGGTTTATTTAAAAACATACAAAACAATTTTGAAGCCACGAGATATCACAGTTTAGTTGTAGATAGAAAAAAATTTCCTAAAGATCTTATAATTACTGCAGAAACGAAAAATAAGACTATTATGGGCTTAATGCATAAAAAATACAATATACATGGGTTTCAGTTTCATCCTGAAAGTATTAGTACTAAAATGGGCATAAAATTAATAAAAAATTTTATAGCAAATTAATATGACTGAGATAGTTGAAAATTTAAAAATAGGTAAAAATCTTACTTTTGAAGAAAGCAAAAATCTTTTTACAGACTTAATGGAAGGTAAATATTCAGAAGACACAATTATAGAAATATTAGAGGCATTAATTAAAAAAGGTGAGACAAAAGATGAGCTCGCAGGTGGTATTTTTGTTTTAAGAAATAAAGCTAATAAAGTTAAAGCAGATAATAATACTATAGATACATGTGGAACTGGTGGAGATGGACAAAACTCTCTTAATATATCAACTGCAGCTGCTATTGTACTTGCTAGTATGGGTGTAAAAGTGGCTAAACACGGTAATAAAGCTGTATCTTCTAATTGCGGATCAGCAGATGTTTTAGAAGCACTAAAGATAAATATAAATTTAAAACCTAAAGAAGTAGAAGATTCTATTAGAAAACTTAATTTTGCTTTCATGTTTGCTCCAAATTATCATTCTGCGATGAAACACGTTGGCCCAGCTAGAAAAAAAATGGGTAAAAAAACTATATTTAACCTTATTGGTCCATTAAGTAGTCCAGCTCAAGTAAAAAGACAAGTGGTTGGTGTTTTTGATAAAAAATGGATGAAACCTTTTGCTGAGGCTTTAAAAGAAAATAATGTTGAACACGCTTATATAGTTCACAGTGATGATGGCATGGATGAAATTTCTCCTTTTGCGAAAACAAAAATAGTTGAATTAAAAGATAATAATATAAGTGAATTTATAATAAATCCTAAAGAACTTGGAATTAATTCAAATAATAAAAATAACTTAAAAGGTAAAAATGCAACCTATAATTCTATAAAAATAATTGAAATATATAAAGGTAGAACTAATGAATTTTCACAAGCTGTTGCTTTAAATGTAGCAGCAGGTTTAATTGTATCAGGTGAAGAGAATGATTTTAAATATGCGTTTGATAAGGCTACAGAGCATTTAAAATCTGGTAACGTTTTTAAATATTTGTCTAAAATACAATCTGCTTAATGTCAAACACTCTAAAACAAATAATAGAAGATAAAAAAGAAACTTTGAATTTAATTAAAAAAAATAATTCATTAGATTCTTTAGAAAAAAAAATAAAAAATTTAAATTTTTTTATAGATTTTAAAAAAACTATTCAAAAAAATAAGGGAATTTCTTTAATCTCTGAAATTAAGAAAGCTAGTCCCTCAGCTGGAATTTTAGTTAAAAATTTTAATCACCTAGATATAGCAAAAATGTATATAGACGGTGGATCAACTTGTCTTTCTGTTCTTACGGAAGAAAAACATTTTTTAGGTAAGTTAGAATATATAAATGAAATTAAAAATAAATTTAAAATACCAGTATTAGCTAAAGATTTTTTTATTGACCCTTACCAAGTAGCTTTATCTAAGAGTTATGGTTGTGATTGTATTCTTTTAATTGTCTCAGCTCTTAATGGAAGTCAGATAGAAGAAATATATGATGAGGCTATTAAAAACAATCTAGATGTTATTATTGAAGTGCATGATGAAAAAGAGGCTGAAACAGCATTAAAATATCCGAATGCTTTAATAGGTATTAATAATAGAAATTTGAAAACATTGGAAATCTCAATTAATAATACAATTTCAATTTTTGAGATAATTAAAACCCATAAAGGACCGATCATATCTGAAAGTGGAATTAAAAATGAAGACGATGTTAAATATATCTATGATAAAACAGGAATTAGAAATTTCCTTATAGGAGAATCACTTTTAAGATCTGACAATCCTGCTCAATTAATCAAAAAGATCATTCAAATTAACCAATAAAATAGACCTTTATTTTAAGTTGTAATTTAAGTAGAACCTTTATAGAACATAGATGTACGAGGTTTGTTCTATGCTTACAAAAAAACAAAAAAACTTATTAATTTTTATTAATAAAAAAATTAGATCTTCTGGAATTTCACCTTCCTACGAGGAGATGAAGAACTCACTCAACCTAAAGTCGAAATCTGGAATACATAGATTGATTTCAGCTCTAGAAGAGCGAGGCTTTGTAAAGCGTTTAGCTCATAAAGCTAGAGCTTTAGAAGTTATTAAATTGCCTGAAAACGCTAGCGCAAATGATATATTTAATACCTTTACTCCAAGTGTTATTAAAGGTGGATTAGATAAAAACAATAAAAAATCCACTGATGTTTCTATTTTAGGAAGTATAGCAGCCGGAACTCCCATAGAGGCGATACAACAAGAAGTTGATAGAGTTGCGCTACCTGAGGATTTACAAAATAATGGAGAACATTATGGGTTAAAAGTAAAAGGAGACTCGATGATACAGGCCGGAATTAATGATGGTGATACTGTTATAGTTAAAAAAACATCTAATGTTGATAACGGTGAAATTGCTGTTGTTTTAATCGATAATCAAGAAGCTACTTTAAAAAGAGTTAGAAAAAAAGGAAATACTATTGCTCTTGAATCTGCTAATCCTAATTACGGAACTAAAATTTACGCTGCTAATAGAATAAAAATCCAAGGTAAACTTGTTTCTTTGTATAGAAACTTTCATTAAAATAGTCTAATTAACTTAAATGTCTTTTAATTGTAGGTTTGCGCCCTCTCCTACTGGGCCTCTTCACATAGGTGGTGTAAGAACTGCTTTGTTTAATTGGTTGCTTGCTAAAAAAAATAAAGGCAAATATTTTTTAAGAATAGAAGATACAGATAAAGAAAGATCTAAAGAGGAGTTTAAAAAACAAATTATTTCTTCATTAGCATGGCTTGGAATTGAGCATGATGGAGAAGAATATGTTCAATCTAAAAATATTTCAAAACACATTAATGTTGCAGAAGAACTTCTTAAAAAAGGATTTGCATATAAATGTTATTGCTCTGAAGAAGAGATCAACGAACAAAAAGAAAAATGTAAAAAACAAGGTATCCCATACGTTTATAATAGAAAATGGAGAGATGCTAAAGATCTTCAAGTTCCAAAAGATGTAAAACCAGTTATAAGGTTTAAAAGTAAAATTTCTGGCAATACGATAATTAAAGATTTAGTCCAAGGAGAAAGAAACATTTCTAATTCTACAATAGAAGATTTTGTTATTTTAAGAAAAGATAAGTCTCCAACCTATCAATTGTCAGCTACTGTTGATGATCACGAAATGAAAATTACTCATGTTATAAGAGGTGATGACCACATGATTAATTCATTTAAACAAAAACAAATTTATGATGCTATGGGATGGGAAGTGCCCTTCTTTGCTCACATACCTTTAATTCATAGTGATAAAGGCAAAAAACTATCAAAAAGAGATAATGCTTCTACATTAGAAGATTATATAAAAATTGGAATAATCGCTGATGCTTTAAGAAATTATCTTTTAAGACTTGGTTGGTCTTATAAAGATAAAGAGATATTTACTAAGCAAGAAAGCATTGATCTTTTTGATTTAAATGGTGTTGGAAAATCTCCCTCAAAACTAGATTTGTCAAGAATACACTCAATTAACGAAACATATATAAAGAGTATTAATGAAAAAGATTTATTCAATTTTTTAAAAGAATATGTTTCAAAATACAAAAAACCTATTAATCAATCAAAAGAAGCTGTCCTTTTAAAATCTATGACTTTTTTGAAAAATAAAGCAAAAACTTTAGAAGATATATGGAATAATTCACAATATATTATCAATGATAAAGTTGAAATAGAGCCAGAAGATAAAAAACTTATCGACGATTTATCTAAAAAGATTATTAAGGAATTTATTGCTGAATATGAGAAAATTAATTCTTTATCGAGAGAAACTCTAGAACCAGTGATAAAATCCTTAATAGATAAACATAAGACTAACTTTAAAGGCGTTGGGCAACCACTGAGAATTGCGTTAGTCGGCTCTAGATTTGGGCCAGGTTTGTATGATGTAATCTTATCTTTAGATAAAGCCGAGGTTATAAAAAGATTAAGTAAAATTTAATGAAAGATGCAACATCTTTTAGAACAAGAAAAAGTTCTTTTTACGATAAAAAATCTAATTCACCTTTTAAGATAAGTAGATCTAAATTTTTTAATTTCCTAAGTTGTAAACGATGTTTCTATTTAGATCGTGTTAAAGGATTAAAGGAGCCGTCAATGCCAGGCTGGGCTCTTAATGTTGCAGTTGATGAATTACTAAAAAAGGAATTTGATCAATATCGAAATGAACAAAAACCTCATCCAATAATGCTTAAATATAATTTAAATTTCGTTCCCTATAAGCATAAAGATTTAGATATTTGGAGAAATTCATTAAAGGGTGGAATTTCATATCTTGATGATAAAACAAATTTGATTATTCATGGTGGAATTGATGATATTTGGTTTGATTTAAAAGAAAAAAAATTAGTTGTAGTTGATTATAAAGCTCAATCATCAACTTATCCAATTACTGTTTCATCATACTTAGAGTCAGAGTGGCATTTAAGCTATAAACTTCAAATGGATATATACGTACATATTTTAAGAAAAATGAATTTCAATGTTTCTGATATATCTTACTTTTATGTTTGTAACGGAGTTAAAACTAATAATAAATTTGATAATAAAATAGACTTTACTACAACTTTAATACCTTACCGTGTCGACACTTCATGGATTGAAAACAAATTATCTGAAATGAAAGATGTTTTAAATTCCGAAATAGTTCCAGATGTTGATAAAAGTTGTGAAAAGTGTGCTTACTTAAAAGGTGGAAAAGATTTTTTTTAAAATAACTATCTATTATTATTCTCATTATCATCGTTAGATGATTGATCTGTATTATCTGATTGAGTTTCTTCCCGCTCTGGTTCAGGCGTTGGTTCTGGTTCAGGTGTTGGCTCTGGTTCAGGTGTTGGTTCTGGTTCAGGTGTTGGTTCTGGTTCAGGTGTTGGCTCTGGTTCAGGTTGTTGATTTGACTCTTCTCTACCAATATCTGCAGCTGTCTTAGGTTCAGACTCTCTTCTCATAAAGAAATAAATTCCTGCTGCAATAACAGCTATTGCTCCTAAGATATAAAGAACTATGTTTAACCAACCACCTCCTTCTTCATTCTCTTCTGTCTCTTGAGTTGGTGTAAGCTCAGGTTCTTCAGGCTTAGCTTCTTGTTCCTGAGTTTGTTCTTGATTTACCTCTTCTTTATTAAGTTCTGTTTCTTTAGCTGGTTCAGGCTCTGGTTCTGGTTCAGGCTCTGGTTCTGGTTTGGGCTCAGGTTCTGGTTCAGGCTCTGGTTCTGGTTTGGGCTCAGGTTCTGGTTTTATTTCTGGAGGAGGTGTAATAACTTCTTCAGTTTTAACTACTTCTGCTTCAGCTATTTCATCATCTTTCGGTTTTGGTGTGATTACACCTGTAGCAACTAATATCGCACCAATTCCAACGACGATAATAAAGTCCATAGAATCACTATATTTTATTAAGGAATAATTACTATGATATTTTATTATCTATATGTACGATTTGGGGTGTTGTGGATATTTAGTTTTTTAATGCTAATAAATGGTGTTTAATGCTTTCTGATAAAGCTAGCAAGTCATAACCACCCTCTAAAAAAGAAATTATTCTACCTTTAGAATGTATTCTACTTAGATCTACAATTTGTTTTGTAATTTGATAAAAATCTTCTGATTCTAAATTAATATTTGCTAAAGGATCTCTTTTATGTGCATCAAATCCAGCAGAGATCAAAATTATCTCTGGTTTGAACTTATCAATTGGTCTAAGTATTTTTTGATCAAATATTTTTAAAAATTCTTTACCTTCCATTCCATTCTTTAAAGGAGCATTAAAAATATTACCTGCACCTGTCTCTTGCTCAGAACCTGTGCCTGGAAATAATGGAAATTCATGGGAAGAAGCATATAATACAGTTTTATCATTATAAAAAATCTCTTGTGTCCCATTACCATGATGAACATCAAAGTCTATAATAGCTATTTTGTTAACTTTGTATTTATTCTGCAAATATTTGGCGGTAACAGCAATGTTATTCACAAAGCAAAAACCCATAGCTTTTGTTGTCTCTGCATGATGTCCTGGAGGTCTAATAGCGCAAAATACTCTTTCATTTTTTTTCATTAAATCATCTGCTGCGGCAATTCCAGCTCCACATGATCTTAAAATTGCTTTTTTACTATTAGGACAAAGCATAGTATCTGCGTAGGGTTCTTTTTCTACACCTATCAATCCTGATTTAGGTATATTAGAAAATATTTTTTCAATATGTTGTTTAGGATGAACTAAAGAAATTGTTTCAATATCAGCAAGAGGTGCATCCTTGTAATTAATTTCGAAATCTTTTATTTGCTTAATAGACTCTAAGATGCTTTCTATTCTTTCTTTTCTTTCAGGATGGTTAAATCCATTATTTTTAAGTAAACAATCATTATGTTTATAAATTAACATTACAAAAATTTGTTTAATGATAAGCTGGCTAACTCTGAAGAAGATCCATTAGTTTTGAGTTTATTCAAAACATTTTGAACTTTATTAACTTGCTCTTTAATTTTATTTGGATCCTCTAAAAAATTACTTACATGTTTAAAAATATTTTTAGAATTACAATTAGATTGAAGGAGTTCAGGTATAATTTCTTCGTTAGCTGCAAAATTTATAATATTTGCATATTTTGTTTTAACAAGACTTTTTACTATCATAAAATTTATAAAACCCATCTTATAAAGAATAATTGAAGGTATCTTTGCATTTGAGATCTCCAAAGAAACTGTTCCCGATTTAGCAACAGCAAACACTGATTTTTGTAAAATATGATTTTTAATTTTATCATCACTCACTATTTCACAATTTGATAGACCACTTTCATTTATGAATGATTGGATGAGATTTGAATATTCTCTTGTAGAATGAAACACATAGGTCATATCTGTATACTTCTCATTCATTAATTTTATAAAACCTAATAAAATTGGCATTAAAACTAGAATCTCTGACTTACGGCTTCCAGCAAACACTGAGATTAAAGCTTTATTTTTTCCTATGATTTGGTTGATATCAATTTTACTTCTTTCCTTGTTTTGTAATAGTGGGTGACCTACAAACTCACAACTTACATTTTCTTTTTCAAAATATTTTTTTTCAAAATTAAATAATAATAAAATATGATCTATAAAACTTTTTATCTTTTTGACTCTTCCTTCTCTCCATACCCAAACTTGTGGGGCCACATAGTGAACAGTCGTAATTTTAGCATTTATTTTTTTTACTCTTTCTGCAACCCTAAGAGTAAAATCAGGGCTATCAACAGTGAACAATACATCTGGATTATAGCTTATGATTGATTTTACAGTTTCATTAATTTTTTTATTTATCTTAAATATATTTAAAATTACATTTGTAAAACCTAAGTAGGTAATTTCTTTCAAATCGTAAATAGATTTTATTCCCAAAGATTGGAGGTGTTCTCCTCCAACAGATAAAAATTCTAAATTTTGATTTATTTTTTTTAAATCGTTAATTACTTTTGACGCTAATTTATCTCCTGATGGTTCGCCTGTAAGAATAAATACCTTTTTCATTTATACATTCTCCAAAGCTCTCCATTATCTGACAACATATAAAGATCTCCAGTATCTTTTTGTATTTTTATATCTCTTATTCTGCCTATATTACCTTTAAAGATAATTTCCTCATTTAAAAATTTGTTATCTTTAAATTTAATTTTTCTCAGAGATTGATCTTTTAACGATGTAATTAAAGCGTCGCCATTCCAATCATTAAATGTAGTTCCTTTATAAATAGTCATTGCGCTGACTGCTATCGAAGGTACCCAATATTTGATTGCTTTTGTGTATCCAGGTTTCCACTTAGGACCTATTTTAGTTCCTGAATAATTAGTTCCACCCCAGCCTAAAATTTTCCATCCATAATTTTCTCCAAAATTTACCGGTCCAAACCAGTCTCCTCCTTTAGCCCCATGATTTGTTATATAAATTTTATTATTAAATGGAGATAAAGCAATTCCTTGAGGATTTCTAACTCCTATTTGAAAGATTTCAGGCAACCAATCTGTTTTATCTTTAAATTTTGGATTATCTTTTGGAATAGATCCATCAAGATTAATTCTAATGATACTTCCTGGATGTTTTGTAGAATCTTGTGCAATCATTCCCTGTCCTCTTTCTCCTGCAGTTATATATAAATAATTATCACTAATAACTAATCTGGATCCAAAATGGTAACCTGAGTCAATTGGTGGTTCTGCTCTAAAAATATTTTTAAATTTTATATTATCTTTATTGAATGTTCCTTTTGCAACTGATGTGCTAGTTTTCCAGTTACCTCTATTTTCTGAGTAAGAAATGTAGATTTGTTTATCTTTATATAATACATCAAGTAATCCCCCTTGACCCAGATCAATTAGAGAAAGATTGTGCTTAATTTCCTTTGTATTTTTACTTACTAGATTGGAGACTAATAGTTTTCCATTTTTTTCAGTAATTATAATATTTACTTTATCTATAAATGATAAACTCCAAGGATTATCTAAGTCATCCAATATTTTTTCAAATTTAACGTTTGCAGAGTATAAATTAGAAAAGGAAAGTAAAAATAAAAAAATTAATAACTTTTTCATTTTATAGTTATAAACATTTTATATTTATTGGCAAAATTAATACATTTTTTTCTTTCTAAAAAAATATTTTTTTTACTTTTTAATACAATTCCTTTAAGTCCAGCAGATCTACATTGTTCTAAAGTTTTTAAGCCTACTGTAGGTAAATCAATTCTTAAATCTTGTTGTTTTTTTGGAAATTTAACTAATACACCTTTATTTTTAAATTTTTTACTTTTACACTTCTTTAGCATTTCCTGAGTTCCTCTTTTTCCTTCAATAGCAACAACTTGTTTGTCTCTTACAACTGTTCCTTGACTGTAACTATATTTGTCTAATTTGCTTAATGTTCTTATAGCTTTTTTAATATCAGCCCTGTCATCACTGTTTGGTTTGATTCTAGAATAATGTCCTTTTTTTAAAGTTAATTCAGGATTAAAAGTTAAAGAACTAATAGTTTTAATTTTTTCTTTTTTAAATATATTTATTATCTCTTTTAAAATAGCGGCATCTCCAAGTTTTGAACTTTTAATAATTCTAGGGATATAATAAACGCCTTTAAAGTCTAAGCGAAGTTTGGAAAAATTTGGTTTTTTAACTTTTCCAGCAAATAAAACTTTTCTACATTTGTTTTTTTTCAAAATATTAATAATTTTACCAAATTCTCCTAAGGAAACTGAATAAAAATTCTTATCCTTTTTAAAAGTTTTATTTTTAGTTAAATCAATAATTACATATTTTTTTTTATTCTTTATCTTTTTTAAAATTTGCTTTGGAAAATCAGTTTCTCCAAATATAAGGCCAATCATAATTATCTTAGCTCTTTGGTGAACAAATAGGTCTTTTTTTATCTTTTGCTATAAAATTAATTACTTCATTTACCAGCTCATTATCTTTATGTACGCCGTTAATTTTACTAAGGTTTTCATGTAAATTTTTGGAAGCAAATATTTCTTTATAAGCTTTACTTAATCCCATAATTTTTTGGTTTTCGTATTTTTTTCTTCTTAATCCTATTAAATTTAAACCCTCTAAATAATTTCTATTACCAATTGACAAACCAAATGGTATGACATCTTTTAATACGCCGGTCATCCCTCCAATCATTGCTAGTCTTCCAATTCTAGTAAATTGTTGAACTGCAGAATTGCCTCCAATTACTACTGAGTCTTCAATAGTTACATGACCACCCAAAG
>CACHTV010000013.1 GCA_902582875.1 uncultured Pelagibacteraceae bacterium | reverse complement strand
ATTTATGAAGTTAACAATACCATTTTATTTACACAAAGTAGGAGCAGGCTTTCCTTCTCCAGCTACTGATTATATTGAAGATGACATTGACCTAAATTCATATCTTATAACAAATGCACCAGCTACTTTTATAATAAGAGTTCAAGGTAAATCTATGACTAACGTCGGAATATATGACGGGGATTTATTAATAGTAGACAAAAGTTTAAATCCAAGAAATTTTTCCACAGTAATAGCGAATATCAACGAAGAGCTTGTTGTTAAAACATTGATTAAAAGCAAGGGAGATAACTATTTAACATCTGGATCAAAAAATACATTAGATAAAATTAACTTAAGAGATAACCCAGAAATAATAATTTGGGGCGTAGTAACATATGTCATTCACAAACAACAGTAAAAATAAAGTCGCATTAATTGACTGTAATTCCTTTTATGTTTCATGCGAAAGATTGTTTAATCCAAAAATTCAAAATGTACCAGTTGTTGTATTATCGAATAATGATGGTTGTATAATATCAAGATCTATAGAAGCAAAAAAAATCGGAATTAAGATGGGTGAACCATATTTTAAGATAAAAGACTTGGTTAAAAAAAAAAATATTCAAGTATTTTCTTCAAATTATGCATTATACGGAGATCTTTCTAGAAGAGTGATGAAAGTTTTGAAAGGGCTTTCTGATACAATTGAAATCTATTCTATAGATGAAGCATTCTTAGATTTATCACATATAAAAGATGATCAGGTTGAAGAATATGGAAAAAAGATAAGAGATCGAGTTTTAAAATGGACAGGAATTCCTACCAGTGTAGGAATTTCAAGTACAAAAACTTTAAGTAAAGTTGCAAATAACATAGCAAAAAAGAATAAGGCAGGAGTAATATTTTTAAAAGAAAACATCGACAATATATTAAAAGATTTTGATATAGCTGACGTGTGGGGAGTAGGTAGACAGTTATCTAAATTATATAAAAAAAATGGAATTGATAATGCCTATAAACTAAAGAATATTTCAAATACATGGGTAAAAAAAAGCACCAATGTTTTAGGTGCAAAAACAGTAATGGAATTAAGAGGAGTTCCTTGTATTGATTTGGAAATACAAGAAACAAAAAGAAAAAGCTGTTGTGTCTCTAGATCATTTGGAAAAAAAGTAGAAAGTTTAGAAAAGTTAAGAGAGTCTATAACAACTCATTGTTTAAATGCTGCAGAAAAAATTAGAACAGATAAACAAACTGCAAGAGCATTAACAGTATTTATAAGAACAAGTCCATTTGACAAAAATAGAAAATATTATTCAAATTCTATCACTATTGATTTGCCTGTTGCTACTAGTAATAGTTTAGAATTGATCAAAGAGGCGATTAATGGATTAAAAAAGATATATAAATATGGATATTTTTATCAAAAAGCTGGGATTATTTTATCTAAATTAAATGAAAGTAGTAAAAAAGAATTTAATTTATTAGCACCAATTATGGAAAATAAATCCCATACACTAATGAAAGCAATAGATTCTACGAATGCTAAATATGGAAGAAATGCTATTAGTATAGCTCAGGCAGGAATAAATAATACTTGGAAAATTAGAAGAAAACATTCTTCAAAAATAGATACGGCATCATTTGACTTGTTGCCAAAAATTAGTGTATGAATAATAAAGGGGTGTCTAAAAGACTGAGATTAAACCCAACGAACCTGACCGGTAATTCAGTGAGGGAACTATGGAAAAAACATATATATCAATACAAACATCATTAACAGTAATAGTTATAGTAGGTATATTTTTTATAGTATTGGGGTATCTAAATAATAAAAAAATTTCTAGTAATAAAAATTATATCGTTGGTGATAGAGATGAAAATACTTTCTCATTAACAGCAAGCATAACCGCATCGGCACTAGGAGCATGGATTTTATTTGGCCCAGCATCAGCAGCCACATGGGGAGGAATAGGGGCAGTAATTGGATATGCACTAGGAACAGCGGCACCAATGTTTTTTTTATACAATTTTGGACCAAAAATTAGAAAAGAATTTCCTAATGGTTTAACATTGACTGAATTCATAAAAAAAAGATTTGGTACTACTATTCTAAAAATAAGTTTGTTTTTAATATTATTTTATATGACTATATTTTTAATAGCCGAAGTTACAGCAATAGCTTTTTTGTTAAATTTTATATCAGAAGTACCTCTATGGACAACATCAGCAATAACTTTAATAATTTGTTTGCTTTATATTCTAAGAGGTGGTTTTAAACTTTCAATTATTACTGATAAATATCAATTTATTTTTATAACTATTATAATTCTATTGTCTATATTTTTAATTTTAGACAATATTAACTTATCAAGTTCAGAAATTATTAAAAAAAATTCACCATTATTAATTGATAGAAATTATTTACCAAATTATACGGCTGGATTAACTTTCTTTATTGCAGTTGCTGCTACTAACCTTTTTCATCAAGGAAACTGGCAAAGAGTTTTTTCAGCCAAAACTAACTCTATATTAAGATCGAGTTTGATATATTCATCAATTTTAATATTTTTTATTGTTTTTTGGATGGGTTATTCTGGTCTTATTGCTATTTCTTTAAACCCTGAAGTAAGGCCTGATTTAGGTTTTTTTGATTTATTATTCAGAAATAAAAATTCATTTATAGTTATCTTAGTACTTGTATTAGCGCTTTCATTAACACTTAGTACAATTGATACATTAATTAATGCTATTTCTAGTTTGATAATTGTAAATGGAGAGCAAGTTAACAAATATTTAAAAGGCAAGAATATTAAAAACAAAACTCAAAAAATAATTTTATTACTAAGTTTAATAGTTTTTTTCTTCGCATCTAAAGGATATAGTATTTTGTATTTGTTTTTATTAGCAGACTTACTATGTTGTGGGGCTGTAATCACAATATTTTACGGGTTCTTTAATAATAAAATTAATCAAAACATAGCTGTTATTTCAATAACTTCTGGTTTAATTCTTGGATTATTATTTTTTCCTAGCCAGGATTTTCAAAGTAGTATCTTAGTTGGAAATTTAATTTCAATTCACAACTTTAGTTCTTTTGTGAAAATGAATTTACTATTTATTTCTTTTTTAGTTTCTTTATTTGTTCCCTTAATAATCCTATCTATTTACTCCTTGCGCAATTCATTTAGGTAAATCAATACCGCTATCCAAATAAAGATAAAACTGATAAGTTTATGAGTATCTAAAGGTTCACCATAATAAAAAAAACCTAAAAAAAATTGCGCTGTAGGAGTTAGAAAAAAAATCATACTTGCTGCTCCAATTCCTATTAAATTGAATCCTTTTGTGTACCAAAAAAGAGGGACTAAAGTCATCAAACCAGCCCAAAATAAATAAAAAGATAAAGCAGGTTCTTCCGATGAAAAAATAATTGTATTATTAATTTTTAAATAAAAGAACAGAAATAAAGCAAAAGGAGTCATTAATAAAGTTTCTATTAAAAGCCCTATATCTGATGAAACGTTTATTTTTTTTCTTATAAGTCCATATAAGCTAAAAGTAATCGCAACAGTTATTCCTATCCATGGAAATGTCTTTAGTTGATATAATAGATAAATTAAAGATAAAATAACTAATGCAACAGATATAATTTTATTTTTGTTATAAGATTCTTTTAAAAAAATAATCCCAAGGAAAACACTTAAAATAGGAAATATATAGTAACCCAAACTACCATCTAAAATATTATTAGTGCTTAACGCATAAAGCCATGTAAACCAATTTATTGCAATTAGAGAACTAGTTAAAAATAATATTAATAAATTTTTTGGTTTATTAATTATTTTTCTAAATTCAGGCCATTTAGAATAATAGAAGGTTGTAATTATTAAAAGCAATGCTGTCCATATTGTTCTATGAATTGTTAGTTCTAAAGGTGATGCGAATGATACAAATTTAAAATAAAATACGCCTATAACACCCCACCAAAGAGATGCTCCAATTGTAAATAATGAACCTTCTATTAAGCTTTTCTTCATTTGACCATTTTTTAGATTGATTTATAAGTTAAATAATAAATAAATAGTACTAAATAAACTAGATTATTTGGAAGAGTGGGTGAGTGGTTTAAACCAGTTGGTTGCTAACTAACCGTACGAGTAACATCGTACCGAGAGTTCGAATCTCTCCTCTTCCGCCAAAATTAATTGAAGAAATTATCAATTGTAACAGGTTCTTTACTTAACATATATTTATATACATTTATGTTTTCCAAAACTCTTTGAACATAGTTTCTTGTTTCTTTGAATCTAATTAGCTCAATCCAATTAACGTATGATAATTCTCCTTTAGTTGGATCACCATTAACTCTTCGCCAAGTTTTTACTCTATTAGGGCCAGCGTTATAAGCTGCTATTGCGAATGGATAAACACCGTTATAATCCTCAATCAATGAATTAAAATAGTAAGAACCTAATTTAATATTATATTCTGGATCTCTAGTTAATCTACTAATGCTGTAGGGTAACTTAGCTTGTTTAGCAACAATTTTAGCAGTGTACTTCATCAACTGCATCATTCCTCTTGCTCCAGCCCAACTATTAGCTTTCGAGTCAAATTCACTTTCTTGCCTTATGATAGCTAATACAACTTCAGAATTTGGCATAATTTTATTATTAATCTCTTTAGGAGTAGTTATAATTGGATAGTTATATTTATTATAAAATCTTTTTTCATAAGAAGCTTGTTTTGATATCTGAATTGCAAAATCATATCTACCAATATCTGTAGATAGTTTAGCTGCTAAAACTTCGCTTCCTTTTTCTATATCTAATGAAGCTAAATGTTTTAGTATGTCTTTGGCATATTTAGTAGCATCTAATTCTTTAAGTAAGATTACATGTTTAATTAGTCTGTTTTTTTTAAAATCCTTTTCATAATCTTTGTTAAAATTAGATTGATCAACTAATTCAAAATTTTCACCTGGATTTATTTCATTAAATGATAATTGACCATAATATGTCATTGGAAATTTAGCACCTTCTGTAAAATATTTCTTAGCTCTTTCTTTGTTTCCCAATTCTTTATAAGCAGTTCCTAACCAATAAGCACCTCGAGCTAAACTGATTGGATAACCTACGTTATTATAAAAATTTTCAAAGTGATTGATTGCATATTCAGGTGAATTTAAAAAAGATAGAGCTATCCAACCAGAGAGCCATTCGGCCTCAGCAAAAGAAGGTCCTGAAGATAATGAATGTTCACTAGAAATTTTATAAGCTGTTTTATATCTTTTTTTATAAATCAAGGATCTAGCAACACTCTTTCTTTGTTCCCACCATAAATCTGGTCTTATCATTTGTCTCTCAGTTTTATTTGAATTTTTGTATAATATTTCTAGTGAGCTTTCTAATCTTCCTCTTCTATTTCTCCATCTCAATCTCTCAAATTCTAATCCTGGATCATTCTTAAGATGATTTGGTACTTTGGCTATTGCGTTATCTACTCCATAAGAATTGCTCATTAATATTTGCCTTGCATTATAAAGAGCTCTTTCATCTTTAGGTAAATATTTAAGCATTCTTTTTAAATCCCAGTGCTTTCTTTCCCAAGCTAAATAATCTGCTCTTTTTAAATGATCTTCAGAAGTTAAAAACTTTTTGAACTTAGCTCTATAATATCCTAAATCATTTTTCTTTATTTCAGCAGTTGCCCAACCATCTTTAATTAATCTCTCTACTTCAGCAGTTTTACCCTGTTCTAACAAGGCTTCTGCTAATTTAATTTTTCCCAAACCTCCTAATGGTGGATTTTTATTGAACCAATTAATTATTGATGTTGGAGAGTTATTTCTTAAATAAATTTTTTGTTCAGCAAGATATTTAATTCTATTAATTCTTGGATAATCTGAATTTCTTTCTATGAATTTTTTATAATCATTAAATGTAGCCCCATTACCTGATGTTTTTAAATACATCCACGTAATCAAAGTTCTAAAATCTCTATCTTTAACTTTCTCAGCACTCTTAATTGCGCTATTCCATTTTCGAGCTTTAATAAATTTAACTGTTTCTTTTGCTTTAGCAAAATCTTTTGAATTTAAGATTGTTGAGCTCCTAGCTGCTTTTGAAACTTTTTTATATGCAGTTGGTTTTCTTTGAGGTAACACAAAATTTGAATCAACGATAATTGCTTCTTTTTCTGTTGTTTTTTTCTCTGTTAATTCTTTTTTTTCTTTTACAACATCTTTTTCAGGAACTTTTGATTTTAATACAGGCTTTTTTTGAGGTAAATTGTTTGTATTCTTTGATGTAATATTTTTTTCAATTTTTTTAAAAATAGAAGGTTTTTTTACTGGTAAAATGAATTCATTTTCAGAATAGGCTTTAATAATAAATAAAAAAAATAATAAAAATACTAGACTAATTAATTTATAAGGCATAAGTTAAAATTAATTACCTTATATTGTTTTATGCTTAAAGGATCAATTGTAGCCTTAATTACCCCATTTAAAAACAACACTCTAAATGAGGATGTTTATGGTAAATTAATTCAATATCATCTAAAAAATGGAACAAATGGCATTGTTCCCGGGGGCACCACAGGAGAGTCTCCGACTTTATCCCATGATGAACATAGAAAAATAATTAAAATTGCAGTTAAAGAATGTAATGGAAAAATTCCTGTAATAGCTGGAACTGGATCAAATTCTACTTCAGAAGCTGTCGAACTATCAAAGTATGCAGAAAAAGTTGGTTCAGATGCACTACTCGTTGTCACACCATATTATAACAAACCAACACAAGAAGGTCTGTATCAACATTATAAAAAAATTAATGACAATGTTGGTATACCTATTATTATTTATAATATTCCTTCTCGTTCAGTCATAGATATGTCTGTCGAAACAATGACAAAATTATTTGAATTAAAAAATATAGCTGGAGTAAAAGATGCTACCGGTGATCTTAATAGAGTAGATAGTCAATTAAAAGCTATGGGAAAGGAATTTATTCAACTAACAGGTAATGATGATAATGCGCTTGAGTTTAACAAAAGGGGAGGCGTAGGATCTATTAGTGTAACTGCTAATATAGCAGCTAAACTTTGTTCAAATTTTCAAAATTCTTGTTTAAATGGGTTCAAAGATTCAGAAAAGTTAGATAAAATTTTACAGCCAGTACATGCTGCAATGTTTATAGAAAGTAACCCTTCCCCTGTAAAATATGCAGCTTCGTTACTAGGAATGTGTGACTCGGATGTTAGATTGCCATTAGTTCAAGTAAAAGAGGAAACAAAAAAGAAAATATCCGAAGCTCTTAAAGTTGCTAAAATACTTTAATGATAAAAAGAATATCTGCTGGTCAAAAAATTATTTGTTTAAATAGAAAAGCTAGTTTCAATTATTTTTTTATAGAAAAGTTAGAAGCAGGAATTTCTTTAAAAGGATCTGAAGTTAAATCTTTAAGAGATGGAAAAGGCAGTATAGCAGACTCATACGCCATTGATAATAATGGAGAATTATTTTTGATTAATTCACATATACCTTTATATAGACAATCTTCATACAATAATCATAATCCGAAAGAAGACAGAAAACTTCTTTTAAAGAAAAAAGAAATCAATAAATTAATTGGAAGAATAAATCAAGATGGATTAACAATTATTCCAACCAAAATGTATTTTCTAAAAGGAAAAGTTAAAGTTGAAATAGCTGTAGCAAAAGGAAAAAAGCTTTATGACAAAAGACAAGTTAAAAAAAAAAGAGATTGGAATCGAGAAAAAGCCAGGTTGTTTAGCGGTAATAATAAATGATACATATTAATATTGGTTCAAATCTTGCTTCTAAATTTGGTACAAAGTTTAAGAATATTTCAATTGCAATTAATTTATTAATTGAATCTAAACTAAAGATAAAGAAAATTTCAAATTTTTACGAAACACCTTCTTATCCAAATAAAAATCTACCTAAGTTTGCTAATATTGGTTTGATAGCTAAATATGATTTTGATCATATTAAATTAATAAAAGAAATATCTTTAATAGAAAAAAAAATTGGTAGAGTAAAATCAAAAAAAAATGATCCTAGAGTTTGTGATATAGATATAATTGATTTTAATGGTCAGATAAAAAAAGAAAAATTATTAAAATTACCTCATCCAAGATCTCATACGCGCAACTTTGTTCTTTATCCTATTAAAGAAATAGACCCTAATTGGATTCATCCTATTTTTAAGAAAAATGTTGATTTTTTAATTAATCAATTAAGACAAAATTCAAGGATTGAGATTACAAGAATGCGTAAAAGTGTTATTATCTAATTATGATTAATAACACAGAATTAATTGACAAGATTAAATCATATAACAAGTTTTTAAAATCAGAGTCTTTGAGTAAGGCTTTTAATTTTGCTGTAGATGCTCATCAGGACCAAAGAAGAGATGAAGGTGTTCCTTATATTATTCATCCTGTGGCTGTAGCTAATATTTTAACTGAATTAAAATTAGATAGCGCTACCATTACTACTGGTTTATTACATGACACTATAGAAGATACCAATGTAACTTATGAAACTGTAAAAAGAGAATTTGGAGAAGAAGTAGCTAATTTAGTAGATGGAGTAACTAAATTATCAGCTTTAGAAGATAAGGCTTCAAACAATTCAAAAGCAGAAAATTTTAGAAAATTAATATTAGCTACATCTAAGGATATTAGAGTTTTGCTAGTTAAATTAGCTGACAGACTCCATAATATGAGAACTATTCACTATCTTAAAGATAAAGAAAAAATTGTTAGAAAAGCAAAAGAGACAATGGAAATTTACGCTCCTTTAGCTGATCGAATGGGCATGAATAGAATAAGAGATGAGCTAGAGGATCTTTCCTTTTCAGTTTTAAACAAACCCGCAAGAGAATTGATATTAAATAGATTAAGTTTCATTAAAAGTAATAGAGAAGACACTTTCAAAATAATTGCGGCGGAATTAATTGAATTATTAAAAGCTAATGGGATTAATGCAAAAATAACAGGAAGAGAAAAAACACCTTTTTCAATATGGAGAAAAATTCAAAATAAAAAAGTATCTTTAGAGCAATTAACTGATATCATAGGATTTAGAATTCTAGTCGGTGACATAGATGATTGTTATAAAACTCTAGGCATTTTTCATAGTAAGTTTTCTGCAATACCTGGAAAGTTTAAAGATTATATCTCAACACCAAAAATTAATAAATACAGATCTATTCATACATCTGTTATAGGTCCTAAAAAAAATAGAATTGAAATTCAAATAAGAACAAATGAAATGAACGAGTTTGCAGAAAGAGGTATAGCTTCTCATTGGAAATACAAATCTTCGGAAAAATTTTCTGAGTTATCCTGGAAAGAATATGATTGGTTAAGAGATTTAGTAGAAATAATAGAAACAGGTAACAGCCCAGAACATTATTATGAATTTACAAAACTTCAAATGTTTCAAGAGAATGTTTTTTGTTTTACTCCTAAAGGGGCGGTAATTAAATTACCAAAAAATGCTACACCAATAGATTTTGCTTATGCTGTTCATACCAAAATAGGCGATAGCGCAATCGGATGCTTTGTAAATGGAAGAGAAAGTACTTTACAAAATGATTTAAAAAATGGTGATATGGTAGAAATTATAACATCTAAAAATGCTTCTCCCTCTCTTCACTGGCTATCCTCATCTAAAACAGGGAAAGCGAGAGCATCAATTAGAAGATATTGGCAAGATAAGAATTTAGAAGACGCTAAACCAAAAGAGAAAAATTATACTAGCACCATTGTTGTTGATTTACCTCATAAACCAGGAGTTTTGGGTAATATTAGTTCACTTATAGGAATGAACGAAGGAAATATATTAAATGTAGAAATGTTAAAAAAACACGACGACTATTTACAATTTTCATTTGATATACAAATTAAAGATTTAAAAAACTTTACAAACTTGATAAGTCAAATAAAACAAAATAATTTTAATTTTAGAATAGTTCGTCATAAACAGAAAAAAAATGCTTTCATACGAAGAATCCTTAAAAATTTTAAAAGAAACTAAAGCTTTAATAGATGGACATTTTATATTGTCTTCTGGCTTACATAGTCCTAGATATGTTCAGTGCGCTCAATTACTCAGCAAACCAAACAAAGCAATAAAAATATGTAATTCTTTAGCTGAAAAAATAAAATTAACATTTAAAGATTTTGATTTAATCTTATCTCCAGCAATGGGTGGGATCATTATAGGTTATGACATAGGAAGGATTTTAAATAAAGAAACTATATTTTCTGAAAGAGTAAATGGAGAATTTAAACTTAGAAGAGACTTTTCAATAAAAAAACATAATAAGGTTCTTATCATGGAAGATGTAATTACAACTGGAAAATCAAGCTTAGAATGTACAAGGCTAGTTTCTGATGCAGGAGCAAAAGTAGTTGGTTATGGATGTATAATTGACAGAACAAAAGGGGAGTCAACATTAAAAGAAAAAATAGTTTCTCAAATTAAATTAGATATCCCAACATATTCAAAAGACAGTCTGCCAGATAGTCTTTCTTTAATAGCTGCTGTAAAACCAGGCAGCAGAAATCTTTAATGAAAAAAATTAGACTTGGAGTAAACATAGATCATGTCGCTACTATTAGAAATGCTCGTGGTGAAAAATATCCAAGCCCATTAAGAGCTGCAGTTTTAGCTCAAGAAAGTGGCGCTGATTCCGTAACAATACATTTACGAGAAGACAGACGTCACATAAATGATTTAGATCTGAAATCAATTAATACAAAATTAAAAATTCCCTTAAACTTAGAAATAGCTGCTACTAATGAAATGTTAGAAATAGCCTTAAAACATAATCCTAAATTCGTTTGTATTGTTCCTGAAAAAAGAAAAGAAATAACTACAGAAGGTGGTTTAAATTTAAATTTTAAAAAATTATTTTTAAAAAAAGTTATTAATAAACTAAAAAAAAAAAAATCTAGAGTAAGTTTATTTATTGAGCCTAATCAATTAGATATTAAAAAAGCAAAATTATTAAATGCGGATTGTGTTGAAATTCATACAGGTAGATTTTGTAACTTAGTTAATGAAAAAAAAAACTTTAGAAACGAATTAAAGAGAATTAAACAGGCAGTAATACTAGGAAATAGAATTGGTCTAGAAGTGCATGCAGGGCATGGATTAACCTATAAATCAGCTATGATACTATCCAAAGTAAAAGGGATACAAGAATTTAATATAGGTCATTTTTTGATAGGAGAGTCTATATTTAAAGGCTTATCTAGTTGTATAAAACAATTCAAAAGGATTATTAAATAATGAAAATCTATGGAATAGGAACTGACATAGCAAATATTAATAGAATAAAAAAATCTTTAAAAAATAAGAATTTTATAAATAGACTATTTGATAAAAATGAAATTAAAAAATGCAACAACCAAGTCAATAAAGCAAATTGTTATGCAAAAAGGTTTGCAGCAAAAGAGGCTTTTTCTAAAGCTATCGGAACTGGAATTTCAAAAGGAATAAATCTCAATGAAATTATTGTCCATAATATCAAATCTGGTAAACCTAATATAAAATTGCTAGGTAACACAAAAAAAGTTGTAAAAAAAATACTTAATAATAAAAAATTTAATATTTTTCTTTCTTTATCAGATGACAAACCTTTTGCTGTAGCTACGGTAGTTATTTCTTTATGAATAGAAACAAAATAATTGATTCAGTTGTAGATAATATTAAAACCATTATAGGTGCTTTACTTATTGCTGTTTTAATAAGATCCTTTATTTTTCAACCTTTTTATATACCTTCATCATCAATGGAGCCAACTTTATTGATTGGAGATCGAATATTTGTTTCAAAATATACTTATGGTTTTAGCAGACATTCTTTCCCTTTTAGTCCAAATTTATTTGACGAAAGAATTTTTTATAAAAAACCTAAGCAAGGAGATCTTGTTGTTTTTAAGACACCTGCAGATAACAGAACAGATTATATAAAGAGACTTATTGGCTTACCTGGTGATGAAATACAATTTGTAGAAGGCGAGATATTTATTAATGGTGAAAAGATTATTAGAAAAAAAATTAATTCAATAGATATGGTAAGGTGTGGAAAATTTTCATTTAAAGTTAATGCATATGAAGAAACTTTACCTAATGGAATAAAGCATACTGCTGTTTATAATAGTTCCGGGACTTTACAAAATACAAAAAAATTTATAATTCCAAAAAAACATTTTTTCTTACTAGGGGACAACAGAGATTGCTCAAAAGATAGCAGATATTTAGAAAGTGTTGGGTATGTAAATTTTGTAAATTTAGTTGGAAAAGCCCAAGTAATATTTTTTTCAAATGATACTGTTAAAAGTAGATTATTAAAATTTTGGAATTTAAAAGAGTCATTTAGATCAGATAGATTATTTAAAAAAATAAAATGAAAAATTTAAATAAAGAACTTGAAGTAATTTTGAATTATAATTTTAAGGACAACAATTTACTTAAACAGTCTTTAATTCATAAAAGCTTTGATAATCAAAATAATAATGAAAAATTAGAATTTTTAGGTGATCGTGTCTTGGGATTGATAATTTCAAAAAAATTAATCGAAATATATCCCAATGAAAGTGAGGGAATAATCGACAAAAAGTTTTCCAATCTTGTTAATAAAAAAATATGCTCAAATATAGGTAAAAAAATAAATATTAGAAAATTTATCTTTTTAGGTCCATCACATAAATTTCTTGAAAGGTCTGCCGATAGAATTATAAGTGATTGTTTAGAGGCTATAATTGGAGCTATTTATTTAGATGGAGGAATTAAATCTGCTGAAAAATTTGTATTAAGTTTTTGGAAAAATTATTTAGATAATTCAGTTTTACCTTTAATCGATGCTAAAACTCAATTACAAGAACACAGCTTAAAAGTATTCAAAGTATTGCCTAAATATACTTTTTATAAGAAAACTGGCCCTCAACATAAACCTATTTTTAAAACTGATGTGCAAATCCCAAATTCAAAAAAGGTTATAGGTATTGGAACTTCAAAAAAAAATGCTCAACAAAATGCAGCTAACAAATTATTACGTTCTTTAAAAATTTTATGAACTGGGAAGATGAATGTTATCTTTTATCGAAAAGAAAATTTAGAGAAAACGCAAGTATAATCCATGTTTTTACTTTAAATAAAGGAAAAGTTCCTGGTATTGTTTATGGAGGTAATTCTAGAAAAATTAGAAATTATTTACAAATTTGCAATAAATTATTCGTCTTTAATAATTCTAAAAATGATAATAAAATTGGTTACTTTAAAACAGAACTAATTAAAGTAATTTCACCAAACTATTTTAGTGACAAAGAAAGAACAACAGCCTTAATATCTTTATGCTCCTTGATGAATTCACTTCTGCCTGAATCTCAACCCTACGTGAATATCTATAAATCATTTGAAAAGTTTATTAACGCTCTTAACCTTGATAATTGGATTTTTTTATACATTTTTTTTGAGATTAATCTTATTAAAGAACTTGGTTACGACCCAAATCTAAGTACTTTTACTGACAGTATTGAAAATATAAATTCATTAAAAAAGGTAAAAATAGATGGATATACTTATGATGTTCCGAATTTTTTAATAAAACAGGAAATACCAAATAAAATTACAAATGAACTAATCAAAAAATCATTGGTTTTTACTAGAAGTATTTTACTAAATAAATTTTTTACTCCAAACAATCTTGTTTTTCCTAGATCTAGAAATACTTTGGAAGATTATTTTAATTAATTTTTTCTTATTTTATTTGCAATATCTAATGCAAAATAACTAATAATTGCTGATGCTCCAGCTCTTTTAATAGATATCAGACTTTCTAGTATAGCATCTTCATTAATCAATTTATTTTTAATTCCATTTTTTATCATGCTGTATTCTCCAGAAACTTGATAAGCAAAAACAGGAATCTTAAAATTATCTTTAATCTTTTTTATAATATCTAAATAGGGCAGTCCAGGTTTAACCATGACGATGTCAGCCCCTTCTTTTATATCTAAAGCAATTTCTCTTAAAGCTTCATTCGAATTTCTAAAGTCCATTTGATAAGTCTTTTTATCTGATTTTAAATTTATTTTTGATCCCACAGCATCTCTAAATGGTCCATAAAAACTCGAGGCATATTTTGCTGCATAAGATAATATACAAACGTTCTGAAAATTTCTTTTATCTAAAGCTTTTCTAATTACTCCAACTCTACCATCCATCATATCTGACGGGGCAATAACATCACATCCCATCTTTGCTTGTAGCAAAGCTTGTTTTACAAGTATTTTGATAGTTTTATCATTATCAATTTTTTGATTAACTATTATTCCATCGTGTCCATGAGATGTATAAGGATCTAGCGCAACATCGCACATTACTCCAATTCTAGAGTATTTTTTTTTGATAAATCTTAAAGATTTACATATTAAATTATTTTCATTAAGTGCTTCTGTTCCGTACTTATCTTTTTTGTTTTTCGGTGTATAAGGAAAAAGAGCTACCATAGGAATTTTGTTTTTTTTTGCTTTATTCATTATTACATTTAATTTGTCTATTGAGTATCTATAGACACCGGGCATAGATTTAATTGACTCTATTTTCCCCTTACCATCTCTAACAAAGATTGGTAATATTAAATCGTTAATACTCAAATTGTTTTCTGACACAAGTCTTCGTATCCAAGCTGAATTGCGAACTCTTCGCAATCGTATGTCAGGAAATTTGCCTACTATCTTCATGTATATAAGTATATAAGTTATTAAATTTTGTTTGATGCGACAAATATTATATTATAATTAATTAGTATAGTAATCTAAAAAGGACGTATGGCTCAATTAAATTATTCAGATTTTTATCAAGTTCCAAACTTAAAATTTGATATTAAAAAATTAAGAAATGATTTAGATTCAATTTTACAAAAAAAAGGATTTACATCTCCTGAGGGAGTTTCTAATTTTGGAGCAATTCCTTTAAATGAAATTCCGAACGATAAAGACTCCACTCGTGGAAATAATATAAGAGGTGTATATTGGACTATAGCTGATGAAAGCGGAAAAGAAGTGACCAGAGATGTGCCGATTGATGAGTCTAAATATACCAAATTAGTCCCAGAATTTGAAAATACATATTTTAAAGAAGTTTATAAAACTTTGAGCAAAAGATTTAAACTGGGAAGAGTTAGACTCTTATTAAAAGAACCTAGATCTACTTTAAGTTGGCACAAAGATCCTGAGCCAAGACTTCACATACCTATTATAACTAATTTAGGCTGTTCTATGGTAATAGAAAATGTAGCAAAACATTTACCTGCAGATGGACATGTTACAATAACTAATAATACTAAATACCATAATTTTTTTAATGGTGGCGAACAATCTCGTATTCATTTAGTAGCCTGCGTACTAGAAAATCCTTTTAAATAGATTGAAATCTTTATTTAAAAAAGTTTGTATAGCTTCAGATCATGCTGGCTTTAAGTTAAAAGAATCCATCAAAGATTTCTTAATAAATAAGAATATTTCTATCATTGATCTTGGTCCTATTAATGAAACTAAAGTTGATTACCCTGATTATGCAAAAAAAGTTTCTAATAGGGTTAAATTTAAGAAAAGTGATGTGGGAATATTGGTTTGTGGCTCTGGGACTGGAATGGCTATAAGCGCAAATAAAATAAAAAAAATTAGGGCCGCAGTTTGCTATAATTCAAAATCAACAAGATTGTCTAGACAACATAATAATGCTAATATTATAGCAATTGGTTCTAGATTAACAAAAAAAAATATTGCTTTTAAATTAGTCTCTATTTTTTTAGAAACCAAATTTGATGGTGGAAGACACCTAAAAAGAGTAAAAAAAATATAAAATTTAACTATGTCAACAGCATTAAAGATTAATAAATTTTTAAATGATTTTTTTAAATCAACTTTAGAAGATTCAGACAAAGAACTGTTTGATTCAGTTAGAAAAGAATTTATAAGACAACAAAATCATATTGAACTAATAGCTTCTGAAAATATAGTTTCTAAAGCTATCTTAGAAGCCCAAGGTTCTGTATTAACTAATAAATATGCTGAAGGATATCCTGGAAAAAGATATTATGGAGGGTGTGAACACGTTGATCTTTCAGAAACCTTAGCGATAGAACGTGCAAAAAAATTATTTAATTGTAAATTTGCTAACGTTCAACCTCATTCAGGAGCTCAAGCAAATGGTGCTGTATATTTAGCTTTAATTAAACCTGGTGATACAATTTTAGGTATGAGCTTGAATTCAGGTGGCCACCTTACACATGGAGCAAAACCTGCTCAATCTGGAAAATGGTTTAATGCAATTCATTATGACGTAGATAAGAAAACTGGTTTTATAGATTACGAAGGTGTAGAAAAATTGGCTTTAGAAAATAAACCAAAGCTTATAATTGCTGGTGGAAGTGCATACTCAAGAGTTATAGATTTTAAAAAATTTAGAGATATTTGTGATAAAGTTAACGCTTATTTGCTAGTAGACATGGCTCATTTTTCTGGTCTTGTTGCAGGCGGAGCTTATCCTAACCCTTTAGAATTTGCTGATGTAGTAACTTCAACAACTCATAAAGTTTTACGTGGTCCAAGAGGTGGAATAATACTTACCAATCACGAAGATTTAATTAAAAAATTTAATAGTGCAATTTTTCCAGGCTTACAGGGAGGCCCATTAATGCATGTGATTGCAGCTAAAGCAGTTTGTTTTAAAGAAGCTCTCTCAGATGATTTTAAAACTTATACAAAAAATGTAATTAATAATGCAAAAATTTTATCAAATAAATTAATTGATAATGGTTTTAAAATATTTTCAGGTGGAACAGATACCCATCTTATGCTTGTTGATCTTAGAGAATTTAATGTAACAGGAAAAGATGCAGAAGCCTCTCTGGTTCGTTCGAACATAACATGTAATAAAAATGGTATTCCATTTGACACTCAGAGTCCTATGATAACTTCAGGAATTAGACTTGGAACACCAGCATGTACTACTAGAGGATTTGGTGCTAATGAATTTAGTTTAATTGGTGATTTGATTTCAAAAGTTGTTAAAGGATTGGGTAAAAATGGTCAAAATAACTCTAAAATAGAAAAAGAAGTCCAAAAAGAGGTGATTGATCTTTGTTCTTCTTTCCCTATATATAGTGATTAAATACAATTAAATAACTATGCTTTGTCCATTTTGTAGAGAAAAAGATACATCAGTTGTAGACTCGAGGCCTACAGAGGATGGTACAGCTATAAGAAGACGTAGATTATGTGGTTGTGAAAGAAAAGAAAGATTTACAACATTTGAAAGAGTTCAGTTTCAAGAGCTAACTGTAATTAAAGGTAACAGTAAAAGAGAACCTTTCGATAGAGATAAAATTTCAAAATCAATAAGAATTGCAACTAGAAAAAGACCTATAGACTCTGAAACAATTGAAAAATTTATTTCTAAAATTGTTAGAAATTTAGAAGGTTTAGGAGAGAGTGAAATTCCAACCTCTACTATTGGAAAGTTTATAATGGAAGGCTTGTCAAGTTTAGATAAAGTTGCCTATGTTCGTTTTGCTTCAGTTTATAAGAACTTCAAGGAAGCAAAAGATTTTGAACAATTTGTAGGCAATTTAGATGAAAATAAATCATAACAATTTTTTAGAATTAGCTTTTAATTTTGCAAAAATCAATCTTGGGAAAACTAGTATAAATCCCTCAGTAGGTTGTGTTGTTGTAAAAGATAATTCAGTTATTTCTTCAGGATATACCTCTATAAATGGTAGACCTCATGCAGAATATAATGCTTTGAACTCTAGAAAGGATTTTAAAAATTCAGATTTATATGTCACCATGGAGCCTTGTACACATTATGGTTTAACACCACCATGTATAAATATTATAAAAAAAAAAGGAATAAAACGTGTATTTTTTTCATTTTATGATGTTGATAAAAGAACTTCTAAAAAATCAGTAAAAAAATTAAATAAAGTACAAATAAAAGTTTATAAAAAAATTAATAAAAATTACAAAGATTTTTACCAGAGTTATTTTTCAAATAAAAAATATAATTTACCATATGTTGATGCTAAAATAGCTGTATCAAAGGATTATTTCACAATTAATAAAAATTCTAAATGGATTACTAATTTTTTTTCAAGAAATAGGGTTCATCTAATTAGATCAGAATATGATTGTATTGTATCAACTTCTAAATCAATTAATAGAGATAATTCACTACTTAATTGTCGTTTAAAAGGTTTCAATAATAACAAACCTGATTTAGTAATAATTGATTTAAATCTAAAGATTAAAAAAAATCTTAATCTATTCAAGAATATCAATAAAAGAAAAATTTTTATTGTTACCACTATTTTTAATAGTAAAAGAATAAATTACCTTAAAAATAAAGGTTTAAAGATAATTTCAATAAAATCACTAAATTCTAAGAAAGATTTTTTAAATCTATTTAGAATTATTAAAAAGAATGGATATAATAGAGTTCTTGTTGAGAGCGGTTTGTTTTTTTTAAATAGGTTGTTAAAAGAAAAATTAATTTTTAATTTATATATGTTTAAAACTTCTATAAAATTAGGAAAAAAAGGGAAAAATAATACTTCAAACAAAACCATAAAAAGACTTAAATTGAGTAATAAAATTGCAGTAAATTTAAATGGAGATAATCTTTATAAGGTAAAAATTAAATAATGTTTAATGGAATTATATATCATCAAGGAATAATAAAAAATATTAGAAAGAGTCCTAGATATATTTCAGGAAGTTCTGTTATTGAAATGACATCAAATATTAAGTTTAAAAAAACTGATATTGGTGAATCAGTTAGTTGTAATGGGGTTTGCTTAACATTAATAAGAATAAAAAAAAAATCTTTTCTTTTTTATTTATCAAAAGAAACACTTAAAAGATCAAATTTTAAATTTATGAAAGTTGGTAAATCTATAAATATTGAAAAGTCTTTAACTCATGGTCAAAAAATCTCTGGGCATTACGTGCAAGGTCATGTTGATACAACGGCCAAAGTTAAAAGAATTATTTTAGTTGATAAATCTTGGATAATAAAATTCGAATTAGAAAATAAAAAATTATATAAATTTTTAATTGAAAAAGCCTCTATTACAATTAATGGTGTCTCTTTAACTATTTCTAAAGTTGCAAAAAAGTATTTTGAAATCAGTGTAATCCCACATACTTTGAAATTAACTAATTTAAAAAATCTAAAAACTAAAGATATTGTAAATATAGAACTTGATATATTTGGTAAATATATTCTAAAACTTTCAAAATAATGGCAAAAAAATCATTTTCACAAATTAAAGAAATCTTACGTGATGCCAAAAAAGGTAAAATGTTTATTTTAGTTGATGATGGTGATCGAGAAAATGAAGGTGATTTAGTTATTCCAGGTTCAAAATGTAATTTTAAAATGATTAATTTTATGGCTAAACATGGCAGAGGATTAATATGTTTAGCACTTACGGCAAAAAAAGTTAAAAAATTAAATTTACCTTTAATGTCATCGATTAATAAATCTAGAACACAAACTGCCTTTACAGTTTCTATAGAATCTAAAACAGGAATCTCTACAGGTATATCTGCGCATGATAGGGCAAAAACTATTAAAGTAGCAATCAGACCAGATTCAAATAGAAAAAGTATTGTTTCTCCAGGTCATGTTTTCCCTTTAGTTGCAAAAGATGGAGGCGTTCTAGAAAGAGCCGGTCATACAGAAGCTTCAGTTGATATATCAAAATTAGCCAAACTAAATCCTAGTGCTGTTATATGTGAAGTGATGAACGAGGATGGGACTATGGCTCGTTATAAAGATTTAGTTCCTTTTGCTAAAAAACATCGATTAAAAATTGCAAAAATAGAAGATTTAATTTCTCATAGATTAAGAAATGAAAAACTAATTAAATGTATTTCTAGTAAAAAAATAAAAATAAAAAATTTTGGAAACTTTGATTTAAAAACTTTTAAAAGTAAGCTAGATGGTTCAGAGCATTATGCAATATCAAAGGGTACATTTACAATGAACAAAGCCTCTAGAGTAAGAGTTATTTCTACAAACATTTTAAACAGTTTTTTTAATTTCAATAAAGATATATTTAAAAATTCTTTGAAATATCTTAACAGATTTAATAATTTTGCTCTTATACTTGTTAAGGGAGATAATCCTAACCCATCATCTTCTGAAAATAATAGAATATTAAGATATTATGGTATAGGAGCTCAAATAATAAAAGAATTAAAAATTAAAAAAATGATATTAGTATCTAGATCAATAAAGCGAGTTATTGCATTAGAAGGATATGGTATTAAAATTACTAAACAGGAGATTATGAAATGAAAATAAAAATTTGTATTGTTATGTCGGTTTATAATGATGATATCACTAATAAATTGTTTTTCAGTGCAAAAAAAGAATTAATTAAATTCGGAATCAAGAGAATAGAAAAATTTGAGGTTCCAGGTTCATTTGAAATACCAGTTGCTATTTCAAAACTTGCTAAAAAATATGACGCCTTTATAGCCATTGGTTGTATTATTCAAGGGCAAACTCTTAATTTTGCATTAATTTCAGAATCTATAACAAATGGAATAATGCAAATTTCAGTTAAAGAAAATAAACCAATTGGAAATGCAATATTAACTTGCTTTAATAAAAAACAAGCCAAAGAAAGATTTAATAAAGGTGCTGAAGCTGCAAAAGCTGTGATTGCAGTTTTAAAAAATGAACCCAAAAAAATTTAAAAATACTTCTCCTAGAGTAAAAATTATTCAAAAAATTTATGGATCTCTAATGAATCCAGATGAAGCAATCACTTATCCTAAAAATCAATATAAGAAATATATCAAAGATGTAGTTTCAGGTACTTTGGATAGAACTGAATTAATTGAAGAAACCATAATTAAACATTTAGATAAAGATATAGACTTAAAAAAAACAGATAAAATGTTAAAGATAATTTTGTTTTCAGCAGTATTTGAATTAATGTTTAAGCACAACACACCAAAAAATGTAATTATTAGCGAATATGTTCGTGTATCGGAATTTTTTTTAGAAAGAGCCCAAATCAGCTATATGAATGCTGTTCTAGATAAGCTCTCAAAACTTATTAGAAAGGGCTGATTAATTGACAATTTGTCACTAATTACTGAGAAGTTTAACTTGCCTTTTTTTAATATATTTGGCATTTATCCTTGATACAAATGAATGATTATTTAGAATTATTATATCTAGTTTCTTTTACAGGTGTTCTTGCTGTCGCTTACAGCTATTTATTATCTGGCCAAATTCTTTCTGCAAGCCCAGGCAATAGTCGAATGCAAGAGATATCCCATGCAATACAAATAGGCGCTAAAGCTTACTTAAATCGTCAATATAAAACGATTGCTGTAGTTGGTATTATTGTTTTAGCAATTGTTACTTACTTTTTTAATTATCTTGTTGGATTAGGTTATTTTATCGGCGCATTTTTATCTGGCGTAGCAGGATATGTTGGAATGTTAATTTCAGTAAAGGCTAACGTAAGAACCGCTGAAGCTTCAAGAAAAAGTCTCCAAGCAGGCTTAACAATTGCTTTTAAATCAGGCGCCATAACTGGATTATTAGTAGCTGGCTTGGCTTTATTAGCTATTACAATTTATTACATAATTTTAATAAATTTAAAAGTTGATAGCAGAGAAATTATAAATGCATTAGTTGCTTTAGGTTTTGGAGCCTCATTAATTTCTATATTTGCTAGATTAGGTGGTGGAATTTTTACAAAAGGTGCTGACGTTGGTGCAGATTTAGTTGGTAAAGTTGAAGCAGGTATTCCAGAAGATGACCCAAGAAATCCAGCAGTAATTGCTGATAATGTTGGAGACAATGTTGGTGATTGTGCCGGAATGGCAGCAGATTTATTCGAAACTTATGCTGTAACAATTGTAGCAACAATGGTTTTAGCATCTATATTTTCTCCAGAAGATTATAATTTGATGATTTATCCGTTAACAATAGGAGGAGCATGTATAATTACGTCTATAATTGGAACATGGTTTGTAAAATTAGGCAAAAGTAAGAATATAATGGGTGCTTTATACAAAGGATTTATTGTTACAGCTGTTACTTCATTATTAATTTTATATCCTGTAACAGAATCTATTATAGGTTTAGATAGTTACTATAATAATAATGCGGGAGCAATTTTTACAGGTTTTGATCTTTATATTTGTGGAGTTGTAGGTTTTGTAATTACTGGTTTATTAATTTGGGTTACAGAATATTACACTGGCACAAACTATAGACCAGTAAAAACTGTTGCTCAATCTTCAACAACAGGACATGGTACTAACGTAATTCAAGGACTGGCTGTTTCAATGGAGGCCACTGCAATTCCGGCTTTAATAATTGTTGCAGGAATTTTATACACAAATAGTCTTGCTGGTTTATTTGGAATAGCTATAGCTGTTACTTCAATGTTAGCCCTTACAGGTATGGTAGTAGCCTTAGATGCTTACGGACCTGTCACAGATAATGCTGGAGGAATTGCAGAAATGTCTAAACTTCCTAAAAATGTGAGAAAAACTACTGATGCTTTAGATGCAGTTGGAAATACTACAAAAGCTGTAACTAAAGGTTATGCTATTGGTTCCGCTGGTTTAGGAGCTCTTGTTCTTTTCGCAGCATACACTGAAGATATAAAATATTTCTCAACTGTAAAAGATTCTGCTTTAGAAGGTATTAATGTTACATTTGATTTATCAAATCCATTTGTTGTAGCTGGTCTATTAATAGGAGGTATGTTGCCTTATTTGTTTGGCTCTATGGGAATGCAAGCTGTAGGAAGAGCAGGTGGCGCTGTAGTAATCGAAGTAAGAAGGCAATTTAAAAAAATACCTGGAATTATGAAAGGTAAGAGAAAACCAGATTATGGAAAATTGGTTGATTTATTAACACGTGCAGCAATTAAAGAAATGATTATACCATCTTTATTGCCAGTTTTATCTCCAATCATCTTATACTTTGTAATTTTACAAATTGGTGGTTTAGAAGCTGCTCTTGCATCTTTAGGTGCAATGTTATTGGGAGTTATAATTACCGGATTGTTTGTTGCTGTTTCAATGACTGCAGGTGGAGGAGCTTGGGATAATGCTAAAAAATACATTGAAGATGGAAATTTTGGAGGCAAAGGATCAGATGCTCATAAATCAGCAGTTACAGGTGATACTGTTGGTGATCCCTACAAAGATACAGCTGGACCAGCTGTCAATCCAATGATTAAAATTACTAATATAGTAGCTCTTTTACTTTTAGCAGTAATTGCTCATTAATTTATTTTCTACCACTATACATTTTCTTCTTAACACTTTGTAAAAAATTCTCAACGAAACTTCTTTTTCGTAAATTATTTTCTGTAGTTTTCTTGGAAAATTTAACTTCATTTATATTAGTTTTATCGAAAAAATCTTTAGATTTTAACACGCCATACTTATCAAATTCTAAGATTAATGTATTATTTGTCTTTAACTCATGACGACCTAATTTATGATATTTTCCTTTAGATAAAGTTCTTTCTATATATATCCAGGTATCATCCCCATCAAATGTTTTAACATGTGGCTGTCCTAATAATTTTATCACATCATTTTTGTTAGACTCATTAATAATAAGTTTTGCTGATCTATTATCAAGAAATAATATCCCATGATTTTTATTAGGGTCTTGTAATTGACATCCTAATAAAATAAAAAATATTACAAAGAAAATATTTTTTAAATGATATTTAAAACTAAAAAACATAATTTAGATCTTTATAACACATTATTGAATTTGTCTCGAAATTTATATTTTTATGATAAAATTAATTTAAAAGATACATTTGAAACAAGAATTTATCTAATGTTTTTACACTTTTCGATTATTTTGATAATTTGTAAATTTAAAAAACATAACTTTCCTCAAAAATCATATGATGATCTATTCAATTCAATAGAAAATGATTTGAGAGAATTAGGCATGGGAGATGTATCTGTGAATAAAAAAATGAAAGATCTTAATAAAATATTTTATGATATCTTATTAAAAATCAATAAAACAAATAATAATCTTAAAATAAATAAAAA
>CACHTV010000012.1 GCA_902582875.1 uncultured Pelagibacteraceae bacterium | reverse complement strand
TAAATTTTTTTGGATTCTATATTTCCAGTTGTCAACAAGCCTTTAAACTTTGGTTTTTGTTTTGATAGTTTAAAATGTAAGTTTATAGCATCGATAATTTTAAAACCGATGTTATGTCTAGTATTAGTATAACTGGAACCAGGATTTCCTAATCCAACAAGTAAAAGCATATTAATTATTTTTTTTCAGCAGTTTTTTTATCTTCAGGTTTTTTATCTCCAGCAGGTTTCTTCTCACCAGCAGGCTTCTTTTCTCCAGCAGCTGCTTCTTTTCCTTTTTCATCTTTTTTCGCTGGATCCCCATCTTTAGCTACTGCTTCTGTACCTTCAGCAGGCGCTTCTCCCTCAACACCTTCTGTTGTTTCCTCAGCAGGTTTTTCAGGTTCTTTAATTATTGTTGGAGCAGCAACTGTAGCTATTACGAAATCCCTATCTGTAATTGTAGGAATTACATTTTCTGGCAATTTTACAGAAGAAATTTTTAAACTTGTTCCAATATCTGTTCCTGTTAGATCAATAGTTATGTCATCGGGTATATTTTCTGCAGGACATTTTAATTCTACCATTCTTCTAACAATATTTAGAACTCCTCCTCTTTTTAGTCCAGGAGAGTCAGGATGATTAATAAATTTAACTGGTATTTCTAAAATAATTTTCTTACCTGAAACTACCCTCATAAAGTCAATGTGAATAGGTTCTTCGGAAACGACATGATAAGAAATATCTCGAGGAAGAACTTTTTCTTTTTTTCCTTCAATCTCTAACTCCAAAACTTTAGATAAAAAATTATCAGAATTAATGATGTCTCTTACAGCTTTTTTTTCAATAGAAATTTTTAGATTTGGATTTTTTCCTCCATATAAGATTGCTGGAATAAATCCAGTTGCTCTCAACTTATTAGTTGATCCTGAAGAAGTGCCTTCTCTTTTTATTGCTTTTAAATTGCCCATTTAATTTTTTATTGGAAAAGCTATATAACTCAACTTATTTCATAAAACAAGTATTAATTGAATAAATCTGATACTGAGTTGGAATTAGCTATTCTTTTAATTGCTTCTGACATTAGTGAAGAGATGGATAACACCTCTATTTTATTGTTATTTTTAATTTTTTGAGAATTATCAATTGTATCTGTAATTATTAGCTTCTTAATTTTGGAATTTTTAATTTTTTTTACTGCATCACCACTTAAAACTGCATGAGTAATAAAAACATATACTTCATTGGCTCCGTTTTTCTTAAGAGCATCAACTGCATTTACAATGGTTCCTCCACTATCAATGATATCATCAACAATAATACACGTTTTATTTCTTACATCTCCTATAATATTCATAACCTGGGATTTTCCTGGAGCAGGTCTTCTTTTATCAATAATCGCAAGATCTGCTTTTATTCTTGTAGCTAAACCCCTGGTTCTTTGCACCCCACCTACGTCAGGCGAAACACAAATTAATTTTTTGTTGTTGAGTTTTTTTTTGATGTATTTTGCAAAAAGAGGAGTGGTAAACAAATTGTCTACCGGCATATCAAAAAATCCTTGGATCTGTCCAGCGTGTAAATCTACTGTAACAACTCTACTAGCTCCAGCGTTAGTAATTAGATTAGCAACAACTTTTGCCGAAATAGATGTTCTTGGTGCAACTTTTCTATCTTGTCTTGCGTATCCAAAATATGGAATAACAGCGGTAACATTTTTTGCTGAAGATCTTTTTAATGCATCTACAACAAGAAGAAGTTCCATCAAGTTATCATTTGCAGGATTTGAAGTTGATTGAATTACAAAAACACTATTTCCTCTTATATTTTCATTAATCTCTATATAGATCTCACCATCTGCAAATCTTCTAATATTTGTATTAACTAATTTTAACTTTAATTTTTTTGAAATATCCTTGCTTAATTTAAGGTTGCTAGTTCCAGATAATATTTTCATGAAGTATAATCACTTATATAGCTATTTTTAAATGTTTTCAAATCAAATCCAATTAAATATTGTATTAATCCCGATCTATAGTTTCCCAAGACCCTGTTTCATAAACTATTTTATTTTGAGTTAAAAATTTCTTTAGAAAACTTAATCTTTCCCTTTTGCTTTTTTTTAGCAATAAATAAAAATACTCAAGAGTGAGATTGCCTAGGTTTTGTCTTTTAATATTCAACCAATCCTCGAGATCCATTCTTTGATTTTTGACGTATACACTTTCATGGTAACAAATTTTATCTTTATCCTCACTTATATTATCATGCCAATAGATTATTTGATTTTCTCCCTCACTAATAGTTTTTGATCTATAAGGATATAAATCCAGTTCTAATTGATCCATATTTTTGTTGTTAAGTTTTTCGTTAAAGAGCTTTAACAATTATAAATATAGTTATTAATTTTGGCTAAACTAAGACATGCTTATAACAGAAATGCATCTTCCATAATCATTATCACCTAACTTTTGAGATCTTCTATAGCTAAAAAATCTATTTTTTTCTTTAAAAGTGTCATGGTTCACATGATCAACTTTAACCCTAAGTCTGACAAGTTTGTCATTAACGTATTTTCTTAAATTAAAAAATTTTTTGAGTTTATTTTTTTTCAAAAAGTAAGCGGTGTTATTTTTTGATTTAGCTATAAACCTTTTATAAAAATTTAAATCAACTTCGTAACTTTTTACACCTATGCATGGACCTATACTTGCAAAAATTTTATTTTTTGAATTAAGTTTTTTAATTTTTTTTACTGTATTTTCTATTATTCCAGATGAGGCTCCTTTCCAGCCGGCATGAATGCAAGCAATTATTTGATTTTTAATATCATAAAGAATAATTGGAACACAATCTGCGGTTACTACTCCTAAAGCAACTCCTCTCAGGTTTGTTATTAGCGCATCTGAGTTAAATTTTTTTAAATTTTTATTTTTTTTAGTAATTATAATTACTTTATTACTATGAGTCTGGTACATTAGTGCTAATTTTTTCTGATTTACTTTCATTTTTTTTGATACAAAAGATAAGTTCCTAAAAAGATTTTTTTTGTTATCTTTTGATCCCTTGCCACAGTTTAGACTTTGATAAATTCCTTTTGAAAATCCTCCTTTTCTTGAGAAGAAACAATGCTTAACATTATTGAATTTTTTAAATTTTTTTGAGTAGAACATTATTCAAATCCTAGAAAATTATTTTTTTTGAATTTATAAGCAAAAATTACCTTAAATAAATTACCCATCAATTTTGTGTCTAGTAATCTTTTTAGTCTTAAATATAAATTAGACTGCTCTTTAAAACTCATTTTTTGACTTAAATGATTAGCTCTTTCTATAATTCCCATTTTTTCTAAAAAAAACTTTTGAGTAACAACTTTTTTTACTTTTAAATTATTTTTTATAAAATATTCATTCAAAAGAGAGAAATTGACTAAAGATGTTATGTCTGCCTTGCCTAAATTATCAAATATGTTATTTCTTTTATGATTTGATAGGGATTGTAATGTATTTTCGTTTTTAGAATTTAAATATCCATAATCGATCAGAAGAAGACCTCCACTAAGTTTTGATATTTTTTTAGTTATCTTATTTAATTCATTAAGCCCTAATTTTGGAAATTCAATAAACTTTAAATTATTTAAAACTTTAAATTTTTTTATCTTAGAAATATCTTTTATTGAAGCTTTTTTATAAACTTCATCAATTTTGTTTTTTTTGTTTAATAGGTAATGTTTTTCAAAAAATAAACTTCCTTTCCGAGTAAATTGCTTGATAGGAATGGAGTCAAAAAATTCATTTCCAAAAAAAATAATCGGTCCTTTTTTAATATTATTAAAATTTTTAGTCCACTTAACTTTAGAATGATTTATATTTTTTTTCTGTAAATTTCTTAGTAGACTACTCTTTTCATATAAAAAAATATTGGTTGCTTTATTAAATTCAGGGAATCGTTTAAATAATTTAATTAATATTTTTGTTAAACTTCCATTTCCTGGGCCAAGTTCTACTATATTAAATTCTTTAGGCTTTCTTAAAGTATTCCAGGTTGTTACTAGCCATATTCCAATCATTTCAGAAAATAAATTGGATATTCCAGGCGCAGTTAAAAAATCTCCTTTATAACCAAATGGAATTTTTGAAGTGTAATATCCTTTTTTTTTATCATAAAGAACGTTTTCTAAAAATTTATCCACTGGGAGCATTCTAGACTTATTGAAAAAATTTTGATTAATTATCATCTTGTTTAATAAAAATAATTGCTCCAGCTAATATCATTAAAGCACTTAATATCATTCCCATACTTACAAAATTAAATACATATCCAATTTGGATATCCGGTTCTCTGAAAAATTCACAGAAAATTCTAAAACATCCATACAAAATTAAAAATATATATGAACATGTTTTAGTTTTATAATTTTTTTGTAAAACAAGAGTAATCATAATTATAAAAAGCAAAAATCCTTCTAAAAAAGCTTCATATAATTGAGAAGGGTGCCTAGGTAATGTATCAATAGCTGGAAAGACAACGCTCCATGAGACATCAGTAGTTTTTCCTACAAGTTCTCCATTAATAAAGTTTGCAATACGTCCAAGAAATAATCCAATAGGAGTTACACAAGCTATAATATCTAATAAAAAAAATAAGTGATATCTTCTTCCTTCGGAGTTTGAGAAATAATATGTAGATAAAATTACTCCAATTAGCGCTCCATGAAATGACATCCCACCTTCCCAAATTTTTAAGATATCTAGAGGATTATTTAAATAAAATGTAAAATTGTAAAAGATTATATATCCAATTCTTCCACCTAAAATTATACCAATAATTATGTAAGTAATTAAATTATCAAATTCTTCTTTGTGAAAAGACTGCGAAGAAGGGGTTTTGAGAATAAAGATTTTTCTACCCAGCCACCAGCCAATTAAAATTCCAAAAATATAGGCGAGCGAGTACCATCTTATAACTAAAAACCCGAAATCAAATAGAGTAGGGTCTAAATTATGGGTATACATAATTTCTTATATCATATTTGAAATTAGGTTTTCTATGAAATAAGATGAATTATGAGCAATTCTGAAAAATTATTAAAGACTTTATCTGGTTTAATAGAGAACGGAGTTTTAACTTCAAAAGATATTAAAAAAGAAATAACAACTGATCTAAAGTTTAAAAGAGATAAGCTAATTGATAAACTTCAACTCGTATCAAGAGAAGAATTTGAAGTTTTAAAAAAATTAGTTCATAAGCAAGAGTCAGTTATTAAAAAATTATTAAAGAAAACTAAAACTAAAAAGGTAAAGAAATCTTAACCTGCAGTCCTTTATACTCACTTTTTCCTAGCTGTATGCTTCCTCCATGTGAATTAATTATATCCTCTACAATGGCTAGGCCTAATCCAACTCCCGATTGATTAAGGCTTCTACTTTTATCTAACCTAAAAAAAGGTTTAAAAACATTTCTATATTGATCTTCTGATATACCTGGACCGTCATCTTCAATATTTATTATAACTCTATTCGATCCTTTATGTAGACTTACATATACTTTTTTTCCATAAGTCAAACCATTATTAATAACATTCTCAAAACATCTTTTTAAAGAAGACATTCTTCCATTTAGTATAGTTTCTTCTGAATTCGCTATATTTAGATTTTCATTTTTTAAATCTTTTTTAATTTCATTGAATAAATTAGACAAATTAATTTTAGAAGTACTTTCTTGGGTTTGAGTTTTTGCAAATTGTAAATAATCATTTAGCATACTTTCCATTTCATCAATATCTTTAGACATTTTATCGGAGATATTTTTTTCACCTATCATTGCTAATTGTAGTTTTAATCTTGTAAGAGGAGTTCTTAAGTCATGACTTATTCCTGATAGCATTTCAGATCTTTGATTAAGATGACGATTAATCCTCTTTGCCATTCTATCAAATTCGTATGCAGCTTTTCTAATTTCGGCAGCTCCTGATGGCCTAAAATTATTCACATAGTCTCCCTTACCAAATCTTTCTGCTGCCTTAGCAAGTCTGACAAGTGGTCGTGTTTGATTTTTAAGAAATACCAATGCAATTAACACTAAAACTATCGAAGGCAAAGTAGTCCATAAAACAAATAATCTAACCGAAGAAGGAGATATCATCTCTTTAGGCACTAAAAATTCTATCACCTCGTTTTTATCTAACCTTATCTTTATTTCCACAGCATTTTTAAATTTGGAAGTATTAAACCAATAATTGTTATTTCCAAAAGCTGATTTTAACTCACGCCTTAAAGACCTATCCATAGGACTGAATTTTCTTTCTCCGCTCGTTAACGGAAATGAATTATTATTAATATCAATCTCAAAATTAAAATTATTTTTATAGCTATCAGTGAAAAATTCTAAATTATCTTTATTGTTTAGATATGCATTTTGAATTGTTTTTAACTGAGAAACTAAAGAGCGAGTTATATTTTTGTTAGCTTTTATCCATATGCTATCGTAGAAAACAATTGTAACAATTAATTGAAGTATAATAGTAGGAGCCGCAACTATTATAAGAGCTCTATAAAATAATCTTTTTGGTAAAATAATTTTTAAAAAGTTATTCAATCCAGAGAACATAACCTGACCCCCTTATAGTTTGAAGATATTTTGGATTTTTAGGATTATTTTCTATTTTTTGTCTTAGTCTTGTAATCATTACATCTATTGATCTTTCTTGAGTGATGCCAGAAATTTTAGCAATTTCTTCTCTAGAGAAAGTTTTTCCAGGATTAGATAACATTTCTGTTAAAACTTTTTTCTCAGATAAATTAATTTTTTTATTTTTTTTACCTAAATTTATATTCATTTTATTTAGATCTATTTGGGCGTTGCCTACAAGATGTTTATTATTCAAATTAATTTTATTATTCTTATTAATTATATTTTTTATTCTTAATAACAACTCTTTAGGCTCGAACGGCTTACTTATATAGTCATCAGCTCCTAATTCTAAACCTTTTATTCTATTTTCTACTTCACCTTTAGCAGTTAGCAAGATTATTGGGATCTTTATATTCTTTTTTATTTCTTTAGTTAATTCGTATCCATTTTGACCGGGCATCATGACGTCTAATACAATTAAATCAAATTTAAAATGAGAAATTTTTGTTTTTGCATTTTCGGCATTCTCTGAAGTTGAAACAATATATTCATTTTCATTTAAATATTCTTTTAATAGATCTCTAATCCTATTGTCATCATCAACTATTAAAATGTGTGCTTTATTTTTTTCCATCTACAATTTTCTTTAAAACTTCTTTAAATTTTATAACCGAGTCAGAATTAGAATTTTTTAAAGCATTAAATATTCTTTTTTTTTGGGAATTATAAACTGAATCAAAAAAAATTTTTCCTTCTTTATTTAAAAATAAATTTTTTTTTCTTGTATCATTTTCATCTTTAACTTGTTTAATCATTTTAGATTTAATTAAATCTCTCAAAACTCTATTTAAACTTTGTTTTGTTACCTTTAATTTGAACATTAGTTCTCCCAGACTTATTCCAGGATGTCTTTCTATGAGATTTAAAGATCTTAGGTGAGCTGGTCCAAAAAACTTTTTAGACAATACTTCTTTTGGATCTGAAAAAGTTTCTCGATAAGCATAAAACAAAAGTTGAATAAAATCTTTAATTTGTTCGTCTTTAAGATAAAGTAAATCTTTCATAATGGTAAGTTATATTGACTTATCCTACTAAGAAATATACTTTTTTGTAGCAAAAAAATCTATATATTTACTTCTTAATGGAAAGCATACCATACGATAAAAGATCTGGAAAAATTTGGTTTAATGGCAAAACTGTTGATTGGGCCGATGCAAATATTCATATTTTGAATCATGGTCTCCATTATGCGAGCTGTGTTTTTGAAGGGGAACGTGTTTATGATGGTGAGATTTTTAAATTAGAAGAGCATACAGAAAGATTATTTTATTCCGCCAAAAGAATGGGAATAAAAGTTCCGTACTCACAAAAAGAAATTAATGAGGCTTGTAAAAATATCATTAATGTTCAAAAAGTCCAAAATGGTTACGTCAGACCTGTAATATGGAGAGGTAGCGAAATGATGGCTATTTCAGCTCAAAAAAATAAAATTCACGTTGCTATAGCAACTTGGGAATGGGGTTCTTATTTTGACCCTAACTTAAAATTAAAAGGAATAAAATTAAATATTTCTTCTTGGCGGAGACCAAATCCAAACTCTATTCCCTGGGATACTAAAGCTGCAGGTCTATATATGATTTGTACTTTATCTAAACATGAGGCTGAGAGTAAAGGATTTACCGATTCTCTGATGCTAGATCACGAAGGAAATATTGCTGAGGCAACTGGAGCAAATATATTTTTTAAAAATAAAGCAGGGGAACTTCATACCCCTATACCTGACTCATTTTTAGATGGAATTACTCGAAGAGAAGTAATCAAAATTGCAAAATCAAAAGGAGTGAAAGTATTAGAAAAAAAAATTAAACCAGAAGAAATGGAAAATTTTGTTGGTTGTTTTTTAACAGGTACAGCAGCCGAAGTAACACCAGTTTCAGCTATTAATGATTACAACTTCAAGGTATGTAATTTGATTACAGATCTTAATGATAGTTATCAAGCCCTTGTGAGAAAAAAAACAGCTGCTTAATTTTTACTATCCTCATTGATAGCATGATCGATTCCTTTTCTAACATAATCATATCCAGTATATAGAGTTAAAAAAGCAGAAAGCCAAAGAAGTATTATACCTATAGTTTGTGCGTTATAATCTTGAAAATTAATTAATTTATTTCCACTTTCACCTGTTAAAAGAATTGCGATTGATAACATTTGTAAAAGAGTTTTTAATTTTGATAAACTAGTTACTTGCATTGATACACTGCCTTTAGCTAAGAATTCTCTAAGACCAGATATAAGAATTTCTCTAGTAAGAATTATTATGGCAGCAATTACTTCATAATTTTTAATCGTTCCATTCATCACCAGCAGTATTAATGCTGCTGCTACAAGTATTTTATCAGCTATAGGGTCAAGCAATTCCCCTAATTTAGACTCCTCTTTAAATAATCGAGCTAAAAGGCCGTCCAAATAATCAGTAAAGCTGGCTAAAACAAATAGAAAAAAAGGAATTAAATCTCCAAAAAAACCAGGAATAAAAAAGGCTAAAACAAATACAGGAACAATTATTATTCTTCCGATAGTTAAGATATTAGGTATTTTCATTTTACTCGTGGAAATAATTATATATTTTCTTAGCGATACTGTCTTCTATTCCTTCTACAGATTTCAAATCATCAAAACTAGCTGATTCTACAGCTCGAGCAGACCCAAAATGATTTAACAGAGCTCTTTTCCTTTGACGACCAATTCCTTGAATTTGATCAAGTAAAGATTTGCTTATGCTTTTTTCTCTTTTAGCTCTATGCGTGCTTATAGCAAATCTATGAGCTTCATCTCTTAATCTTTGAATGAAAAACAGTAAGGGATCATTCTTATCTAAAATAAATTCTTTGTTTTTATAGTAAATTTTTTCTTCACCAGCTTTTCTTCTTTTGCCCTTCGCAACGGCTAAAATAGGCAAATCATGTAAACCAAGTTCATTCAAAATTTCTCTAGATACTGAGTATTGTCCTTTTCCACCATCAATTATGGCTAAGTCAGGCAAAGAAAGAGATCCAGATTTTTCTTTAATAGCTTTTGAAAACCTTCTAAAAAAAACTTCCTTCATCATTCCATAATCATCACCTTTAATTTTATCGTCCTTAATATTAAATTTTCTGTATCTTTTTTTTATAAAACCTTCATTACCAAAACAAATTAAAGCTCCAATGGAGTCAGTTCCTTGAATATGACTATTGTCATAAACTTCTATTAAATCGATATTGTTATTAAGTTTGAATTTTTTTGCTAAATTTTCAATTAAATCGTTATTTGTATTTGACTGGATTATTTTTTGAGTTAAGGCTTGTTTTGCATTTTTTTCTGCGAGTTTGGAAATATTTATTTCATTTTTAGTTTTAGCTTGTTTTATTACAACTTGTTTATTTTCTTTGTTGGAAAAAGTTTTTTCTAAGAGTTTTCTTTCACTAGTTTCATAATTTGTTATAATAAGAACTGGTATTGTTTTGTTTTCATAAAATTGAGATATAAAAGAAGAAAGAATGTCTTTAATATTATCATCCGGATCATGTTTGGGATAGAAAGCCTGATTGCCCCAGTTTTGCTTTGATCTAAAAAAGAAGACTTGAATGCAAGTTTTTCCTGTTTCTTTATAAATACTTATAACATCTGCTTCATTTAAATTAGTTTGATTTATTTTTTGGGATGTTTGTATTTGGGTTAAAGCCTTTATTCTATCTCTAGCGATTGCTGCTTTTTCATAATCAAGGTCCTTACTTGCTTTTTCCATTTCCTTAGATAAATTTTTTTGAATTCTTCTAGATTTACCAGATATAAAATCGATAGCGTCATTTACCATTGATTTATATTCTTTTTCAGAAATATGTTGCACACAAGGAGCCGAACATCTTTTTATTTGATAAAGTATGCATGGTCTTTCTCTGTTTTTAAAAACTGTGTCATCACAAACTCTTAATTGAAAAATTTTTTGTAATATTTTAATAGTCCAGTTTGCCGAACCTATTGAAGCAAAAGGTCCAAAATAATATCCGGATTTGGATTTTTTTCCTCTGAGCTTTGTTAATTGTGGCCATTTATCTTTATTTCCAATGTAAATATAAGGAAAAGATTTATCATCCCTTAAAAGAATATTATATCTTGGTTTGTGTTTTTTTATTAAGTTTGCCTCTAAAAGTAGAGCTTCACTTTCATTATTAGTAGTCGTCGTCTCAAGATTATGAGTTAGAGATAGCATTCTCTCAGTTCTTATAGGTAAATTAGACTCGGTTATATAACTTTTAAGTCTATTAGGAATATTTTTTGCTTTTCCAATATAAAGTATTTCTCCTGACGAACTTAACATTTTATAAACACCAGGATTTTTAGATATCAAAGGTATCTTATCTTTTATTATTTTTTTTCCTTGTTCTAAACTGTTCATTATATTTTTGTTTTTACAACTTCTATACCAACCGATGCTGTTTCTTTAATAATATCTAATTTTTCAATCTTTAACTTAATTTTTTTAATTTTTTTATTTTTAAAAATTTCATCAAATATTGACTCTGACAAACTTTCAAGTAGCTCAAAGTGTTTTTCTTTAGTCAATTTTTTGATGTCATTTATAATACTTTCATAATTAACAATTGTTTTTACATCTGGCCTCAGGTTTGGATCAGTAGTAATTTCTATATTAAACTTAACTTTTTGTTTTTTTAATTTTTCAAATTTATGGATCCCAACTGATAATAATAAAATTAAATCTTTAATAATAATTTTCTTATTATATTTAAATTTTTGTTTGTTTTTGAATTTTAAAATTTTCATTCTTTTACATTAATTATATCTGGTGTTTTCCAAGCTAAACGCTGACCGCTATCTACATTTATTATTTGGCCAGTTATATTATTATTATTAATTAAAAACTTTACAGCTGAACTAACATTTTTTGCATCTACTTTCATTTTAAGTATTGTGGATTTCCACTGTTTTTTAAAATGTTTTTCTGATTGGCGTTTATTTTTTAATGTTGGCCCGGGAGAAACAGCATTAACTCTTATATTTGGTGCTAATTTCATAGCAGAAGTTTTAGTCAAAGTGGCTAGACTAGATTTACTTAAAGTATAAGAAAAAAAGAAAGGAGTTAATTTTTCAACCCTTTGGTCAATAATATTGACAATATTTCCTTTGTTGCTTTTACATACTTTAGCGAAGTTTTGAATTAAAATTGCAGGAGCTTTCAGGTTAACGTTCATATGCTTTAAAAAACTTTTTTCTGAAAAATTAATCAAATTATCATTTTCAAAAATGGATGCATTATTAACCAGACAATCTAAACCTTTCATTTTTTTATGAGCATAAGAAATTAATCTTTGAGTTTGTCTAAGATTATTTAAGTCAGCTTTTAAAAGATGAACAATTGAACCTAAATCTTCTAATTCTATTTTAAGTTTTTTTGCTGCAACAAAAGATTTTGAATAATGAATAACAATTTGTGCATCATAACTTGCCAGTTCTAAAGCTATAGATCTACCAATTCTATTTGCCCCTCCAGTAACTATTATTTTTTTGGCTTCCATTTTCTTTGTTGTTTCTTTGTTTTTGTACCAGGCATACCAAGTGTTGATCTACCTTTGGGATAAACTTTGTTCTTGAGGTTATACTGACTTATTTTAGGGTTCAATGTTATTTCTAATTCACTTGCTTCTAATTTTCTTATTTCATCCCTGATTTTTGCTGCTTCCTCAAATTCTAAGTTAGCTGCAGACTCTTTCATCTTTTTATTTAATCCTTTTAGATGTTTTTTTAGATTACCACCTATATTTGTTTCTTTTATATTTACGTAATCCTTTTCATAAACAGACTCTAAAATATCTGCTATTTCTTTTTTTACTGACTCAGCTGTTATGTTGTTCTTTTTATTATACTCTAATTGTTTTGATCTTCTTCGATCTGTTTCTTTAATTGCTTTATCTATACTTTTAGTAACTTTATCTGCGTAAAGAATTACCTTACCATCTACATTTCTTGCAGCTCTACCAATAGTTTGAATCAAGGATGTTTCAGATCTTAAAAAACCTTCTTTGTCAGCATCAAGAATTCCAACTAAACCACATTCTGGAATATCTAATCCCTCCCTTAAAAGATTTATACCAACTAAAATATCAAACACTCCTAGTCTTAGATCTCTTATAATTTCAATTCTTTCCAAGGTGTCAATATCAGAGTGCATATATCTTACTTTAAGTCCATTTTCATGAAGGTATTCAGTGAGATCTTCAGCCATTTTTTTTGTTAAAGTTGTTGCTAAAACTCTATAACCTTTTTCAATTACTTTAGCGGCCTCATGCATTAAATCATCCACTTGAGTTTTTGCTGGTTTAATTTCTACTGGCGGATCAATTAATCCAGTTGGCCTTATTATTTGATCGATATATTTGTTTTCAGTTTGTTTTAATTCCCAAGGACCAGGAGTAGCAGAAACAAATATTGTTTGAGTTCTCATCATATCCCATTCTTCAAATTTAAGTGGCCTGTTGTCCATACATGATGGCAGTCTAAAACCATATTCAGCTAATGTACTTTTTCTAGTTCTATCTCCTTTATACATTCCATTTAATTGTGGGACTGTTACATGGCTTTCGTCTACAAATATAATTGTATTGTCTGGAAAATATTCAAATAAAGTTGGAGGTGGTTCCCCAGCTTTTCTTCCAGATAAAAATCTTGAATAATTTTCGATACCAGCACATGTTCCTGTTGCTTCTATCATTTCTAGATCAAACTTAGTTCTTTCTCTTAATCTTTGTTCTTCTAACAATTTGTTATTTGCACGATGTTTTTTTAACGTTTCAGCTAATTCAGATTTTATTTGTCTAATTGCTTGTTCCATTGTTGGTTTTGGAGTTATGTAATGACTATTTGCATAAATTTTTATAATTGAATAATCATTAGTTTTATCTCCTGTTAAAGGATCAAACTCTTCTATCTTTTCTAATTTATTAAAATTAAAACTTATTCGCCAAGCCCTATCTTCTAAATGAGATGGGAAAATCTCTAAATTTTCACCTCGTACTCTAAAAGTTCCTCTAAAAAAATTTTGATCATTTCTTTTGTATTGCAGCGTTATAAATGTTCTTATTAATTGATCTCTATCGTATTCATTATTTTTTTTAAGAGTTATAGTCATTTTGCTATAAGCTTCTACTGAACCAAGTCCATAAATACACGAAACACTGGCTACAATTATTACATCATCCCTTTCTAATAATGATCTAGTTGCTGAGTGCCTCATTCTATCTATTTGTTCATTGATAGATGCTTCTTTTTCAATATAAGTATCTGACCTTGGAACATATGCTTCAGGAGTATAATAGTCATAATAAGAAACAAAATATTCAACAGCATTATTTGGAAAAAAACTTTTAAATTCCCCATACAATTGAGCTGCTAAAGTCTTGTTAGGAGCCAGCACCAAAGCTGGTCTATTGGTTGCCTCAATTACTTTAGCCATTGTAAAAGTTTTTCCTGATCCTGTTACGCCAAGTAGAACTTGTTCATTTTTTTTATCTTTTATATTTTTAGTTAATAATTTAATGGCCTGGGGTTGATCACCAGCTGGTTGAAAGTCGCTTTGAATTTTAAACTTAATACCTCCTTCTAACTTCTTTTTAATAGAGTTGTTAGTAGTTTCAATATCTAGTATTTTTTCTTGATAAGTATTTTGCATTATGTGTTATTAATAATTTAAAAAAACATTATAAAATTCAATGAGCATAGTTTCCAACAATTTAAAACGTATAAAACCGTCGCCTACAATAGCTGTTACTCAAAAAGCTAAGGAATTAAAGGCATCTGGCAAAGATATAATCGGTCTTGGAGCTGGAGAGCCTGATTTTGACACTCCAGAAAACATTAAACAAGCCGCTATAAAAGCAATCAAAGATGGAGATACAAAATACACAGTCGTTGATGGAACTCCCTCTTTAAAAGAGGCAATTATTAAAAAATTTAAAAGAGAGAATAATTTAGTTTATCAAATAGATCAGATTACAGTTGGAACTGGAGGAAAACAGGTAATTTACAATGCTATGATGGCTACTTTGAACGAGGGAGATGAAGTAATAATTCCTGCTCCTTACTGGGTATCTTATCCTGATATAGTTTTATTAGCTGGAGGAACTCCTATTATTTTAGAGTGCAATGAAAAACAAGGATTTAAAATTAATCCAAAAGAATTAGAAAAATCAATAACTAAAAAAACAAAATGGATAATATTAAACTCACCTTCAAATCCAACCGGCGCCTGTTACTCAGAAGATAATGTAAGAGAAATTGCAAAAATATTAGAAAATCACCCTCATATTTACATTCTAAGTGACGATATCTATGAACATGTTATTTATGGTGATTTCAAATTTTTTACTATTGCTCAAGTCGATAGTTTGAAAGACAGAGTGTTAACAATGAATGGAGTTAGCAAAGCTTACTCAATGACAGGTTGGAGAATAGGTTATGCCGCAGGTCCCCAAGAAATTATTAAAGCAATTGCTAAAATTCAATCTCAATCAACAACTAATCCCTCCTCAATTAGTCAGGCAGCCGCTGTCGAGGCTTTAAATGGTATACAAAATTTTATTAAAGAAAGATCTAGTTCTTTCCAGGAAAGAAGAGACTTTGTTGTTAAAGCATTAAATGAGATTAAAGGAATTGAATGTTTAAATCCTGGTGGAGCTTTTTATGTTTTTCCTAGTTGCAAAGGGTTAATGGGGAAAAAAGATAAAAAAGGAAAAGTAATTAAAACTGATACTGACTTTGTTCAATCTTTACTTGAAAATAATGGAATAGCAGTTGTTCAAGGATCAGCTTTTGGTTTAGAAGGGTTTTTTAGAATTTCTTACGCCACATCAATGGAAAACTTAAAAAAAGCAATGGAAAGAATAAAATCTTTTTGTGAAAATCTTACTTAGAATTAGAAAGATATTTCTCAGCTTCTAAAGCAGACATACATCCCATTCCAGCAGCTGTTACAGCCTGCCTATAAATTTTATCTTTAACATCTCCTGCTGCAAATACTCCAGGTATATTTGTTTCTGTAGAATCAGGTTTAGTTATTAAATATCCCTCCTTATCCATTTTTAACTGATCTTTAAATAAAGAAGTTGCTGGGTCATGGCCTATTGCAATGAATAATCCATCAACTTTTAATTCTTTTGTTGTATTGTTTTTTGTACTTTTAATTTTTATTCCTTTTACACTTTTTGGATCATTTGTTCCGATCACTTCATCAACGACACTATCCCAAATTATTTCAATTTTTTTATTAGATTTTAATTTTTGTTGCAGCATTTTTTCTGCTCTTAACTCATTTCTTCGATGAATAAGTTTAACTTTAGAAGCAAACTTAGTTAGAAACATTGCTTCTTCAACCGCGGCATTTCCACCTCCAACAACAGCAACTTCTTTATCTTTAAAGAAGAATCCATCACAAGTAGCGCAAGCAGAAACTCCAAAACCTCGAAAGTTTTTTTCCGATTTTAAATTTAACCATCTTGCTTGAGCCCCAGTTGAAATAATAATGGAATCCGCGGTATAAATTTGACCGCTATCTCCTGCTACTTTAAAAGGTTTAACCGATAAATCTACTTTATTAATATGATCTTGAATCATTTCAGTTCCTACAGCTTCAGCTTGACCTTTCATTTCTTCCATTAACCAAGGACCTTGAATTACTTTAGAAAAGCCCGGATAATTTTCGACATCAGTTGTAGTTGTCAATTGACCGCCTGGTTGGGAACCATGAACTAAAACTGGCTTTAACATTGCTCTAGCTGCGTAGATTGCGGCAGTATAACCCGCCGGACCAGATCCAAGAATCAACACTTTTGTATGTTTAGTTGATTTATTATTCATAACGATAGGTTTATATAGTAACTAATGTTGGAATTAAAAGCACTTCTTTTGACACAAGGTATGCATGGAATGGTAAGCCAAACCGAAGGTTTAGCAAAGGCTTTAAAGCTTAACTTTAAACATCAAAAAGTTAAATTAAAACCGTTATGGAATTTAATTCCGCCAAAATTTACACCAATTTCAGAGAACTTATTAACAGAAAAATTTGTCTGCGATAGTAAAATAATTATTTCTTGTGGAAGAAAGAGTGTGATTTCATCAATCGCTCTTAAAAAAAGATTTGGAAATGAAATCTTCAATATTCACATCCAAGATCCAAAGGTTTCTTTTAAACATTTTGATCTTATTATCAGCCCTGATCATGATAATATTAAAGGCGACAATGTTTTAACAACAAAAGGCTCTATTCATTATTTAACAAAGAAAGAAATAACTGAAAATTTAAAGTATCTTCAATTAGGTAAAGTTAAAAAAAAAGTTGTAGCTTTTATTATCGGGGGACCAAATAAATATTACAATTATTCAGAAGAACAAATTCATTTTACTTTTAATAAAGTAAAAAATTTATTTACACCTGACAAATTTAAAATCATAATTATACCATCTTACAGAACACCTGAAAGAATAATTAAAAAAGCATTTAATACATTTGGTTTTAATCATCATGTTGTTAAAAACATAGACAAAAAAGCGTATCTTAGTTCTTTAGCATTAGCAGACTATGTAATAGTAACTTGCGACTCAACTTCAATGATTTCTGAGGCAGCAGTTACAGGCAAACCAATTTATGTTGCAATGATGAGACCAACTAGAAGCATTAGACGATTTAAAAGCTTTTATACTCAATTTAAAGAGTTAGGTATAATAAAAGAATTATCAGAAAACATTGACAGTTGGAGCTATGATAAGTTAGATGAAGTAAATAGAATTGCTCCTCTAATAAAAGAGAAGATAAAAAAAAATGGAATTATTTAAATCACTTAATAATAGAACAAAATCCTTTAATTATCCATTCAAGCACTTTGAGATCAATCAACCTTTAACAAATGAAGCTATCAAAGAAATTTGCGATGCAAATATTCCAGATCCAAAAAAAGAAAACTTAAATTATGATGGAACTAGAGCTCTAGATGGGGGAGATGGGGCATTTCGAGCTGGAATAAAAGACGGAGGAAAAGCAAAAAATTTAAGATGCTACTTAACAAAAGAAAATTCAAATCAATTTCCTCATCTAAGAAAATTTATTGAAGAGCTTAGGTCACCTGAGGTTTACAAAAAGATAGGCAGCTTAATAGGAAAAGATCTTAGCAATTCCTATGTGAGACTCGAAGTAATTTGTGACAGAGAAGGATTCTGGCTTAAACCACATTGTGATATAAAAGAAAAGCTTATGTCCTCAATAGTTTTTGTAAATCTACATAACGAGTCTGAAAATTTAGGTACAGACTTTTATGATAAATCACTTACAAAAATAAAAACTGTCCCTTATAAGCATAATTATGGATATTTTTTTACAAGCGGGCCAGACTCCTGGCATGGTATGGAAAAAAAAGAAATTAAAAAAGAGAGAAGATGTATCCAAATTAACTACGTTACTTTTCAAACTGATTGGAAGGTAAATTAAATGTCTTGTAAAGAAGTTACTTTAATTTTCTTTGACTTGAGCGACTTTATTCCATCTAAGCAAACATAAGCTGTAGACATATTAGTGCAGTAGGGAATCTTATTCACTAGAGTGGCTCTTCTTAGCGCCATAGCATCACTAAGTTGACTTTCACTATTTCCCCCCCCCGGTGTTTATTACTAGGGAAATTTTTTTTGAATTAAGAATATCAACTATATGGGGAGATCCCTGATTTACCTTGTTAATTTTTTTACATTTAATTCCATTTTTATTAAAATAGTCAGCAGTTCCTCTAGTTCCACAAAGTTTGAAATTTAATTTGATGAGTTTTTTTGCCAACTTAACACCTTCATCTTTATGGCTATTTTTTAAAGAGATAAACGCCAAACCTTTTGTGGGAAGAGAGTTGGAGGCCGCTATTTGACTTTTTGCAAAAGCCATACCAAAATTTTCATCAAATCCCATTACCTCACCTGTGGATTTCATTTCTGGGCCAAGTAAAAGATCACTATTTGGGAATTTATTAAATGGAAAAACAGCCTCTTTAACAGCAAACATTTTTCTAGTTTTACTTTTTAAATTGAATTTCGATAATTTTTCTCCTGCCATTAACCTTGAAGCTATTTTGGCTAAAGGTAGATTTTTAGCTTTAGAAACAAATGGGACTGTTCTACTAGCTCTAGGATTTACTTCAATAACAAAAATTTGATCTTTTTTAATAGCGAATTGAACATTCATAAACCCCTTTACTTTAAGCGCTAAAGCTAATTTTTTTGTTTGATTTTCAATTTCCTTAATTAAAAAAGATTTAATCGAAACTGGAGGCAAACTACAGGCAGAATCTCCAGAATGAATACCTGCTTCTTCAATATGTTGCATTATTCCAGCAACAAAAACATTTTTACCATCTGACAACGCATCAACATCTACTTCCATAGCGTTATCGATAAATTTATCTATTAAAATTGGATTTTTTTCTGCTGCTTTAAAGGCCTCTTGAACAAAATTCTTAAGTTGTTTTTTTTCATGAACTATTTCCATAGCTCTACCACCTAACACATATGATGGCCTTACCATTAGGGGCAAGCCAATTTTGTTTGCTATTTTTAGAGCTTGAGGAAAACTTTTCGCTATACCACTCTCGGCTTGCTTTAATTTTAATTTGTTTAAAAGATTTCTAAATCTATTTCTGTCTTCGGCAAGATCTATCGAAGTATATTGAGTACCCAATATCGGGAGTTTATTTTCATATAAAAATTTTGCTAATTTAATTGGAGTCTGACCGCCAAACTGAGCAATAACACCTATTAAAGTCCCCTTTGTTTTCTCTTTTTTAATAATATTAAAAACATATTCTTCTTTTAATGGTTCAAAATATAATCTGTCGCTAGTATCATAATCAGTAGATACTGTCTCAGGATTACAATTAATCATTATTGTTTCAAATCCAGCATTTTTCAAAGCAAAACTAGCCTGACAACAACAATAATCAAATTCAATCCCCTGACCAATTCTGTTAGGACCTCCACCAAGAATTATAATTTTTTTTTTGCCAGAAGGATCAGATTCACACTCAGTATTTTCAGATAAGTTTCTCTGATAAGTAGAATACATATACGGAGTAAATGATTTAAATTCTGAAGCACATGTGTCTACTTTTTTGTATACAGGAAAAATTTTTAAAGAAGATCTTTTTTTTCTCACTATTTTTTCAGTGAGATTTGTTAACTCTGATAATTTTTTATCTGAAAAGCCAATAGATTTTATATAGTTAAACTCGTTATATGTTTTTGGCAACCCATACCTTTTGATCTTACTTTCATTATCTATAATGTCTTTTATTTGATTTAAAAACCATGGATCAATTTTTGAAAGTTTATGTATTTTTTTAATATTAATTTTTTTTCTAAAAGCTTCGCCAACTAATAAGATCTTATTTGGTATATTTTCCTTGAGTTTTTTTTCAATCTGCTTAATTTTTAGATTAAAAGTTTGGTCTACACCTGATAAACCAGTTTCAAGAGAGACCAGTGCTTTCTGAAGAGACTCTTTAAAATTTCTTCCTATCGCCATTGCCTCTCCAACTGATTTCATAGACGTTCCTAAAAGTGCTTCTGAAGTTGAAAATTTTTCAAAAGTAAATCTTGGAATTTTAGTTACTATATAGTCAATCGTTGGTTCAAATGAAGCTGGAGTAACTTTTGTTATCTCATTTTTTAATTCATCTAAAGTATATCCTATAGCTAATTTTGCTGCGACTTTCGCTATAGGAAATCCTGTTGCTTTGGAAGCTAATGCGGAGGATCTAGAAACTCTAGGATTCATTTCTATAATAACCATTCTTCCATCTTTAGGATTAATTGCGAATTGAACATTTGATCCCCCAGTTTCTACCCCTATCTTTCTTAAGCAAGCAATAGATGCGTTCCTCATTACTTGATATTCTTTATCAGTAAGAGTTAAAGCTGGGGCGATAGTAACTGAGTCCCCAGTATGAATTCCCATTGGATCAACATTTTCGATAGAGCATATTATTATACAATTATCTTTTTTATCTCTTACAACTTCCATCTCAAATTCCTTCCATCCCTCTAAACATTCTTCCACTAACACTTGGTTTACAGGGGATTCATGTAGACCATTCTTAATTATTTTAAAAAATTCTTTTTTATTTTTTGCTATTCCTCCTCCAAGACCCCCTAGTGTGAAAGCTGGTCTTATTATAGCTGGAAGGCCAATTTGTTTTAAAACTTTTGAAGCTTGACTAAAATTATTTACAATTTTCGACTTTGGAAGGTCTAAACCTATATCAAGCATATTTTGTCTAAATTTTTTTCTATCCTCAGCATTAGATATAGCTTTTGAATTTGCTCCGATAAGTTCAATTCTATATTTTCTAAGCACTCCTTTTTTTTCAGCTTCCATAGCTAGATTTAAAGCTGTTTGACCTCCCATAGTTGGAAGGATTGCATCAGGTTTTTCTTTAATTAAAATTTTTTCTAGTACTTCTAGAGTGATGGGTTCAATATAAGTTTTATCAGCAACATCAGGGTCAGTCATAATTGTTGCTGGATTTGAATTAATTAAAATTACTTTATAACCTTCATCTTTTAATGCTTTACAGGCTTGTGTCCCTGAATAATCAAATTCACAAGCTTGACCAATAATAATTGGACCAGCTCCCACAACTAAAATTTTTTTAATATCTTTTCTTTTTGGCATTTTTTTTCATACTTTTTACAAACTCTTCGAATAAATAAACACTATCCTGAGGCCCAGGATTAGACTCAGGATGATATTGAACAGAAAAAACTGGCTTAGATTTAAGTTTAATTCCCTCTATACTATTATCAAAAAGAGATTGATGGGTAACTTGAATGTTTCTCGGTAAACTTTTCTTCACTATTTCAAATCCGTGGTTTTGACTGGTTATTTCTACATTACCTTTGATCAAATTTTTAACAGGATGGTTAGCACCTCTATGGCCCAGATCCATTTTTTTTGTTTTTGCCCCCAAAGCTAATCCAAGTAGTTGGTGGCCTAAGCAAATTCCAAAAACTGGAAGATTATTTCTTATAAATTCTTTTATGATTGGAATAGCATATTTTCCAGTCGCCGCAGGATCACCAGGGCCATTTGACAAAAAGATACCATTAGGTTCTAATTTTAAAATATTTTTTGCACTAGTTTTACAGGGAACTATTGTAACTTTACAATTGAAGTTTGAAAAGTATCTTAAAATATTTTTTTTAATTCCGTAATCTATAGCAACAACATGTAAAGATTTTTTTTTATTTTTTAAAAAACCTTCTCCTTTTTTCCAAGTTTTAAAATCTTTCCAAATATAATTTTTTTTTGTTGTAACTTGTTTTGCTAAATCTAAGTTTTTTAAACCAGTCCACTTTTGTGTAGTTTTAAGAAGTTTTTTAACATTAAATTTACTTTTTTTTAAAAAAGATATAGTTCCCTTAGGCGCTCCTTTGTCTCTTATTAAATTTGTTAAGTTTCTTGTATCAATACCAGTGATACCTACTATTTTATTATCTTTAAGCCATTTATCTAAATGTTTTAAAGATCTGTAATTAGACGGATCAGTAATTTCAGCGTTAATTATCACACCTTTAGTCCAAATTTTATCTGACTCATGATCTTCATTGTTCGATCCAACATTACCAACATGAGGAAAAGTAAAATTAATAATTTGTTCAGCATAAGAAGGATCAGAAATAATTTCTTGGTATCCTGTAATAGATGTATTGAAGCAAACTTCTCCAGTAGCTGTTCCCTGATAACCCAAGCCTATCCCTTTAAAGAATTTTCCGTTTTGAAGAACTAAAATAGCGTTAGAATCGATCTTTTGAAGATTTTTATTTGAGTTTATATTTTGACCAATCTGTTTCAAATACAACTCATAAGTTAAAGTAAAAAACTTATAAACATGATTTTGCGAAACATATGAAATAGAAATATAATCGTCAAGAAAGTTCTTTTTATTTTAGATGAGAATTGTGATTAAAGTAAAAAGTAAAATTTATGTCCTTAAAAACTCAAATAGAAGAAAAGCTAAACCAAGCCTTAAAAGCCAAAGATAAAAATACCTATCCAACATTAAGACTTATAGTCTCAGCTATAAAAGATGCTGAAATAGCAGGTCGTTCTAAAGGTCAAAAAGAGATTAAAGATGCTGATATAATAGGTATTTTAAAAAAAATGATAAAACAAAGAAACGAATCCTGTGATGTTTATAAAAAAGCTGGCCGGACTGAACTTCTAGAGAGTGAGACAAAAGAAATAAATGTCATTAATGCCTTTTTACCTAAACAGTTAAGTGAAGAAGAAACAAAAAAAATTTGTGAAGAAGCAATCAAGTCTGTTGGAGCTTCATCAATGAAAGATATGGGAAAAGTTATGGGGGTGCTAAAGTCTAAACATGCAGATACATTAGATTTCTCAAAAGTAAGCGGAATAATAAAAGGACTTTTAAATTAAATGAAATACCCAAAGGAATATCTTGAAGAAATAAAGTTAAGATTAAAAGTATCTCAAGTTGTAGGTAAATCAGTACAACTTAAAAAAAGAGGAAAAGAATTTATAGGACTTTCACCTTTTAAAAATGAAAAAAGTCCGTCTTTTACTGTAAATGACGAAAAAGAGTTTTATCATTGTTTTAGCAGCGGTGAACATGGAAACATTTTTGATTTTTTAATGAAAACAAAATCTATAGGTTTCGGTGAAGCTGTAAAAATTTTAGCATCAGAAGCAGGCATGCAGCCTTATAGGTTTTCAAACTTCGATAAAAAAAAAGATTTGAGATTTCAAACTTATAAAAATATTTATAAGGATTATTCAAATCATTTCTTTAAAGAATTATTTGAATCAAATAATAGGGAGGCATTAAATTATTTGAATAAAAGAGGTTTAACAAAAAGCACAATTGAAGAATTTAGATTAGGTTATGTTCCATGGAAAAATAATTTTTATGAAGATCTATTAAGAAAATATTCTGAAGAAGATATAAGTTTAACAGGTTTATATTATAGGCACGATAAAAGTCAAAAATATATTGATAGGTTTAATTCAAGAATAATTTTTCCAGTAAACAACATATCCGGAGATCCAATTGCTTTTGGAGGAAGAATAATAAAAGAAAGTAAACAGGCAAAATATATTAACTCACCTGAGACTGAATTTTATAAAAAAGGAAGCATGATTTTCAATTTAGACAAAGCTAAAGCATGTCGAGCTGAAACTAACGAGGTAGTTATTGTTGAAGGTTATATAGATGTAGTTAGTGTTTACTCTTCTGGAATTAGAAATGTAATCTCTAATTCGGGAACTGCTTTAACAGAGAGACAGATAAATATAATTTGGAAATTTTTTTCTAACCCAATTATATGTTTAGACGGTGATAAAAGTGGTCAGAACGCAGCATCAAGGATTGCTGAAAAACTTTTTCCAATAATTAATGATGTAAACAAAATCTACTTTTCTATTATGCCTGAGGAAAATGATCCTGATGATTATATAAAAAAAAATGGAAAAGAAAAATTTTTATCTCTTTTGAAGGAAAAACAAATCATCCAAAACTATATCTGGGATTACCATTTAAAAAAGATAGATCGAACTAATCCTTTTGAAGTGTCTAAATTTGAAAAAGAAATAAAAAAAATGTGCTACTTGATTAAAGATGAGACATTAAAAAAACATGTCCTAGAAAATTTTTTAGAAAAAATTAAAAAGTTAACTCCTATTCAAAATACAAATAAAAACTATCAATATTTTAAAAATTACAAAAATAAAAAGAATTATGAAATATTAAATGAAACGAAAACTTTACATCATAAAAAAAGCCATTTTTCAAAAATTCAAATAAAAGAGTTTTCTATTTTATTCATAATGTTTAATTATCTAGATATAGCTTCAAAAAAAATTGAGGATATATCAGAAATAATATTTTTATCAGAAAAAAATGAGAACTTAAAAAAATTAATTATTACTTTGTTACTAGAAGGAGATGCTAAAGAAACAATCCAATCAAAAATTAGCGCTGATTATAAAAAGTTAATTCAAGAAATACAAGAAAACTCTAGTATTCAAATAATTATAAAAGGTAAAAATGATGAAATGATACTAGAGCTGTTAAATGAATTATTGTTTGAGCTGAAAGAATTAAATAATCTTAAAAAAATAGAATCTCTTGAAAAAGAACTGATAAATAATCTTGATGAAAACTCCTACTCAGAACTTATAAAGCTTAAAAACCAGCTAAATAGGGAATAAAAAAAGATAGATTTTTCCAAACTAGCTATTATATATATTCAACAATCCAAACTTATTTTTTAATGACTGAAAAATTAATAACTAAATCCTTTGAAAGACTTTTAGATAAAGGAAAGCATCGAGGTTTTATTACCTATGAAGAGCTGGGTAAATCTTTAGGCAAAAGAAATGGCACAATAGAAAACATTGAAAAAGCTTTAATAGTTTTAGTAGATGAAAAAATAACTCTAGTTGAAAAAAAATCTCAATATCAATCTAACAAAAAAAAGGAGTCTGGAGTTACTACTGAAGAAAAATCTTCTGATAAAAGTGATGATCCAATCCGAATGTATCTTAGAGAGATGGGCGGAGTTGAGCTTTTATCTAGAGAAGGTGAAATTGCTATAGCAAAAAGAATAGAAGCAGGAAAAGATGTAATGATTAATGCCTTAACTCAAAGCCCTCTAGTAGGTAAAAAAATATTTGAATGGAAGAGTCAAATTGAAGATCAGCAACTTTTAGTAAGAGATATAATAGATATAGACTCAACCTATGAAGATTTCGAAGCTTCAGAAGAGGATGATGAATTAAAAATTAATAAAAAATCTAAAAGCAAAGATTTAAAAAAAGAAGAGGAAAAAAAAGAAGAGGAAAAAAAAGAAGAGGAAAACCCTGCTGATGACGATGAATTTAATATTTCTCTAGCTAAGATGGAAGAGGAGATTAAACCTAAGATTATTAATATTTTAGACTCTTTAAATAAGAATTATTCAAAACTTCAAAAATATCAAAAGGAAAAACTAGATTGCATACTGGCTTCAAAAGAACTATCAGTATCAAAAAATAAAAACTTTAAAAAAATTCAATCAGTTTTAGTTGATAATTTTAAAAATCTTCAATTAGCCCCACACGTTGTGGAAGAGTTAGTTCAGTCACACTATAAGGAAAATAAAAAAATAATTTCTTTAGAAGGTGTATTATTGAGACTAGCCATGGACAATAAAATATCTAGAGAAGAATTTTTAAAATATTATATAGATAATGAAATAAATCCTAAATTCGAATCTTTTTTAAAAGAAAATCTTGTTTGGAAATCTTTCTTTAAAAAATTTAAAAAAGATTTTTCAGAAATTAGAGAAAGATTGGTTGAATTTAGTAAAAAAATAGGACTATCGGTAGGTGAATTTAAAAGATTAGTTAGTAGAATTCAAAAAGGTGAAAGAGAGTCAAGAATAGCTAAAAAAGAAATGGTTGAAGCAAATTTAAGATTAGTAATTTCGATTGCAAAAAAATATACTAATAGAGGCTTACAATTTTTAGACCTTATTCAAGAGGGTAACATAGGTCTGATGAAAGCAGTTGACAAATTTGAATATCGTAGAGGTTATAAGTTTTCAACTTACGCTACATGGTGGATAAGACAAGCTATTACTAGGTCTATTGCAGACCAAGCTAGAACAATTAGAATTCCAGTTCATATGATTGAAACAATTAATAAAATTGTTAGAACTCAAAGACAAATTATGAGTGAATTTGGTAGAGAGCCTACGCCAGAAGAATTGGCAAAAAAATTAGCAATGCCTTTAGAAAAAGTCAGAAAAGTTTTAAAAATTGCTAAAGAACCAGTATCTCTTGAGACCCCGGTGGGAGATGAAGAGGACAGTAGTTTGGGTGATTTTATAGAGGATAAAAATGCTCTACAGCCTCTAGACACAGCTATTCAGTCTAACTTAAGTGAGTCTACAACTAAAATTTTAGCTTCACTTACCCCGAGAGAGGAAAGAGTATTGAGGATGCGTTTTGGAATAGGGATGAACACCGACCATACCCTGGAAGAAGTTGGGTTGCAATTCTCTGTTACAAGGGAACGTATTAGACAAATTGAAGCAAAAGCTTTAAGAAAACTTAAACATCCAAGTAGATCAAAACAACTAAAAAGTTTCCTAGAAAAATAATTGTTTCTGATGTAAGTATTATTTTTGGGCCTGTAGCTCAGTTGGTTAGAGCAGTACACTCATAATGTATTGGTCCCAGGTTCGAGTCCTGGCGGGCCCACCATTATTTACTTATTTACAAATTCTTCTAATTTATTAATTAAAATATTTATGTCGTTATTATTTGAGTTTAATATAGAAGCAAATTCTTCTTTTTGAGTTCTAGCTAAACTCAGTCCTTCAACTATTAAATCTCTTATAAGGGGTTTATCTGGATTTTTAGTATAAATTCTCCAATCAATTTTTATTTCTGGCTGATTTTCACTATTAGTTATTTTTGATCTTACTATTGTGTAATTTGCACTTTTTTTTTCAGCATTTAAGACTTCAAACGTATTAGATGAATAATCGGTTAATCTAGAAGTTAAGCTTTTTAAAAAATATTTTTCAAAGGTTTGTTGAAATTTACTTAAACTATTCTTATCAGCTGATTTTCTTAATTCCCCTAGCGTATATAAGCTTAATGCATTAATATCTACATTTTCTATAGCTATATTTTCTATGAAAGCTGCCTTTTCTTCTACACTTAAGTTTTTGTCAGAAAGTTTATTGATAGCATCACTCACTAATTCTTGAACAAATATTTTAGGGTCAGAGCTATAAGTATTTGCTAGGGATGCGGAAGAAAAAAAAAGAAATAGTACCAATACTGAAATTATCTTTTTCATTTTTCTGAATTAGTTTAATTATCTAAACTTCCCCAGTCGTCTTCACTTTCACTAGAGTTATTTATTTTATTTTCTCTATTTTGCAGATATAAACTTTTAAATGAAGCATACAAATCTATAGAATTTTCTTCTAAGCTGTCGAAGTTTACTTCATTGTCAGCCCTAAAATCTACTGCAGTAGTACCTTTTACTGCAAGATAATCAAATTGATTTCCTGAAGCTCCTAATAATTCTTTTTCTCTCCAAGTAACGTGTGCAAAAGGGTCTACAAAAGTATCAGCTATCATTCCTATAGAGTCCCTAGCTGTAGTTGGCCCCAAGATAGGTAAAACAAAATAACAACCTGGACCTACTCCATATGCACCTAAAGTTTGACCAACGTCTTCTTTTTGTGCTTTTAAACCCATTTTTTCTGCTGGATTAGCTAATCCAATTATTCCAATAGTTGAATTGATTAAAAAACTTGCAGTTGCATCTCCGGCTCCTTTAAGATTTCCTTGAGCTAAATGATTTGGTATTGATAGAAGAGTAGCAATATTTGATGTGAAATTGCTTGTTCCATTTTTTATTGGCTCTGGAAGCTTGTTATATCCTTTAGCAATAGGCTCAAGTATTGCATTATCAAAGCCCATGTTAAATTTAAATATAGCTCTACTAGTTCTTTCAAAGCACTCTTCAGATGCTTTTATTTCTGTTGATGCTATAAGCAATATAGAAGAAAATATAATTATGTATTTTTTTAATTCCATGGTTTTATCTAGCTATATATAGTAAATTTTTACTTATTCAATGATCATTAAAACATCTCTTTCTAAAAATTTTTCAAAAAAACTTAGAAAAAATAAAGATATAAAGCTCATTGTTATTCATTATACAGGAATGCAATCTAAGATTGAATCTATCAAAAGACTTTCTAGTCCTAAATATAAAGTTAGCTGTCATTATTTAATAGATCGGAAGGGTCAAATTTTAAAGATGATTGAAGATAAT
>CACHTV010000011.1 GCA_902582875.1 uncultured Pelagibacteraceae bacterium | reverse complement strand
TACTTTAGAAAATTTAAAATTCTATTTTTTTGTACCCTTCCTATGGTTTTTATTATTAGGGGATACAAATAATAGATTTAAATTATTTTTAATTACATTAATTACTGTTCATACTGGATTATCAATTTTTATACATAACCACATTATTTTACCAGCTTATTACACACTTGAGATAATCTTTTTATTTTGGATTTTTTATATTTTTTTTAAAAATAAATCTAAATTTTTTAGTAAAATTCAGATTCTTATAGTTCTTTTTTTAATAAATTCTACATTTTTTATTTCTTACAATAATATTTTTCCGAATTCTATTCTAATCAAATTAGATGATCTTTCTAAATTCAAAAATATATCTTATATATGTCCAAATGATCTTAAGAAATTTACAGACTATGAAGATATTGTTGAGTCTGATTTATTGTCAGGGCTATTAAATAAAAGATATTATACAAATCTTTCATATGATAAAAATTATAACTTTTATAATTATTTTCATCTCGCCACACCTTTGGCTATACCACCAAGTATCAAATTCAATAATCCTTGTAGAAATTAATTTTGATTATGCAAATTAAATATTCTTTAATCATTCCCTGTTACAATGAAGCAGGCAATATTAAGTATCTTTTTAAAAATTTATTAAAACTACGAATTTATAAAAACTTAGAAATAATTTTAGTTGATAATGGCTCACACGACTTAACTTTTAGAACTTTAAATTTATATAAAAGAAAAAATAAATCTCTTAATGTAAAAATTATCAAGATTAAAAAAAATCTAGGTTTTGGATATGGAGTTTTTCAAGGTTTAAAAAAATCTAAAGGAAAATATCTTTGCTATACACACGCTGATAGAGAAACAAAAATCATAGATGTAAAAATAGCTTTTAAATTAATTGAACAAAATTCAAATATTGAATTTTTAATTAAAGGAGTAAGAATTAATAGAATTAAAAATCATTGGACATTAATTGATCAAATTTTTTCAAAATCTTGTGACATTATACTGTCACTGATTTTATTTTCGCCTTTAAAAGACATACATGCTCAACCAAATGCTTTTCCAAGAACTCTCTTTAAAAAAATGAAATATTTTCCTAGAGATTTTTTAATAGATGCCTACGTTCTTCTAGTTGCCAAAAAGCTAAAATTTAAAATTATCAGATTTAATGTTAATTTTAATAAAAAAAGTAGAAAATATGGCATAGGCTCTAGTGACAGTATTTTTAAAAAAATAAAAGGTAGTATAGAACATATCATAGGAGCTTTAAAAATATCATTTAGCTCCAAAGTTTAAAATTTCTTAATTTTAAACACACAGCATCTACAAGTTTATTTTTTTTTAAAATAGCTATTTCCTTCTTATTAAATCTAATTTTTTTCTTATGTAAATCTGGTGATACAATACATATTTTAAAATAATTCCTTTTTAGTTTTTTTAACTTAAACAATGATTTTTTGTATGAAAATTGAGTTTCAAACCATATCCATTTTATCTTGTTTTTAAGATTAATAGCAGTTTTTAAATCTTCCTCATCAGATACTCTTATAGCAATATTTTTCTCCCCTTTTTTTATAAGCTCTCTGATCATAGGAAAGCTTGAATCTAAAAAAAAATATCTTTTTATTTTATATTTTTTTAATAATTTCAAAACTCTAAATTCAATTTGTTCTGATTTAATATTTAATATAATAAAATTATGTTTATATTTTTTTAAAAATTCTCCAAATTTTTCACCCTTTAAAAAAGGATTATGTTGCAGTACCAAATTTCCAGCAAAATCTCTTAGATCTAATTCTACTCCACAGTTTAAGGGAATTTTAGAAAGTTCCTTTGAACTGTTTATTCTATGAGCGATAAGTATCATTTTATTTTAATATAATTTAAATTAATCTTTTTTTTATAAAAAAAGGTTGAAGCACCAATACAATTAATAAATGAATTAGTCGTTATAAAGATTTCCTTTTTAACAAGTTGTTTTAAAAAAAATATAAAAATCGTATTTTTAGAAAAAATTCCATCTATAAAAACTTTGTTAAATGAATTTTTTTTCATAAATAAATTTATCTCTTTTGCTAGTTTAAAAGCAATTAAATAATTCAATTTAAAAAAATCTTTAGTTTGTGAATACTTTTTAATAACTCTAGGATTCACTATTTTTTTTCTCCTATTTTTTTGAAAAAAAACATTTGCTTCAGATAATTTTATATCATCTTTAGATAACAACATTTTAGGATTATATTTTTGATATATAAGACCAGCATTCAGTCTTTTGCAAAGATACAAATTATTATCAGCCCCATAATTATAATAAAATCCATTTTTAATATCTTTTCTAAATTTAATTTTTTTTGAAATTATAAAATATGTTCCAGTGTTAACTATTAATATATTTTTTGATTTAAAATTTCTATTTAATGCTAAATAAGATCCAGAAGTATCATGTATGCCATTGTGAACTTGGATTTTGCGTCTTTTGGAGTATATTTTTTTTATGTATCCTATCATTTTTCCCGAACCATAAATTTTTGGAAAAAATTTTTTATTGTTCTCAAAGAAACTAATTAACTTATTTTTTTTAAAATCCCAGGCAAAAGAATGGCATGCTAAATATGATTTATCTAAATACATCTTGTCTGTAAGAATATAATTAATTAATGCAGGTAAAGTGATGATTTTGTTTATTTTTAATAGTTTTTTATTTTTTATTAAATAATAAAAAGATTTACCAAGATTGTGATAGGAGTTTAGTTTCAATGAATGTGTGTACTCATTTTTTTTTAAAACTTTAAAAAATGATCTGCTTAAGCTAGGATTTATTTTTTGCAAAAAATGTGGTCCACTTGAACATTTGCCATTATCATCTATAAAAAAACTAGCTGATCCATGAGATATAGGTATTACTTTTTTTATTTTATGTTTATTAAATATTTTTATAAGATTTGAAATGATAATCTTCTTTAATTTTGAGATATTATAATTTAAAATCTTCTTTCTCTTTATTAATAAATTATTATTTAATATTATATGGTCAATTATTTTAAAATTATCATCAATAACTACAAATTTAATAAAAGTTTGACCTACATCAATGACTAAATTAGGATTTTTCATATGAAACCTAACTTAATAATACCTTTAATGGGTAAAAGACGCAAAAAATTATTTTCATTAAAAAATTTTTTCTTTAACAATAAGTACAGTTATCTAATAAATCATATTTGTTCAAATTTTACTTTTTGCAATAAAATAATCATCATTTGTAGAAAACAGGATAAAAAATATATTAAGTTTCGTAATATCTCAAAACTAAAATTCATATATTTAAGATCTTCCTATAATCAAATTAATACGATACAAAAATGTGAAAAAAAATTAAATAATAAAAACCCATTATTAATTTTAAATCCTGACTCTTTCTTTAGTTTTTTAATTAAAGGTAATAATTTAATTAGAAAATTAAGAAAATCTAATATAGTTTTTTTTGGTATAAAAGATTATCAAAAAGAAGAAATAATTAATCAAAAAGATACATTCAAAGTTTACAAAAACAAATTAATTTCAATTAATATAAAAGATGATTCATCAAATAATAAAAAAAAAATAGTAAGTGCTGGTTTATATTATTTTAAAAATATAAATTTATTTTTAAAATTATGTAATAAATTTAATAAAAAAAGTAAGTTAAAAAATTCAAAGTTTCAAATAGCTCATTTGATAAAACTTTATTTAAAATCAAAATATCCTATAAATTATGTTCTTGTAGAAAATTTTGTAGATTTTGCTGATGAAAAGAAAATCCAAGAGTTCTTTTTTTGGCAAAAATTTTTTAGAGAAAATATAAAAAAAAGAGATAAACTTAACTCAAAAAATATTTTCAATATAATTCCTTCGGCTGGAGAAGGAAGTCGTCATAAAAAACTAGGTTATAATAAACCAAAACCCCTAATACCCATAGGCGAGCGGACGATGTTTGAAAAATCTTTAGATAAATTGCCAAACAAAAATAACAATCTATTTATTTTTCGTAAACATATTTTTAATAAATTTAATATTAAAAAAATTTTCATTAAGAATAAAAGTTTAAATGATTATTTTCTTATAAACAGAAAAACAAAAGGTATGGCAGAAACAATATTATTGTCAAAAAATAAAATTCCCTTTAATAGGCCAGTAATTATAAGCTCTTGTGATATAAGTTTTATTATTAATTATAAAAAATTTTATAAAGTTTTAAGTAAAAAACCTGATGGAATTATTTTTACTTGGAGAAATTATCCATTTGCAGATGAAAGTCCAAATTCTCATGCGTATGTAAAAGTTAAGAATGAAAAAGTTACTTTAATTTCTGAAAAAAAAACAATAAGCAATAGACCTAATAATGATTTCGCTGTAACTGGCATTTTCTATTTTAAAAGTTCTGAGCTACTTTTAGATTGCATAAGTCATATGATTAAAAATAGAATTACAGTTAATAGGGAATATTATGTCGCTACATCTATGAGTAAATTATTAAAAGACAATTTAAAAATATATAACTTTGAAGTTGATCAGTTTATTTCTTGGAGTCTGCCAGAACATTTAAAAATGTATAATAAATGGGAAAAAATATTTAAATGAAAAAAACCAGCATGCAAAGTTTGATCAACAAGTATGATTTTTTTTTATTTGATCAATGGGGAGTCTTGCATGATGGTGATAAATTATACAAATTTACTAATAACACATTAAAAAAGATTAAAAATAAAAAACTTTTTTTAATTTCAAACACATCACAGACTATTTCTGAATTTAAATCACAAACTTTAAAAAAAATTAATCTTAAATTTGTTTACTTTAAAAACATAATTACTGCTGGAGAAGCGCTTTATAAAACTGTTAAAAAAAATAAAAAAAATATTATTTCTAAAATTATCTCCAAAAAAAAGGCTTTTATAATTTCTAACGGGAATGAAAAAAATCTGATTAAAAAATTAAAAATTAAAGAAGTTAATTACAATTCTTCTAAATTTATTTTATCTCTATCTTTAAAACCAAATGAAAATACAATAAAAATAATGAAAAATTTAAAAATTTTAGCCCAAAGAAACATTCCTATGATTTGTACTAATCCAGACATGTATACGTTTTTTAAAGGTAATAGGTATTTTCAGATTGGTCATGTAGCTAATTCTTACGAAAAACTTGGTGGAAAAGTTCACTATATAGGGAAACCTTATAAAGATATATTTAGTAGCCTTATAAATAAACTTATTAAAAAAAAGACACTAATAATAGGTGATAATTTAAAGACAGATATTCTTGGAGGAAAAAATTTTGGAATTAAGACTGCTTTAGCTTTAAATGGATTTAAGAAATTAAATCAGATTAAAACTAACAAATTGGCAATTAAACATATATTGAAAAATAAAATTATTCCTAATTACATTATAAAAGATATATCTATATCCTAAAAAATTTTTTAAAAATTTTCTCTAAACTCTTTATATCTAACTTGTAAAATTTTTCTAAAGAACTTGGTGTATCGCTATCAACAAAATCATCTTTGATACCGTGAATTTTTAAATTTTTATTTAAATTATTCTTAGCGATAATTTCTGCTATTATTGAGCCAAGACCACCGATTATACTATGGTCTTCTACAGTAATTATATTTTTATAATTCTTTAAAATTCTAATAATATACTTTTCATTTATAGGTTTAATTGACGACAAGTTCAAAACTCCTATGTTATTTCCTAACTTTTTCACAGCCATAAAACAATTTGATAAAATTGGACCTGATGAAATAACTAAATTTCTTTTTCCTCTTTTAATTAGACTTGGTAAACCAATTTTAAATTTATAATTTTTTGGTAGAAATTCTGTAACTTCATTTCTCGCAATTCTTAAGTAAATTGGTTTTTTGCTCAATGAGCTATAATTTATAATCTGTTTAGTTTCTCTTGGAGAACTAGGTTGTATAATTTCAAAGTAAGGAAGCGATCTCATTACAGCAATATCCTGGACTGAAGATTGAGTTGCGCCATCAGGACCAATCAACCCCCCATGAGTTCCTACAATTACTACTCCACATTTATTGTAAGAAATTGAAGTTCTTATTTCTATGTTTTTACCTGTAATAAAGGAAGCAAAACTTGCTAGAAAAGGTCTGAAACCTGACATAGATAATCCTGCTGCTATCCCTACTGCATTAGCTTCGGCTATTCCCACCTCAAAAGACCTTTTAGGAAATTTTTCAAAAAAAAAACTTAATTTACATGCATCTTTTAAATCACAACTAATAGCAACTATCTTTTTATTTTTTTTTCCTAATCTTGCTAATTCTCTTCCAAAAGCTTCTCTAATACTTAAAGTCATAATTAACTCAATTCTGAAATAGCCTTTCTGTAATTTTCTTCAGATAAATCTTTAACGCTATGAAACTTATTATTGTTTTCCATAAAAGATACGCCCTTACCTTTTATAGTATCACAATAAACTAAAATTGGTTTCTTATTTTTGCTTTTTAAAAATGATTTAATTATTTTTTCAATAGCGATTAAAGAGTGTCCATTAATTCTCATTGTTTTAAAACCGAATGACTCCCATTTCTTTAGTAAGTTTTTTTCTGGCAAAGTTTCTGCAATAGATCTTTCATTTTGAAATTTATTCCCGTCAATAAATACAATTATATTTTTAAGGTTATGAGCACCTATATACATTGCTGACTCCCAAATTTGACCTTCTTGAATTTCCCCATCTCCTAGTAAACAAAAAATTTTATTATTTGAATTTAATAATTTTGATCCTAAGGAATAACCAATACTAATAGACAACCCCTGTCCTAAAGCTCCTGTTCCAGTATCTACTAAATTAAGTTTTTTTTTATCAGGATGGCCTTGTAACCTACTCTTTACTTTTCTCAAAGTTTTTAGTTCATTTTTCTTTAAAAGATTAAACTCATCAAGTGTAGCGTATAAAGTCGGAGCGGCATGACCTTTTGATAGCACGAATTTATTTCTATTCTTTTTTTTATAATTAATACCTAATTTTAAAATAGAATAAATTAGCTCCACGCAAGATAATGATGGCCCAACATGTCCTGATCTAGCATAATAAATTGAAAAAATAATTTTTTTTCTTATATTTTTACAATAGTTTAATGCACTTTTATTTAACATATATAAGTTATAGTAATTCTAATTATAAAAGATCTACTTCTTTAATATTAATAAATCAATTTATTTATATTATTTTATCATTTTTATAAAGTATATATATTCTATGAAAAAAATATTAATTTATAATTCAGGAGGAGGACTAGGAGACTCCATACAATTATTTCCCCTCATATTAAGCCTACAAAATCATTTTAAAACCACTGAGTTTTTTTACCTTGGAGCTCATGAAAATCATTTTGAAGGTAAATTAAAAGAATATAATATTAATATTAAAACTCTGAACTTAGGATTAAAATACTTCGGTTTCAGGTGGTGGCATATTTTATTTGCTAAAGGAAGATTCCTAAATAAAGATTTAGATAAAATAGACTTAGTTATTGATTTGCAATCTAAGCTAAGAAATACGATTATTTTAAATAGAATACCTCACGATCAGTTTTATTCAGCTACATTCGGTTTTAAGTTTTGCACCCAAAAAAAAGAATATTTATCAAATGATCATTTGGAAAATTTAAGTAGTTTTCTAAATATAAATATTCGTAAAATAAAGTTCAATCTCAGAAATCTACACGAGAAATATAAATCTGAAGCTAAACGATTATTGCCTGATAAAAACTATATTGGTTTTTCTTTAACTCAAGGAAACATTTATCGAAAAAAAAATTGGTCAATAGATAATTTTATAACTTTGGCGAATAAAATTAATGAAAAAAATAAAAGACCTGTTTTTTTTATTGAAAAAAAAGAAATTGAATTGATAAACAAAATTAAATCAAGTCTACCAGATGCTTTGTTCCCTGAACACCATTCAAATATTGCATGTCCCGCTCTTGTCACAGCTCTAGCTAACAGATTAGATTTAGCAATTTCAATTGATAACGGTGTAATGCATATGTTAGGGCTTGCTAATATTCCTTTAATTGTTTTGTTTGGTCCTACAGACTCAGAAAAATTTTCCCCAAAAATTAAATCTATTAAAATTTTAGATAGTAAGACAATTTACAAATCTAAAGATATAAATAAAATTACTGTTCATGACGTGTTTAAGCTAATCTAAATTTTAAGTATTTGAATTTTTTTTAATTTTACTAACTTAACTAGTTCTCTTTTTACATCCTGTAGTTTTACTTTTGATGTGGATCTGGTAACAATTGAAACACCTATCTTACCTAATCTAAAAAAAGGATAACTTCCTATATCGACAAATTTTTTATATTTCTTCTGTATTAAACCTAATTTTTTTGAAATATTACTCTCTACTGTAAAAAGATTAATTGTTTTACTATGAATTTTAGAACCTTTAATTAAATATCTTGTACAGTTTTCTATCATAGAATTCAAAATTGAAGGCACTCCTGGAAAAGATAAAACATTTTTTATGATAAAACCAGGTGCTGCACTTGATGGATTATAGATTAATTTTGATCCTCTTGGCATTTTAGCCATTTTCTTTCTACCATCATTAAAATTTGATTTGCCATAATAATTTTCTAAAATTTGAAACGCCTCTTTATGATATTCATATTTAATTTTAAATGCTCTTGAAATTGATTGAGCAGTTATATCATCGTGGGTTGGTCCAATTCCACCAGTAGTAAATACGTAGTTAAAATTTTTTGATAATTCTAATATACTTTTTACTATCACCTTCTCTAAATCAGGGATGATTCTTACTTCATTCACTAATATTCCACATTTTAAATTCAGCCAATTTGAAATAAATGAAATATTTTTGTCTTGCGTTCTACCTGAGAGTATTTCGTTGCCTATAATTAAAATTGCAGCATTTACTTTTTTGTTTTTTTTCTTCATAGAGTAATAATTATATATGAACTTTGAAAATAAATTAATATCAGGTGTATTTATAAAAAGATATAAGCGTTTTTTTGTAGATATTAAGATTAATAATAAAATTATCACTGCCCATTGTCCAAATACTGGTTCAATGGAAGGACTCTTAAAAAAGGGTAACAAGGTTTGGTTTACTAAATCAAATAATCCTAATAGAAAATTAAAATATACACTCCAGATTATAGAGGTTAATGGATCAAAAGTTGGTATAAATACTCATTTAACTAATAAGATTCTTTTAAAAGCCTTAGAGAATAATAGGTTAAAGGAATTTGGAAAAAATATAGAAATTAAACAGGAAGTAAAGTTTGGTTTAAATACTAGATTTGATTTTTTGGTTACTGGAAAAAATTATAAGGCATTTATAGAAGTAAAAAATGTTACTTTAAGAAGAAAATGTAAAATTGCAGAATTTCCTGATGCAGTTACTTCAAGAGGAGCCAAACATATTAATGAATTAATTAAGGCGAGTAAAAAAGATTATACAATTTTCATTGTTTTTATAATTCAACGAGAAGATTGCGATCAATTCACTATTGCGAAGGATATAGATCCAGAATACTCAAAATTATTATCTAAAGCTGTTAAAAAAAAATTAAACTTACTCTGCTATGATTGTAAATTTTCTTCAAAAGGAATAAAACTAGGTAAAAAAATTAAGTATAAAATTTAATGAATTTAAATATAGAAGAGTCTTTTGAAAAAACTAGAATAGCTGGATCTATTGCAGCAGGTGCATTGGATGAAGTAGATAAGATTATTAGGCCTGGTGTTAAAACTAATGAAATTGATAATTTATGTTATGAATTTATAAATGATCATGGTGCCTACTCTGCTCCATTATTTTATAGAGGTTTTCCTAAATCTTCTTGTACCTCTGCTAATCATGTTGTCTGTCATGGCATTCCATCAGATAAAGTTTTAAAAGAAGGTGATATACTTAATGTTGATGTTACTGCTTACAAGGATGGTTGGCATGGTGATACTAGTAGAATGTTTGAAATTGGCAAAGTGTCTGTTAAAGCAAAAAAATTAATTAAAACAACTTATGAGTCAATGATGAAAGCAATTAGTATATTAAAAGAAAATATTCAATTAGGTGACATAGGTTCAACTATACAACAGCACGTAGAAGCTAAAGGATGTTCAGTTGTTCAGGATTTTTGTGGTCATGGAATTGGGCAAAGATTTCACGAAGAGCCCAGTGTTTTACATTATGGAAAAAAAGGAACAGGAGAAAAAATTAAAGCTGGTATGATTTTCACTATTGAGCCTATGATAAACTTTGGTAATTATGAAACAAAAATATTAAATGATGGATGGACTGCAGTTACAAAGGATAAATCACTGTCTGCACAATTTGAACATACTGTTGGTATAACAAAAGATGGATACGAAATTTTTACTCAGTCAAAAAAAATTAAGTTAACCTATTAAAATGATTGAAAGATATTCTAGAAAAGAACTTCGAAATATTTGGGAGGATTATAACAAATATTCTCTATGGCTAGATATAGAATTAGCTTCAGCAGAGGCTATGGAAAAACTAAAAATTATTCCAAGAGGTGTTGTTAAAAAAGTCAAATCAAAAGCAAAGATTGATGTAAAAAGAATTTTAAAAATTGAAGATAAAGTAAAACATGATATTATAGCATTCTTAACTTCAATTACTGAAAGAGTTGGAAAAGAAGCAAGATATCTTCATAAAGGAATGACGTCTTCTGATGTGTTAGATACATGTTTTAATTTACAATTAAAGGAATCAGGTGAAATTTTATTAAAAGATATTGATGAGCTATTAAGAGTTATAAAGAAACAAGCCATCAAACACAAATTCACTTTATGCATGGGTAGAAGTCACGGAATTCATGCTGAGCCAATTACATTTGGTTTAAAAATGCTAACTTTCTATCAAGAATTCATCAGGAATAAAAAAAGATTAGAGAATTCAATTAAAGAAATATCAACTTGTGCAATTTCTGGAGCTGTGGGAACATTTGCAAATATAGATCCTAGAGTAGAAAATTATGTAGCTAAAAAATTAAAGTTGAAAGTAGAGCCTATTTCAACTCAAGTTATACCAAGAGATAGACATGCTCAATTTTTTTCTACATTAGGTATTATAGCTAGCTCTATTGAAAGATTTGCACTAGAAATCAGGCACCTTCAAAGAACTGAAGTTTTAGAAGTAGAAGAATTTTTTGGAAAAAAACAAAAAGGTTCCTCTGCAATGCCACATAAAAAAAATCCAATCCTAAGCGAAAATTTAACTGGCTTAGCAAGATTAATAAGATCCACTGTAATACCAGCGTTAGAAAATGTAGCTTTATGGCATGAAAGAGATATTTCACACTCATCAGTAGAAAGAAATATTGGACCTGACTCTACAATATCACTGGACTTTGCGCTTTCTAGATTAACTAATGTTGTAAAAAACTTAAACGTTTATCCAAAAAACATGATGAAAAATTTAAATATTACTAATGGTATTTTTTTTTCACAAAGAGTTTTATTAGAATTAACCAATGTTGGATTTACAAGGGAAGAGGCTTACAAAATAGTTCAAAAAAATGCTATGAAATCATGGAGTGACAACTCTCCATTTTATCGAAATATTATGAATGACAAAAAAATTATAAATAAAATACCTGTTAATAAGATCAAAAAATTATTTAATTTTAGTTACCATACTAAAAAAATTAATATAATTTTCAAAAGAAGTTTAAAAAAATAAATCAAATATGAACAAAGGCAACAAACTATACGAGGGTAAAGCCAAAATTATCTATGAAACAAAAGATAAAAATTTGGTTATTCAACATTTTAAAGATGATGCAACTGCTTTTAACAATTTAAAAAAAGCTAAAGTTGAAGGGAAAGGCGTTTTAAATAATAGAATCTCTGAGTATATTTTAACAAATTTAGGTCAATTTGGAATTAAAACACATTTAGTGAAAAGACTTAATATGAGAGAACAACTAATAAAAAAAGCAGAAATATTTCCTATTGAATTTATAGTTAGAAATATTGCTACTGGATCACTAACTAAAAGATTAGGTATTTCAGAGGGAACAATCCTGGAAAAGCCTTTACTAGAATATTGTTATAAGAAAGATGAACTTGAAGACCCTCTTATTTCTAAAGAGCATATTTATTCTTTTGGTTGGGCTACTAAAAATGAAATAAATTTTATAGACAAAACAACTTTAAGAATTAATGACTTGTTACTAGGAATGTTTAGAGGAATAGGAATTAAACTAGTAGATTTTAAAATAGAGTACGGTAAAGCATGGAACAAAGATACTGATGAAAAAGAAATCGTGCTAGTTGATGAAATAAGTCCAGATACTTGTAGATTATGGGATACCAAAACAGAAAAAAAACTAGATAAAGATAGATTTAGAAAAGATTTAGGTAATGTTGTGCAAGCATATCAAGAAGTAGCTAGAAGATTAGGTATTATGCCCGAAGAAACAAATATAAGTGAAGTTAATTTTGGAAAAGCAACTTCAATAAAATTTAAAAAAAAGTAAATTGAAATTTACAGTTACAGTTACATTAAAAAAAGATGTGCTAGATCCCCAAGGAAAAGTTGTTCTGAATACTTTGCAAAATTTAGGAATGGATAATTTGAAAAGCATCAGACAAGGTAAGTATTTTGAAATAGATATGAATGATATTGATGAAGAAAAAGCCAAAAAAAAAGTTGATGATATGTGTAAAAAACTTTTAGCTAATATGATTATTGAAGACTACAAAGTTAATAAGATTTAATGAATTCATCAGTTATTGTTTTTCCTGGATCTAATTGTGATAGAGACATAGCAGTTGCTTTAGAGAAAATGCAATTTAAAAACCAAATGGTTTGGCATAAAGAAAGTAAGTTACCGAAATCCGATTTAATTGTTGTTCCAGGGGGTTTTTCTTACGGAGACTATTTAAGATCAGGAGCTATAGCCGGTAAATCCTTAATAATAAATGAGGTTATAAAAGCTGCAGATAAAGGATGTTTAATCCTAGGAATTTGTAACGGCTTTCAAATATTAACAGAAACAGGTTTATTAAAAGGAGTTTTATTAAGAAACAAAAATCTAAGATTTATTAATAAAGACGTTAATATTAAAATAATTAATAATGAGACTAAATTTTCAAATAAGTATAAAAAAAATCAAATTTTAAAAATTAATATTGCTCATAATGAAGGTAATTATTTTACAAATTCAAATCACTTAAAAATATTAAATAATGAGAATTTAATTGCTTTTAAATACTGTGATAAAAATGGGAATATTAATGAAGACTCAAATCCAAATGGTTCTTTAGAAAATATCGCAGGAATATTTAATTCAAAAAAAAATATATTAGGTATGATGCCACATCCAGAAAGAATGATGGATAATTTAATATCTAATACTGACGGAGCTAATTTATTTTTAAGTTTACTTAAATAGAAATAATGAAAATTACTAATCAAGTTGTTGAAAAGCATGGTTTAAATTTAGAAGAATATTCTAATATTAAAAAATTCTTGAAGAGAGAGCCAAATTTACTAGAACTAGGTATATTTTCTGCTATGTGGAATGAACATTGTTCATATAAATCTTCGAGAAGACATCTAAAAAATTTACCTACTAAAGGAAAGCAAGTAATACAAGGTCCTGGTGAAAATGCTGGAGTAATAGATATAGGAGATGATGATGCTATAATTTTTAAAATAGAAAGCCATAACCACCCCTCTTATATAGAACCTTATCAAGGTGCTGCTACAGGTGTAGGAGGAATATTAAGAGATGTTTTTACTATGGGCGCAAGACCAATTGCACTCTTAAACTCTATACATTTTGGATCACCAGAGCACTTTAAAACTAAAAGTTTATTAAATGGAGTTGTCTCTGGAATAGGGGGTTATGGAAATTGTATTGGGATTCCAACTGTAGCTGGAGAAACTAAATTTAACAAAACATATAATGAAAATATTTTAGTTAATGCTATGGCTGTAGGTCACGCAAAAAAAGATAAAATTTTTTATTCTAAGGCTAAAGGTGTAAATAAATCAGTTGTTTATGTTGGTTCTAAAACTGGTAGAGATGGCATTCATGGTGCTTCAATGGCATCTGCAGAATTTGATGAAAATTCTGAAGAAAAAAAACCCACTGTACAAGTTGGTGATCCTTTCACAGAGAAATTATTAATGGAAGCATGTTTAGAACTAATGAAAGATAATTCTATTATTTCAATTCAGGATATGGGTGCTGCAGGACTTACCTCTTCAAGTGTTGAGATGGCCTCAAAAGGTGATCTAGGTATTGAGATTCATTTGGATAAAGTTCCTTGTAGAGAAGAGAACATGACCCCATACGAAATGATGTTATCTGAAAGTCAAGAACGAATGTTAATAATTCTAGAAGATGGAAAAGAAAAACATGCTAAAGAAATATTTAAAAAATGGGATCTGGATTTCGTTATAATAGGGAAAACTACAGATACAAATAAATTAACGCTTAAATATAATGGTAAAATTGAAGGAGAAATCCCTTTAGATGCATTAGCTTCAAAAGCTCCTGTTTATGACAGAAAATGGGTTAAAAAAAAGCTAATTAAAAGTAAATTTGATTTTAAAAAATTAAAAAAAATCAAAATTGAAGATGCTTTAATTAAAATTTTATCTTCAGCAAATCATTCAAATAAAAATTGGATTACAAATCAATATGATCAAATGGTAATGTGCGATACTGCTCAGAAATCTGGGGCTGATTCAGCTGTAATAAGAATTCATGATAAGGAAAAAGCAATAGCGGTTGCGGTAGATTCTTCTGCAAATTATTGTAAAGCACACCCTTTAACCGGAGGTAAACAAATTGTTTGTGAAAACTGGAGAAATTTAATCTCTGTAGGTGCTAAACCAATAGCTATAACAAATTGTTTAAACTTTGGTAATCCTGAAGATCCAAAAATTATGGGTGAGTTTGCTGAATGCCTAATTGGTATAAAAGAATCATGCGAATTTTTGAACTACCCAGTAGTTTCAGGAAATGTATCTTTTTATAATGGAACTAATAAAAAAAATATTTCTCCAACACCTGTAATAGGTGGTGTTGGTTTAATTCAAAAATTAGAGAAACCTATGGATCATTTATTTAAAAAAAAAAATAGTGATGTGCTTCTAATTGGTAAGACTTTTGGTCATCTAGAGCAAAGTGTATTTCTAGAAGAAGTTCACTATATTTTAGATGGTCGACCTCCAGAAATAAACTTAGTTAATGAAAGAAATAATGGAGAGACAGTTCTAGAAATAATAAAAAAGGATTTAGTAAACTCTGTGCATGATGTTTCAAACGGAGGTCTAATTGTAGCATTAGCTGAAATGTCTATGGGATCAGATTTTGGTATTAAAATTAAAAAACCAAAGAATCTTACAAATTTATATAAATATTTCTTCGGGGAGGATCAAAGTAGATATATTTTAGAAGTTGATAAAAATAATCTAGAAAGAGTTGAAAAAATATTAAAAAATAACAATATTTTTTATGATAATATTGGTTTGACTCAAAATGATTATTTTGAAATCGAAGATGAGTTAAAAATTGATATTAAAAAACTATATAAAATTAACAATCAGTGGTACAATAATTATTAATGCCACTACCCAAAGAAGAAATTAAAAAACTTATAAGTTCATCAATACCTGATGCATCTATAGAGATTAAAGATTTAATGGGTGATAATAATCACTATGCTGCAACTATTAAATCTAAGATGTTTAATGGTCTAAGTAAAATTGAACAGCATAAATTAGTTTATAAATCTTTGAAAGGTAAAATGGGAAATGAACTTCATGCATTATCAATCACTACAGAAGGAAAAAAATGAGTATTAAAGAAAAAATCAAAAACTTAATAGACAACAATGATGTTTGTTTATTCATGAAAGGAACACCTGAATCGCCTCAGTGCGGATTTTCAATGGCAGTTTCTAATGTGCTTAAACATTTAAAAGTAAATTTTAATGGTATCAATGTTTTAGAAGATGAAAGTTTAAGACAAGGAATTAAAGAATATAGTGATTGGCCGACAATACCTCAACTTTACATTAAAGGTGAATTTGTTGGTGGGTGCGATATTGTGAAAGAAATGTTTGAAAAAGGCGAATTAAAAAATTTATTAGTATCTAAAAAATTAATTTAAATGAGAAGCTATATATATAAAACAATTATAACAATAATTGCAGTGATAATAGTTTTTGAATTCACTATAGGAAAACAGCTTTCTCAAATAAACGAAAAAATAAATTATTTTGGAACAGTTGAAGGTAGAAAAGAAATCATAATGTCTCTAAAAAAAGAAATGAAGAAAGCTAATGAAAAAGAAAACTACTTAGACGAAGATGAGAGAGTTTTAATTAGAGACTTTATTATTAAGATTAAAAAAGAGTTGTCTCTTTAATCACATTTAAAAATTTTGGCCATTATTAAGTTTTCTTTAGACAAGTTTATATTTATTTTCTCATTATGAATATTATTACAATTATTTGGTAATCCTTTATTTGTGCTTCTTTCCATTAAAACTACATAAAAAGGTCTCTTATTATTTGCATGTAAATTGTTAAAAGGTAAAAAACAAATATTTGAGTCTTTTGTAAAAGCTTCAATACCGTTATTTCTATTTGAGATAATACAAGTTTCTTGATCCAAATTCATTTTATTAAAAAATCTCGCAACATTCTTTGATGATACCCCCCAATAATCTAATTCAAAAACTCCACTTATCTTTGTTAGAGTTGTTAAATTATTAAGCCAAGTATAATTATATGGATAAATTTTTATATTTTGAAAAATAAAGAAAAAAACAAAAAATAAGATTAAAGGAAATGATAATCTTTTAGAAAAAAAATACATTGAAGATAAAGAAATAATAAAAATTAATGGAACAAGAAACATGACTTGTCTTATCTCATCATATAAATTGGTGTTAAAAAAAATTAATAAAAAGATTATTGTTAATATTGTTGTTAACAATGAGCCAATGATCATTGTATTTTTTTTATTTGAAAAAATTCTTTTTTCTACAAAAGGAAAAGATATTAATCCAAGTATAATTAAAATTGGAATTTTAAAAAAAAGCCAAATTGGTAAATAACTTGATGGTAAATTTTGTGCTTTCATACAAGTTCCCAATGTAATTGTACATACTGTTTGTATATGTTGACTCATGTATCTAATTGAATCAATCACTAATAAAGGATTATTCCAATAATTAGGATGCAAAATATAAAACAGAATTAAAAAAATAAAGAAAAATAAAAATGTATGTTTATAAAATGATTTAAAAACTTCTTTAGTTTTATAATTGAAAATATTTATAAAAAATATTAAAAAAATTAAATATTCAAGAAAGATTAAAATCCCGCTAATTCTAATTGATAAAAGATAAGGAGTTAAAATACTTAATAGAACTATGTATTTATTTTTAATTTTTTTTTCTTTTTGAAAGTATTCTAATAGTCTTACTATATAATAAGTGCAAATCAGCCATACCGATAAAAAAGGTATATCCTTTAGATTGAAAAAACTGTGACCAAGTAAATAAGGATAAGTTAAATACAAAATTGTACATAAAAAAGAATAGTTTTTATTCTTAGTTATTAAAAAGATAATTTTTTTTAAAAATATTCCTGAAATAAGAAAAAAAATAAAAACTGATGGATGTTTAGATAATAAAATTTGAGTATTTTCAGAAATGTTAAAATTATTTAAAAAAAATTTTACAATTAATTCTACAGGAAAAGATAAAAGATGAAATCCAAACCCGTAGTATTTACCTCCACTTTCTAAGAAAGATACATCATAATTTGTACTAAAAAGATTATTAAATATCTTTAACTTATTTAAATTCCATACTAAAAGCTCATGGGACTCATCATGAGTAATTCCAACATTTAATGAAAAGAAAATTCCACAGATAATGTAAATAAAAAGAAAATAATTAAAATAATTTTTTTTAAAATTTAAAATTTGTCTCACTATTTAAGTATATACGAAAAGAATTTTTTTTAATATTTTATCTAGAATAATATTCAATCACTAGATTTGGTTCCATTATTACAGGATAAGGCACTTCAGCAAATTTTGGCACTCTTACCAATTTTGCGGTCTTATTTTTATCATCTAGCTGAATATACTCTGGAACATCTCTTTCTTTACTTTGTAAAGCTCCATCTATAACAGTTAATTTTTTTGATTTTTCTCTTACTTCAATTAAGTCAGTATTTTTAACTAAATAACTAGAAATATTAACTCTTTTTTTATTAACTCTTATATGTCCATGATTAATCATTTGTCTTGCAGAAAAAACAGTTGTAGCAAATTTAGCTCTGTAAATTATTGTGTCTAGTCTACTTTCAAGTAAAGCAATTAAATTTTCTGTTGTATCACCTCTTTTTGCAAGAGCTTTTCTATAAATATTTCTAAATTGTCTTTCATTAATATTTCCATAATAAGCTTTGAGTTTTTGTTTTGCTTGTAATTGAATCCCATAATCCGTTGGTTTGCCTTTTTTATTTTGGCCATGTTGACCAGGAGGATATGCTCTTGAATTAAATGGACTTTTAGGCCTTCCCCAAAGATTAGCTTTTAGTCTTCTATCAACTTTGTGTTTAGATTTAAGTCTTTTTGTCATATTTAATGATGAGTGTTTATAAGGTTTCGGGGGGGGTTGTCAATTATGGTTAATATTTTTTTTGCCTAAAGAGCTAATAATACTAGCTAAAATCCTTAATTCTTTATCATTAGGTTCTAATCTGTAAATTAGATTGTTAATATTCAATAACATAGAATGTTTTTTTTCTGTTGGTACAAAAAAACCTTTTTTTTCAAGTAATTTTTTAAGATGAGATACAAAAGATAAAATCTTTTTTTTAGAAGAAATTTTTATATTTTTTTCATTTTTTTTAAATTTGTTTAAATACTTCAGCTTAAATAGCTCATAACATATTATTGTTAATGAGTGTGATAAGTTTAGAGATTTAAACTTTTTTGAAGTTGGAATCTTTAAAACAAAATTTGATAAAGATAAGTCATCATTTGACAAACCAGATGCTTCAGGGCCAAACATAAGTCCAAATCTAATATTAGTTTTTAATTTTATCATTTCTAAAAACTGATTAATAGAAATATGTTTTTTATTAATATCTCTTTTTCTTGCGCTTAAAGATATAACTATATTAAAATCACTTATTGCATCAAAAGTATTATTATAAATTTTCGCTTTTCTAATAATATCATATGCTCCAACCGAGGTAGCTTTAGCTTTATTATTAGGCCAAGATTGTTTTGGTGAAACTATGTGAAGTTCTGAAAAGCCAAAATTTTTTAAGGACCTAGCGCAAGCACCAATATTTTCACCAATTTGAGGTTTTACTAGAATGAAACCAAACTTATTTTTCATTTAAATTAGCTGGAGCTTTCTCTTTATATAACTTGTAGTCTAAACTATCTATTAAAGCTTTAAATGAGGCCTCAATTATATTTGGAGATACTCCAACTGTAAACCAACTAACTCCTGTTTTGTCTGTGCTTTCTATCAAAACTCTAGTGGTTGCCTCTGTACCAGTATTTAAAATTCTTACTTTATAATCTAATAATTTTAGATCAGAAAAAAATTGATAATATTTTTCAACTTTTTTAAAATTTGATCTTATAGCGTTATCTAAAGCGTTAACAGGTCCATTACCTTCTCCATTGCATTCAATATTTCTACCATCAATCAAAAATACTACATTAGCTTTTGTTTTAATTGTATCGGATTTAGCAACACTAACATTATAGCTTTTTACTTTTAAATATTCAGGCATTTTACCTAAAAGCCTGTTAGCTAATAGTTCAAATGAAGCATCAGCGCCATCATAAGAATATCCACTAAATTCTCTATCTTTAACCTCATCTAAAATATTTTGAACTTTTGGATCTTGTGAATCGATTTTAATTCCGTATTTTTCTAATCTAGATAAAATATTTGATCTTCCTGCTTGATTAGAAACAATAATATTTCTGTGATTACCTACCAACTTAGGGTCAACATGTTCATAAGTTTTAGGGTCTTTTTTTACTGCTGAGACGTGCAAACCTCCTTTGTGAGAAAAGGCAGATGCACCAACATAAGCCATATTCTTGTTTGGCTTTCTATTAAGTATTTCATCTAAAAGTCTAGAACACTCTGTTAGAGAAGATAATTTTTCCTTTTTAATATTAATATCAAATTTATCATTAAATGATTTCTTTAAACATAGCGTAGGAATTATTGACATTAAGTTTGCATTACCACATCTTTCTCCTAAACCATTAATAGTACCTTGAATTTGTCTTACACCAGACTCTACAGCTGCCAAAGAATTTGCTACAGCATTTTCTGTATCATTATGTGCATGGATACCAAGATTTTTTCCTGGGATTTCTTTTGATACTTTAGATACAATTTCTCTAATCTCATTTGGCAAGGTCCCTCCATTTGTATCGCAAAGAACAAGCCATCTAGCTCCTGAATCATAGGCTTGTTTTAAACAATTTAATGCATATTTCGGATTAGACTTATAACCATCAAAAAAATGTTCTGCATCGAATAAAAATTCTTTTTTATTTTTTACAAAGTGTTTCACTGTCTCTTTAATATTCTCTAAATTATCCTCATTTTTAATGCCGAGAGCTACTTTCACATGAAAATCCCATGTCTTTCCAACAACACATACTGCAGGAGAATTTGCGTTAATTAATGATGCCAAACCAGGATCGTTGTCTGCACTTCTTCCTGTTTTTTTAGTCATTCCAAAAGCTGTAAAAATACTTTTATTTAATTTTGGAGGATTGGAAAAAAATTTAGTATCTATTGGATTTGCTCCTGGCCAACCTCCTTCAATATAATCTATCCCAATATCAGATAAAACATTAGCAATTTTATTTTTATCTTCAATAGAGAAATCTACTCCTTCTGTCTGAGCTCCATCTCTTAATGTAGTATCAAATATATAAATTTTCTCTTTCCTCATTTATACTTCCAAATAGTTTTCCCTTTTTGATCTTCTATTAAAATACCTTCTTTTAAAAGTTCACCTCTAATTTTATCTGCTAAAGAATAGTCTCCACTATTTTTTGCTTTTGTTCTTTCATCAATTTTCTTTGTTATATAGCTTTCTGATAATTTAATTTTTTTCTTTTTTAAATTTTGCCATTCTTCTTTAGAAATATTAAACAAACCTAAAAACCTACACGCACTATTAAATAAAGATTTATTTTGTTTGTCGCCTGAGTTAGCCTTAGCGTATAGTTCGTGTATCTTTGCTATAAAACCAGGAGTATTTAAATCATCTAATAACGAATTAGCAATATCAGATATTCCCACTTCTTTTTGCTCCTCATAAAGACCATACCATTTATCTATTGTGCTTTTCTGATTGTTAAGAAGATCATCATTCCAATCTAAAGGCTGACTATAATGCGCGCTCAACAGAGCTAGTCTGACTACTTGACCAGAATATTTATTTACAGCGTCTGAAATAGTGACTATATTTCCTAAAGATTTAGACATCTTTTCATTGTTAATAGTTAAAAAACCATTGTGGACCCAATAGTTTGCAAAATTATTAGTTGAATTATTAGAACAAGATTGTGCTATTTCATTTTCATGGTGTGGAAAGATTAAATCAAGACCACCCCCATGTATATCAAAAATTTTTCCAAGATATTTTTCACTCATCACTGAACATTCTAAATGCCATCCTGGTCTGCCTCTTCCCCATGGTGAGTCCCAACCTGGATCTTCTTTATTTGATGGTTTCCATAATATAAAATCCATTGGACTTTTTTTTAAATCTGATATTTCAATTCTATTTCCTGCTTTTAGTTCTTCTAAATTTTTATTAGATAATTTTCCATAATTTTTAAAAGAAGATACAGAAAAATATACATGTCCATTATTTTCATAAGCAAAATTTTTTTTAATTAAAGAAAAAATCATATCAATCATTTCATTTACATGTTCAGTAGCTTTAGGTTCTTTTGTTGGTTTTAAACAATTTAAACTTTCACAATCTTTATGAAAAACTTTAGTTATATTATTTGTTATTTCATTAATTGATTTCTTATTTTTTTTAGAAGCTTCAATTATTTTATCGTCTATATCCGTAATATTTCTCACATAGGTCACATTGTTTCCATATATTAATTTCAACACTCTAAACAATGTATCAAAAACTACTAACGATCTAGCATTACCAACATGAGGATTATCATAAACTGTCGGCCCGCAAGCGTATAAAGAAATTTTTTTTGAATTTATAGGTTTAAAAATTTCTTTTTTTCTTGTTAGTGAATTTGTTAATTGTAGATTATTCATCAAATTTGCAAACTGGTATTGGATTTATTTTATGTAAATTCTTTTCTCTGATTTTTAAATATTTTTTGTAATTAACATCATTCTTATTATTCATAGCTTTTTCAAGCTCTTGATAAGTCATTCCAAGCTGTTGAACGTCGTTCCTTCCATCATCCCATAATCCATCTGTCGGTTGAGAGTTAACTATACTATCAGACACTCCTAAATGTTTGCCAAGTTCCCATACCTGAGTTTTTGTGCAATCAGCTATTGGAGAAATATCCACACCTCCATCACCATATTTTGTGTAAAAACCTACACCAAAATCCTCCACTTTATTCCCAGTTCCTACAACTATTCCTGAATTGGCGGCAGCTACTTGATATAAAGTCGCCATTCTTAATCTAGCTCTTGAATTTGCAAAACCATGTTCGTTGTTAAAACCATTTAGTGCTTGAGAAAAAGAGTCAAAAATTTTATCCATTTGTAATAAATGATGCTCAACATTTTTAAAATTATTTTTTAACCATTTTGCATGCTCTAGACTTAAATCATGTTGAGATTTGATTTGTTTGATAGGCATAGTTAATACAATAGTTTTTCTACCAGTTTTAGCACAAAGAGTGCTAACAACTGAAGAATCTATTCCTCCAGAAATTCCTACTACTAATGACTTAGGATCAAAAGACGTATTCTTACAATAATCATCAATCCATTTAGTAATTATTTCTGCTCTTTTTTCTACTATCATAATTAATACTCTCTCTATTCCTTTTTCAGGATTCTGTCTTAATAATTATATAATAATTATTAAGACGCTTCTTTAATAATATTTTTTGAATATTTAGAATTTTTCTTTATTTCCTCAGAAATCAAGAAAGCAAGCTCTAAAGCCTGTGAGGCATTTAATCTTGGATCACAATGAGTTCTGTATCTATTCGATAAATCGCTATCTGTTATTTTTTGAGCTCCTCCAGTACACTCAGTAACATCTTGGCCAGTCATTTCGACATGTAACCCACCAGCATAACTTCCTTCAGCTTGATGGATAGCAAATACATTTTTTACTTCTTTTAACACATTGTCAAAAGGTCTTGTTTTTAATCCGCTCGTTGCCTTTATAGTATTGCCATGCATTGGATCACAAGACCAAATTACATTTAAGCCTTCTTTTTTAACTGCTTTAATTAATTTTGGTAAAAACTCTTCTGCCTTGTTTGCTCCAAATCTAGAAATTAATGTAAGTCTTCCAGCTTCATTATTAGGATTTAAGATATTACAAAGCTTTATAAGTTCATCCGGTTTCAGAGATGGGCCACACTTAAGTCCTATAGGATTTTTAATACCTCTGCAAAATTCTACATGCGCTCCATCTGGTTGTCTTGTTCTGTCCCCTATCCAAACAAAGTGTGCTGAAGTATCATGATATTCCCCAGTTGTAGAGTCTACTCTTGTCATAGCTTCCTCAAATGGAAGTAAAAGAGCTTCATGTGATGTGTAAAAATTAACTGTTCTTAATCTTCTGTTGTTCTCTGGATTTATTCCACATGCTTCCATAAAAGATAAAGCATCACTAATTTTATCCTCTATTTCTTTATACTTACCTTTTGTTTTTTTATTTATAAAGCCTAAGTTCCATAAATGAACTTGTCTTAAATCTGCAAAGCCTCCTTGAGAAAATGCTCTAATTAAATTTAGTGTAGATGCTGATTGAGAGTAAGCTCTAAATAATCTTTTAGCGTCTGGCTCCCTAGCTTTTTCAGAAAATTCCATACCATTAATATTGTCGCCTAAATAACTGGGTAATTCTTTGCCATCTTTTTTTTCAACAGAAGAACTTCTCGGTTTTGAAAATTGACCAGCAATTCTTCCAACTTTAACAACTGGTAAAGAGGCAGAATGAGTTAAAACTAGTGACATTTGTAGTATTGCTTTAAAAGTATCTCGAATGTTATCAGGATTAAACTCTTCAAAACTTTCCGCACAATCTCCTCCTTGTAATAAAAAAGCTTTTCCTTTCACTACATCAGCTAAAGCTTTTTTTAACGATCGTGTTTCTCCAGCAAAAACAAGAGGTGGATATTTCTTAACCTTACTTAATACTAAATCCAATTCCTTTTTATCCTTATACACTGGTAGGTGTTTTGCAGGATATTTAGTCCAACTATTTAAATTCCATTTTTTCATATTCAACTCAAAATATATATAAGTTATAAAAAAGACTTTTTAAAGACTTTTGAAAAAAAAATTACTCAACTGTAACAGATTTAGCTAAATTTCTTGGTTTATCAATATCGTAGCCTTTTAGTAAAGCAACATGATAAGCTAATAGTTGAATTGGTATAGTAAGCAATATAGGTGAGAGTAAATTGTCTAAAGAAGGAACTCTAATCCCAAATCTTATATTTTCATTGATTAGTTCTTTTTTATGATCAGTAATAAATAGAATCTTTCCTCCTCTAGCAATAACCTCTTGCATATTCGAAAGAGTTTTTTCAAAATATTTATCTTTTGGAGCTATTACAATTACAGGTAAACCTTCTTCGATTAAAGCGAGTGGTCCATGCTTCATTTCACCAGCTGGATATCCCTCTGCGTGTAAATAAGATAATTCTTTAAGTTTAAGAGCCCCTTCTAATGCAATTGGAAAAGACAGTCCTCTTCCTAAAAACATAGACCCCTTAGCATCTAGAAACTCTTTAGCCATAGCTTGAATGCTATTTTCTACTTTTAAACTTTCTTTGATTGCACCGGGAAGAGCTTTTAAATTTTTTATATTAGTTTGATATGTTGTCTCATTTATATCTTTTCTGCTTTTAGCTAACTTTAAACATAAAATATAAAGCACCAACATTTGACCTAAAAATGCTTTTGTTGAAGCAACTCCTATTTCAGGACCAGCATGAATAGGAAGAACCCAATCAGAGCTTCTTGCTATCGTGCTTTCTACGACATTTACTATAGAGCAAGTTTTGACATTATTTTTTTTACAAATATCTAATGCTGCAGCGGTATCAGCAGTTTCTCCCGACTGAGAAACAAAAATGTATAAATTATCTGAATTAAATTTTAATTTTCTATATCTAAACTCAGATGCTATATCGATTTCAATGTCTATAGTTGTAAGTTCTTCAAACCAATATTTTGCAACTAAGCATGAATGGTAAGCAGTTCCACATCCTATTAAAACGACTTTATTTATTGCTTTTGGTTGAATAGGAAAATTGTAAATATTAATATCTCTTTTTAAGCTGTCAATGTATTCATTGATACAATTTTTTGTGGTAGTAGATTGTTCAAATATTTCTTTTGACATAAAATTTTTGTAATCTCCTTTATCACTGATATTTTCATCTTCGGATAAAATATGAACTTTTTTATTAATCTTATTTTTTTTTACATCATAAAATTCAACTTTATCTTTAGATAGAACACATAAATCACCATCATCTAAGTATGATATTTTGTTTGTCATAGACTTAAGTGCATAAGAATCTGATCCAAGATAATTTTCTTCATTTGAGTATCCTACAGCTAAAGGACTGCCTCTTCTTGCTCCTATAATAATATCTTTATAATCTTTAAAAATAATACCTAACGCAAAACTGCCTTTTAATTTTTTTAATGTATTAAAAACAGATTCTAATGGCTCTTTATTCTTTAAAGACTCAGTTATTAATAATGTTATAACCTCTGTGTCAGTTTGAGATTTAAACTTTAATCCTTTTGACTCTAACTCATCTTTTATTTCATCTGAATTTTCTATAATTCCATTATGTACAACTGAGACAATTTCCGAAGAATGGGGATGTGCATTAACAACATTTGGGACTCCATGTGTCGCCCATCTTACGTGCCCTATACCGAGACTCCCCTTAGATGGATTTTTGAATAAAATCTTTTCCAATTCCGCTACTCTTCCTGAGCATTTTTTTTCATCTATTTTATTTTTATCTAATGTAGCTAATCCAGCAGAATCATACCCCCTATATTCTAGTTTTTTTAATGAATTTATAATATTCATTGAAACAGGTTTATTGCTAGCGATTCCTATAATTCCACACATTATTTTTTCTTTTTTCTTTTATAATTTTTAACTTCAATTTGAGATGATCTTGTGATGGCTAATGATTTTTTTTTTACATTTTTAGTAATTACTGAACCAGCACCAACTGTAGAATTTTTTTCTAATTTAACAGGAGCTACTAAAGATGAGTTAGAACCTACAAAAACATTATCAGATATTTTAGTTTTGTATTTCTTAACGCCATCATAATTACAAGTGATGGTGCCTGCTCCGATATTTGAGTTTTTTCCTATCATTGTATCACCAATATATGAAAGATGATTAACTTTTGAATTTGAGTTAATGCTTGATTTTTTTGTTTCAACAAAATTACCTATCTTAGTATTTCGTTTTAAAATAGTTCCTGGTCTTAATCTTGCATAGGGGCCAACGACTACATTCGACTCAATTTTTGTTCCCTCAATATGAGTAAATGATTTTAAGCAAGTGTTGTCTCCAATCTTTACTTTAGGTCCTATTACTACGTAGGGTTCTATAGTTACATTTTTTCCAAAAGCAGTATCTTTAGATAAAAAAATTGTTTCTGGAGCAATTAAATTTACTCCCTTTGAAAGAGCTTTATTTCTAAGTTTCTCCTGTGTAAGTCTAAAAGCGTTAGCTTTTTTTAATTTAATATTTGTATTCATAAAAATTTCTCTTTACATTATTAATGCTTTTGAAATAAGTCACAAAATGTTTCTTTTTAATACTTGAAAAATGACTCAAATTTACACAATTCTTTTTGATTTAGATGGCACTTTAGTTGATACAGCTCCTGATCTGATGGATGCACATAATTACGTGATGAAAAAATTTGGGCACAAAGAAAAAAAATTATCAGACATTAAATCTCTAGCAGGCAAAGGTGCTTGGGTAATGATGCAAAGGTCATTTAGACAAGAAATAAAAAATGAAAAGTTGAAAAAAGAAATGACAAAAGAGTTTATAGATTTTTACTCTAAAAATATTGATCGAGGGAGTAGACCTATAGATGGCGTAATTGAGTTTTTAAAATGGGCTAAAAATAAAAACATCTCCATGGCTGTTTGTACTAATAAACAAGAACGTTTAGCAGTAGATTTATTGAAAAAATTAAATATGTATGATTATTTTGAATACGTTGCTGGTTCAGATACTTTTTCTTTTAATAAACCAGACCCTAGACATTTAACAAATGTAATTGAAATTATTCAAGGTGATCTAAAAAAAACAATAATGGTTGGAGATAGTGAAGTCGATGGAAAATCGGCAGAGAATGCTAACATCCCTTTTATATTAGTAAAAGATGGCTACACTGAAAAATCATCAGAAGAAATTAAACATGATGAACTAATTAAAGATTTTAATAATTTTAATAAAGTTATTGAAAAATATTTATGATTAATCTTGCTTTGTTTTCTGCATTATCAGCTTTTTATTTCACAATGTTTATAACACCAGGACCTAATAATGCTATGTTAACAGCATCTGGAATGAAGTTTGGTTTTATTAGAACATTACCCCATTTAATCGGCATTCCTTTAGGCCATATATTTCAAATTGCTTTGGTATGTTTTGGTTTAGCAAATCTCTTTCTTATCTACCCTCAAATACAGTTTTATATGAAAATATTATGTTTCTTGTATTTGCTATATTTAAGTTGGAAAATGATAGGCTCAATTAGTCTTGATAAAAAAGAAACTGGAAGGCCTTTGAAATTATATGAAGCTTCTCTTTTTCAATTCATAAACCCCAAAGCATGGTCAATTGCAATTGCCGTAGCGTCAGGATTTTTTCCAACTGAAGAGAATATTTTTATTGGAGTAGGATTTGTAACTATTACAGCAGCAGTCATATGTTTTCCTTCTATAAGTTTATGGGCTCTATTTGGTAGTGGTTTAAGAACATTTATTAATAATGAAAAAACAAAAAAACTAACAGAATATTTTCTTGCGTTGTTGTTAGTTTTAACTGGTCTATTTATTTTAATTAAATAATCTTTGATTTTTATACCCCCCTCTAATATAAGTCTGAAGAAATGCATTTCACAAAAAAAAACGCATTAGAAAAAAGATCAAATTTTGTAAAAAAATTACAATCTAAAAAATTATTAAGATTTCCTGGAGCGTATAATCCTCTATGTGCAAAGTTAATCTCGGAGATTGGATTTGATGGAGTTTATATTTCAGGTGGAGTTATGTCTAACGATTTGGGTTTACCTGATATAGGTCTTACCACTTTAGATCAAGTTAGTTATAGAGCCAATCAAATTACTCGTGTAACAGACTTGCCTACTATAGTTGATGCCGATACAGGTTTTGGCAGTTGTAAAAAAACAATATCTACATTTGAAAGCAAAGGATTAGCAGGCTGTCATATAGAAGATCAAATCGCAGAAAAAAGATGCGGTCATTTAGACAATAAAGAATTAATTACTAAAGAAGAAATGGTTAAAAAAATTAAAGAATCTGTTAGTGCAAAAAAAGATAAAAATTTTTTAATCATTGTAAGAACTGATGCAAATATTGTTGAAGGAATTGACAAAACATTAGATAGAATTAAAGCTTACGAAGATGCTGGAGCGGACATGATTTTTCCTGAGGCAATGAGAAAT
>CACHTV010000010.1 GCA_902582875.1 uncultured Pelagibacteraceae bacterium | reverse complement strand
AATAAAGCGAAAAAATATGTCTAAAGATAGTTTGCAACTTCCCAAAACTGCTTTTTCTATGAAAGCAAGTTTACCAACTAAAGAACCATTAATTTTGGAAAAATGGGAAAAGAATAAAATTTTTGAAAAATTAAGAAAAAATTCAAAGGGTAAAGAAAAATTTATTCTTCATGATGGTCCTCCTTATGCCAATGGTCATATTCATATGGGAACTGCGCTTAATAAGATTTTAAAAGATATGATAACTCGCTTTCATCAGATGAATGGAAAAGACTCTGTTTATGTACCTGGCTGGGATTGTCATGGCCTTCCCATAGAATGGAAAATAGAAGAGCAATATAAAAAAAAGAAGAAAAATAAAGATGAAGTTCCCATCAAAGATTTTAGACAAGAATGTAGAGAATTTGCGAAAAAATGGATTCAAGTTCACATAAAAGAATTTCAAAGACTAGGAGTTGTAGGAGATTTTAAAAATTATTATTCTACAATGAGTTATGAAGCAGAGGCTCAAATTGTAAGAGAGCTTGGAAAATTTCTTTTAGATGGGAGTTTATATCAGGGATTCAAACCTGTTTTATGGTCAACAGTAGAGAAAACAGCTTTAGCAGATGCAGAAGTTGAATATATGAATCATACCTCAAATACGATTTTTGTCGCTTTCAAAGTTAGAGATACTAAAAAAGATTTTCTTAAAGATGCTAATATAATAATTTGGACAACAACACCTTGGACTATTCCAGCAAATAAAGCTTTAGCTTTTAATAGCAGTATTGAATATTCATTGCTAGAAGTTGGTTCATTAGATCATTTTAAAGATAAAAAAATAGTTGTTGCTACAAATTTAATTGATTCAATTATTAAATCTTGTGAAATAGAAAATCACAAAGTTTTAAAAACTTTTAAAGGTACTGAATTTAAAGGAACGATTTGTAGTCATCCATTTTTAAAGATGAAATTTGATCATGATATCCCTATGCTAGATGCTAGCTTTGTAGATCTTGAACAAGGAACCGGAATAGTTCATTGTGCACCAAGTCATGGTCCTGACGATTTTAACTTATGTTTAAAAAACAACATTCAATCAAGTTATACTGTTAACGATGCTGGTCTTTATACTGAAGAAATACCTTATTTTACTGACACACATATTTTTAAAGCAGATCCTTTAGTTATAGAAAAACTTAAAGAGCACAACAAACTATTAAAAAATGACAAACTGCATCATAGTTACCCTCATTCTTGGAGATCTAAAGCTCCTTTAATTTATAGAGCTACGCCTCAATGGTTTATTTCTATGGAAAAGAATTCTTTAAGAAATAAGGCCATTAAAGCAGTAAATGATACAGCTTTTTTTCCAGAAAAAGGAAAGGAGCGTCTGCTTTCTATGATTGAAGGAAGACCGGACTGGTGTGTTTCTAGGCAAAGAGTCTGGGGAGTTCCTTTACCAATTTTTATAAATAAAAAAACGAAAGAACCATTAAGAGATAAAAAAGTAATAGACAGAATTGCAGAAATTTATGAAAAAGAGGGATCTGATTGCTGGTTTACAGATGATGCAGAAAAATTTTTAGGAAAAGACCATGATTCAAATAATTATGAAAAATTAAACGATATAGTTGAGGTATGGTTTGATAGTGGATCTACTCATAGTTTTGTTTTAGAAAAAAGAAAAGATTTAAAATGGCCCGCCGATATGTACCTAGAAGGCTCAGATCAACATAGAGGCTGGTTTCATTCATCTTTATTAGAGTCATGCGGCACAAGAGGAAGAGCTCCTTTTAATAGTATTTTATCTCATGGTTTTGTTGTTGATGGCAAAGGTTTAAAAATGTCAAAGTCATCTGGCAATGTAATTTCTCCAGAAGAAATTCTCAAAAATTATGGAGCCGATATTTTAAGAGCTTGGGTGGCTTCGTCAGACTATACCGAAGATTTAAGAATAGATAAGAATATTTTAGCCCAACATGCCGAATCTTATAGAAAAATTAGAAATACTTTTAGATTTATTTTAGGAAATATAAAAGATAATTATGAAAAACAAAAATTTGAATCATTAGAGATAAAAAATTTTGATGAGTTGGAAAAATATATTTTGCATAAAATTTTCAATTTAGACCTTTTAGTAAAAGAAAATTTGAAAAATTATAATTTTCATAAACTTTACAAAGAATTGTTAAACTTTTGTGCGCTAGATCTTTCATCATTTTATTTTGATATAAGAAAAGACATTCTATATTGTGATAATGTTAATTCAAAAAAAAGAAAAGAATGTGTAATAGTTTTAAATATAATTCTAGAGTGTTTATTAAAATGGTTTGCTCCAATATTTGTTTTTACTACAGATGAGATCTATAGCTTAGTCAGTAAAGATGAAAAGAATATACATGAATTCAATTTTCCAAAAATTCCTGGAAAATGGGAAGATAAAATTCTAAATGATAAGTGGAATCAGCTTTTTAAAATTAAACAAGAAGCCAACATTGCTATAGAGGAAAAAAGATCTAATAAAGAAATTGGTTCAAGCTTAGAAGCGGAATTAAAGATTATCACTAATGAAAAAAATTTTAAATTATTAGAAGATATAGATTTGGCTGAATATTTTATTACCTCTAAAGCAGAAAAAGTTAAAGGTAAGAATAAAGAAGAATTAAACATCGAAGTGACAAAGGCTAAAGGAATTAAATGTCCAAGATGTTGGAAAATTTTAGATAATAAATGTGAGAGATGTGAAAAAGCTATAAACAATAATGTCTAGCATGAACACTAATAAAAGATTTTATAAAAATAATGTTTCTATAATACTTGAAAAAAAAAATTTGATTTGTTTTTTAATAATAATCTTAACTTTTTTTCTAGACAGAATCTCCAAAATTAAAATATTAGATCACCAACTTTATAATAATCGAGTTTATATAAATGATTTTATTAATTTCGATTTAGTATGGAATACAGGAGTAGGTTTTGGCCTCTTTAGTTTTAATTCAAATTTAATTTATAATTCAATTTCTGCTATAATTGGTATCGTGATAATCTTTCTAATTTATTGGTTAATAAAGTCAGTGTTTATTGATAAAATATTTATTTCTTTAGTCCTGGGTGGAGCGTTAGGAAATTTTTATGATAGATTGACTTACAATGCCGTTCCAGATTTTATAGACATTCATTATAAAGATTTACACTGGTTTACTTTTAATATGGCAGATATATTTATTACAATTGGAATTATTATGTTGTTAGGCAAAGAACTTTTTATAAAAAATGAAAAAAATTAAAAAAATAATACTATATTTAGTAATCGTATCATTTTTACAATCATGCGGTGATATAGGGAAAACATTAAGAAATGAAAAAATTAAAACTACAGATGAATTTTTAGTAGAAAAAAGAAAACCACTAAGCTTACCACCAGATTATGAGAATTTGCCAGAACCAAGATCAGGCAGTCAAGAAAAAGAGAGTAATAATGATCAAATTAATAAAATATTAAGAATGGATAAAAAACAAACTTCAAAAAAAGGGTCAACCACTGTTGAGCAATCTATAATTAATCAAATTCGCAAGTGAAAAATAAAAAAATAATTTATACCAATAATATTCAAAAAAAATATTTAAGCTCAAAGTTTAATAATAAATTTAAGAAAAAATATTCTCTTATTCTGAAAGATATAACTAAAAACTTAGATGAACCTAAAGATACTTTACATTCTTTAAGTCAAGAATTTAAGTTTAATTTTAAAATAAAAGATATTTATAAATTTAAAAGATTTAAAACTGTAGCTATCATAGGAATGGGGGGATCAATACTCGGATCAGAAGCTTTGTATTATTTTTTAAAAGATAAAATCAAAAAAAACTTTTTATTTTTTGATGATATTAATGAATATAAACTGAATAAATTAAAGACTGAAAATAATCTAAAAAAAATATTATTTATAGTTATATCAAAATCTGGAAATACAATTGAAACATTATCTAATTTACTAGCCTTAAAGATAGTAAAAAAAAATTCAAAGAATATAATTGTTATTTCGGAGAAGTTTGATAATCCATTATATCTTCTTTCTCAAAAAATGAAATTACATCACATAGAACATAAGAATTATATTGGAGGAAGATATTCTGTTTTATCAGAAACTGGAATGGTTCCAGCTTATTTAATGGGATTAAATATTCAGAGATTAAGAAAAAATTTACTAATTCATTTTAAAAGTAAAAATAAAAAATTTTTGAAAGATAGTTCAATTAAGTTAACAAATTTACTTCAAAACAATAGATTCAAAAATTTAATATTTTTTAATTATGTTTCAAAGCTCGATAAGTTTCTTTATTGGAGTCAACAATTAATAGCAGAAAGTTTAGGAAAAAAAGGCAAGGGTTTTTTTCCATCAATTGGTAAAGCTCCAAGAGATCATCACAGTCTATTACAACTTTATTTAGATGGTCCAAAAGATAAGATTTTTTATATTTTCAGCGAAGATATTAATAATGATAAAAAAATAAAATTAAGAAATTTAGATAAAAGAGTAAATTTTTTAAGTAATAAAAGTTTAAATCAAATCAAAGATGCTCAAAAAAATGCTTTTGTTAAAGCTCTTAAAAAAAAAAATATTCCTTATAGAGAATTTAGAATTAGAGATTTTAGCGAAAACACTTTAGGAGAACTATTCTCTTATTTTATGCTGGAAACAGTTATAGTTGGTAAACTTTCTAATATAAACCCATTTAATCAACCAGCTATTGAGGAAGTAAAAATTAATACAAAAAAATTATTAGTCTAAAAATTTTCCGAAAATTATTTTTGAACGACCATACTTTTTTACAATCAAAGGGTTAATTAAATTCTTAAAATTATCAGAGGATTTATTTTCTCTATGAATGATTAGCACGTGATTACTTTTATAAATCTTTTTTTGTTTAATGAGTTTTAATTTCTCTAAAAAATATTTATCTGCAAAAGGAGGATCTAAAAAAAAAATATCAAACTTTTTTAATTGTTTTTTATTTAAAAAACTTACTATTTCTTCATTTATAACTGTGGCTTTATTTTTTATGGATAAATTAAATAAATTTTTATTTAAGGTTTCTACAGCACTATTATCTCTTTCTACAAAAACAACCTTGTTCGCATCTCTTGAAATACACTCTATTCCAAAAGAACCAACTCCAGAATAAAGGTCAAGTATATTAGATTTTTTAAGATTTATATTAAGTAAATTTGAGTGTGTAATTATATTAAAAATATTTTCTTTTACTGAGTCTTTAAGAGGTCTTGTAATTTTTGATTTTAAAAAAGAAATTGATTTTCCCTTAAATTTTCCACTTATAACCCTCATCACCACTTTTTAATTACTCTCCATCCTATATCTTTTCTAAAAAAGCCATCTTTCCAATTTATTTCTTTTATATCTTTCAGAATATTTTTTCTAATGGTTTTAAATTTTTTTCCAATTGAAGTAACATTTAAAACTCTACCTCCATTTGAAAAAATTTGATTGTCAATTAATTTTGTCCCTGCATGAAAAATAAATGATCTTTTGTTAGATTTAAATTTTTTTAACTGCTTAATTTTTTTATTTTTTTTATATTTTCCAGGATATCCTTTAGAGCACAAAACTATGGTCATACATTTTGTTTTTTTCCACTTAATATTTATTTTGTGTAATTCGTCTTTTAATGCTTTATCAAAAATGCTAACTATGTCTGTACTTAATCTTGGAATAATTACCTGACATTCAGGGTCTCCCATTCTTACATTATATTCAATTAAATATGGTTCATTATTTTTAATCATTAAGCCTACATACAAAAATCCAGTATAGGGTTTTTTTTTCTCTTTTAGCGCTGCCAAGGTAGGATTTACTATTTTTTGAATTATTTTTTTTTCCAAATTTTTATTAATTATGGGTGCTGGAGAATATGCACCCATGCCTCCTGTATTAGGACCTTTATCTTTTTCTTTTACTCGCTTGTGATCTTGAGCAGAACCAAAAAATTTAAAATTTTTTTTATCTACGATTAGAAAATAACTAGCTTCTTCACCCTCTAAAAATTCTTCTAAGACTAATTTTTTTGAAGTTTTGAACTTACCTTTGAATATTTCATTTGAAACATTTAAAATTTTTTTTTTATTTTTACATATTGTTACACCTTTTCCAGCAGCCAGACCATCAGCTTTAACAACTACTGGTAAGTTACTATTTTTTAAAAAATTATTTACATCTTTTTTATTTTTACATATTTTAAATTGTGCAGTTGGAATGTTATTCTTTTTACATAAGGATTTCATAAATGCTTTAGAGCCTTCAAGTTTAGCAGCATACTGATTTGGACCAAACACTCTGACTTTATGTCTTTTTAAATAATCAACCAAACCTTTTACCAAGGGCTCCTCTGGTCCAATGATAACTAAATCTATTTTATGAAATTTAATAGTTTTCAATAATTTTTGAAAATTAAGGAAGTCCAAATTAATATTTTGAGCAATTTTTGTAGTTCCTGCATTACCAGGAATGCATATTATTTTTTTAGATAATTTAGAATCGTGTATTTTTTGACATAAAGCATGTTCTCTACCACCACTTCCTATTAAAGCAATATTCATATGAAAAGATATATTATATATAATTTATAGATGAATAAAAAAAAAGCTAAACTTGTATATAAACCCAATTCATTTGATATTATTGAAGAAGGTAGTTTTGTCGTTTGCGCTGTTTCAGGAAAAGAAATAGCTTTAAATAAATTAAATTATTGGAATGTAGAATTACAAGAAGCTTATTATTCACCTTTAGAGGTTAAAGAACGTTATAAGAGCTTAAGAAATAAAAAATGATTTTATTTCCATCTGTCGTGGGTCCAAATCCATTGATTTGGATTTTTTATTATCATTTTTTCTAGAATTTGATTTAGTTTTAAAGTCAGTTCAAATTTATCTTTGAATAATGAAGTATCTATTGGTTTATATATTTTCATCATAAAAGAATCCTTTTTTTCTCTTTCAATAAAAATAGGTACAACTTTTAAATTATATTTTAATGATAACTGAGCAGGCAGAGAAGTAGTGTGTGCTTTTTTATTAAAAAAAGTTACTCTATCACCTTCACCCAATCTTTGATCAATCATAAGTGCAATACTGTGATCTTTTTTCAAATATTCAACACATTCTTTTACACCTTGACGTCCTTTTTTAATTTGATTAATACAAACGTATTTTTTTCTTAAATATTCCATTAGCGGGTTTAAAAAAAAATTATTCAATGGTCTATAAATAGTAGCTAAATTGATTTTATTTTTAGTTAATTCCATCGACATAAGTTCAAAGTTTGCAAAATGACCAGATACAAATATAACTGGTTTTTTCTTATGATATATTTCTTCTAGTATTTCTTTTCCTTCAATACGAATGTGTAGATTACCTGTTCTAAACTTATTTAGAAACATGTACTCTACAAAAGTTTTACCGTAGTTTTTCCACATATTGCGTTCTATTTCTTTTTTTTGTTTTTCAGATATATGGGTAGAAAATATATTAAGATTTTTTTTAACTATGTTACTAGATTTTATAAACGGTCCTAAATTATTAAAGATAAAAGAAAATAAGGAACGACTCACAGAAAGGCCAATTAATTTTATGATAAAGAAAAATAAATATATAATTACTGCTTCAAAAAAATATTTTATAACTTTAATCATAAATTATTCATTATCTCATTAATAAACTTATTTTTTTCTCCAATTTCCAAATCAACCTTCAGATAGCCCAATTTTTTGGAGTCATAATTTCTAATTCTATAAAAATCTTTTTCAGTAGTTATAAGTTTAAAATTATTTTTTATTGCTATTTGACTCATATTTTCTATTTCTTTTGAGCTATATTGATAATGATCTGGAAACGTAATTTTTTTTTGAACATCTAAATTGTATTCAGATAATAATTCAAAAAAATTACTTGGATTTCCAATACCAGCAAAAGCAAAAAGTTTCTTATTTTTAAATTCTTCAATATTTTTTGGTAAATATTTGGAATAAAAGATTTTAATATTTTTTGAAATATTGAAAATTTTTTTTTCAAATGATTTATTTCTTTCTCCATTTAAAATTACAATTTGTGCTCTTTTTAAAGAACTCAAACTTTCCCTCAATGGACCTGCTGGGAAAACTAAACCGTTTCCGATCAGCTGCTTGTTATTAAAACAAATTATATTTAGTTTTTTTTTTATCTTATGATCTTGAAATCCATCATCTAAAATAGCTAAATCAAAATTTTCTCTCTCTGCTTTTTTAATAGCTTCAACTCTATTTTTATCCAAGATTAAACAATCGCTCATTTTCTTGATTATTTTGTGCTCATCTTCATGGTCTTTGTAATATTTTTTTATTATTGCAGGATTTTTTTTCTTAATTTTTAAATTATTAGCTATCATAATAGATATTGGTGTTTTACCAGTCCCACCAACATAAATATTTCCTACACAAATAATTGGAATTTTAAATTTTTTTGAAAATGTAAAGGTCTTTTTTAGAGTTGTTAATAAATAAAACAAAATAGAAATAGGAAAAAGTAAAATTGTAAGTATATTATTTTTGCTCTCCCAAAATTTTGGCTTTAGAAATTTCATTAAATTATAAATTTACTTATCTCTTGAGTAGTATTATTTAATATTTTTAACCCTATATCATTAATACTACTAGTTATTTTATTTTGATCATTTTTTGAATCTTTTAGGTCAACCATTAGCTTTTCGTAAAGCTCTTTGTCGCTATAGATTTCTTCAGAAATTTCATATGATTTTAGAAAGTTATAAATTTCTTTAAAATTATAAACATATGGACCATGGTATATTTTACATCCTAGCTTAGCCGCTTCAATAGGGTTTTGTCCTCCAACTTTCTCTAATGTTTTTATCATAGACTTACCTATAAAAACACTTTTAGAATAATTATAAAATTTAGATAGTGCACCAAATGAGTTGATAATTATAATCTCTTTCTTATCTTGTATTGTGTCTTTATCACTTAAGACTTGTGATGATAGTTCATACTTCTTACATAATTGATTAATTTCGGCTGATCTATTTATATGCCTCGGTATTACGATTGTGATTAAATCTTTATAAATTTTTTTTAAATTAAGATGAGTTTTTAAACAAATAATTTCTTCTCCTCTATGTGTGCTGGCTGCACACCAAAATGTTTTCTTTTTTAGAAAATCAAGATTTTTATCCATTAAATCATTTTTTTCTATTTTCCCGGAGAATTTTATATTTCCAATATACTTTAAGTTTTTTACATTTAGTTTTTTTAGATTTTCTTCTGACTCTTTACTTGCGGCTAAACACAAATCAAAACTATTAAAAATTTCTTTTGCAAATTTTGATACTAACATCCATTTTTCAAATGTTTTTTTTGTTATTCTTCCATTTAATAAAGTTATAGGAATTTTTTTATTTTTAATTTCAAAAATAAGATTTGGCCATATTTCTGAGTCTACGAATATTACTAAGTTAGGTTTCCATTTATCTAAAAAATTTCTTGTCAAAAAGTTTATATCAAGCGGAAAATATCTATGTTTAATATTTTCATATTTATTGAACTTTTTTTTGACAATATTTCCTGCACTTAAAGTTACTGTTGTAATTAAAAATTCTATATTTTTTTTTTCTTTATTTAATTTCTGAATTAGTGGAAATATGCTTTGTACTTCTCCTATACTTGCAGCATGGAACCAAATAAGTTTTTTATTATAATCTTTATTAGGAAAAAAATTAGAAGGGAATATTTTTTCTTTATATCTATTAGGGTCTTCTTTTTTTAACAATTTTCTAGAGTAAATTAAAATTATAAGAATTGGATAAATAAAAGTAGTGAAAAATCTATAGATAAAGATCATTAGTCTTACTTTAATTGTTTTTCATATAATGACTTATACTCTTTACAATTTTTTATTAGAAAATCATGAGTGCCTGAGTTAACGATCCCGCCATTTTTAAGAACAAATACCTTGTCAGCATTATGAATTGTAGAGAGCCTATGTGCTATGACTATAGTAGTTTTATTTTTTGTTAAATTATTAATTGCCTTTTGAACTATTTCTTCAGAGTCTGCGTCTAGCGATGAAGTAGCTTCATCCAATAATATAATTGGAGATCTTTTTAAAATTGCTCTAGCTATTGAAATCCTTTGTTTTTGACCTCCTGAGAGCCTAACTCCATTCTCTCCAACCATTGTATCAAATTTTTTTGGTAATTTTTCAATAAATTCAATAGCAGCAGCATTTTTACACGCCTCTTCTATGTTCTCATTAGAGGCGCCTGGGTTTGCATAAGAAATATTATTTTTTATAGTATCATCAAATAAAATCACGTCTTGACTTACTAAAGAAATGTTTTTTCTTAGGGAATTTAAATTTATCTCATTTATTTTTTGGTTATCTATGCTGATAGAGCCTTCTTGGGGATCATAAAATCTAGGTAATAAATTAATGATTGTGCTTTTACCTGCACCACTATGCCCAACTAATGCAGTCATTGTTCCGCCTTTTATTTCTAAACTAAGGTTTCTTATAGCTTTTTCGTTTGTTGTGTCGTATTTGAAATTTATTTCTTTATAAATGATATCACAATTATTAATCATAAGATTTGGAAGGCTAGGTTCATTTTGAATTTCTATTTTCTTATCTATAATATTTGAAATTCTTTTAAATGCTGCTCCACCCTGATAAGCTACTATATGAATTGTAGCTAGGGATCTAATAGGCTGATAAGCTAACATCATAGCAGCTAAAAATGAGAAAAAATTATTTACTTCTAGTTCTCCGGAAGCAATTAATTTCCCAGAAAAAAAAATAAAACCTGCAATCATTATTCCTGTTAATGCTTCCATAATTGGAGTAGCTCTTATTAAAACGCTATTATATTTTATATTCTTTTCAATTAAATCGTCGATTACTTGATTAGTTTTTTTATTCTCAATTTCTTCTTTTTGATAAATTCTAATCATCTTCGAACCTTTAAATATTTCAGATAAAATCGATGCTAATTTTCCTGAAATTTCTCCTGCTTGAGTTACAACCTTGCCAACTCTTTTACCTAAACTCTTTGCTAAACCACCCGCTAAAGGTATCATTAAAAGAGCAAATAACGCTAATTTCCAGTTTTGGTAAAACATAAGAGAAACCAAAGCTATTACAGAAAAACTATCTTTCATTAAATTTAAAACACCGACACCAACAAGTTGTTGAACTTGATGAGAGTCAAACATAATATTAGAAATGTATTTACCAGAATGACGATTATCGAGAGTTTTAATATCTGAGAATAATATATTTGAAGAAACTTTTTTTTGTATTTCACCACAAATTTCTTGGGAAACTCTTATGATGATTATTCTAGCCAGATATAGAGTTAGACCTTTTGTGCTGAATGCAAAAATAATTCCCAAAGGAATTAACCAAGCGAGTGTTCTATCTTGTTCTACAAAAATCTTTTTTACAGCAGGATCTAAAAGCCAAGCAATACTTGAAGTGCTAGATGCCACTAAAATGGATAGAATTAATGCTAAGAAAATTTTTTTAAGATGATTTCTAATATATTCTTTGTATAGTCTTTTGAGTATAACTATTAATTCTTTAAAATTCATTTTATAAACTTTGTGACAATATCCCTAAAAATAAAAGTAAGCCTGAAATATTATTAGTCTTGAATGCAGATAAGCAACTTTCTGGATTATTTTTATCAAATTTTATTAGTTGAAAAATTAAACTTAATGAAAATAGTACAAAAAAAAGTGTAAAAATATTTATCCCAAATTTTTGATTAAATAAATATCCTAGAATAATTAATGTTAACAAATAACTAGAGCTTACAAACAATTTTATACTTTCTTTAAATTTAACTGATGTTGATTTAATTCCTATAATTTCGTCATCTTTCATATCTTGAACTCCATAAATCGTGTCATAGCCCAATGTCCAAAATATGGCTGATGCATAAAGTGCAATAATTTCGTTAGAAATATTATTATTTATAGCCGCCCAAGCCATAACTGCTCCCCAGTTAAAAGTTAACCCTAAAAATAATTGAGGCCAGTAAGTCATTCTTTTCATGAATGGATAAGAAAAAGCTAAAAACATTGATCCAAGTCCTAGAATAATTGTTAATAAATTAAATTGAATTAAAATTAAAAATGCAGCAAAACACAAGCTGATAATATAAAAAAAAGATTTTTTTACAGATATTTTTCCAGCAGCAATAGGTCTTAGTTTTGTTCTTTCAACTTTTTTATCAAGATCTTTATCGACAATATCATTAAATATACATCCAGCACTTCGCATTAACACTGATCCCAAAAAGAAAAGAAGTAAGTAATATAAAAAAATATAAAAATCTTGATTTAAATTATAAGCATAAGCTAAACCCCAAGAACAAGGCCAGAATAACAGCATAAAACCGATCGGTTTATTTAATCTGGTTAAATCAATAAATATTTTTAAATGTTCCATGAAAATATGACTTGTAAATATCAAACACTATCTACATAATCAATTTGATTCGATATGGATATAGACTACACAGTTGCAGCCTTAATGTTTCCAGCTATACCTCTAATGATGACTATGTATAGTAATAGATTTCATACTTTAAGCGCTCTTATTAGACAGATACATGATCAGTACACATTTGAAAAAAAAGTACCTCCAGAATGGGAAAATCAATTACATGTTTTAAACAAAAGAGCAAACTTACTTAAATATGTGATGGGTTTCGGTGCATTTGGATTTCTTTTTAATATGACAACTGTTTTAATGCTTTATGTTAATACCCTACAAGTAGCTCGTTTAAATTTTGCAGCATGTTGTGTTTGTATGATAATTTCTATTTTCTTATTTTTGCAAGAAATAAGGCTTTCAAATCAGGCTTTAAAATTTCATTTAAGCGATATGGATTCTATGAAGAAAGACTTATAATTTAATTAGTCTCTTGAAGTTTTTTTTTAAATAAAGATATGCCGTTACTCAGCTTATATTTATAAGACTCTTTAAAAGTTTTTAATTGCCAACCTTTCATTCTAGAAGTTATTTCATCTAAATTTTTGATTTTCCATTCTTTTGTCGTATTTTCATTTTTCCATACTTTTTTTTCATCATTAGTTCTTGCACAGCCATAACAATAACCAGTTATTGGATCAGTTTTACAAATACTTATACAGGGAGATATTAATTTATTTTCCATTAGGGAATTAATATAGCAGGACCTGTTAATTTTCTAGACTCTAAATCTTGATGAGCTTGTTTTGCCTCTTCTAATTTATATTCTTTAAATATTTTTACTTTTATCATTCCAAATTTGATTTTTTCAAAAATTTCGTCAGCACCTTTTTGAATTTCATTTCTGTTTGTAAAATAATGTCCTATGGTGGGTCTTGTTAAGAAAAGACTTTTAGATTGAATATCTTTGGGAACGTTTAAAAGATCTAAAGGTCCAGAAGCATTTCCAAAGCTTACCATCATACCTCTTGGTTTTAAGCATGCAATTGATCCTTTAAATGTATCTTTTCCAACTCCGTCAAAAACTGCAGAAACCCCATTATTATTTGTTAATTTCATAACCTCTTTTGTAAAATCATCTTTTGAATAGTTGATTACATTCTCGTATCCATTAGCTTTAGCAATTTCAATTTTTTCGTTTGAACCAACAGTCCCTATAACTTTCGCACCAATGCTTTTAGCCCACTGAGCAAATATTTGTCCTACTCCACCAGCTGCAGCATGAAATAGAATAGTTTCATTAGGTTTTAGTTTATAAGTTTTGGTTAATAAATAGTTAGTTGTTAAACCTTTCGTCATTAAAGTTGCTGCCAATTTATGTGAAATCCCTTCAGGAACTTTTACTGCAATTTTTGCAGGTATTATTCTTTGTTGAGAGTATGCTCCTATGGGCATAGAAGCGTAAGCAATATTATCTCCTTTACTAAACTCTGTAATATTTGAACCTATTTCATCTACTTTTCCAGCAGCTTCTAGTCCAATACCACTAGGTAGAGGCAAAGGATATAAGCCTGATCTATGATAGGTGTCTATATAATTTAACCCTATAGCAAGATTAGTAACTTTTAGCTCATCTGGTCCAGGAGATTTTACTTCGACATCATTAAGCTCTAAAACTTCAGGCCCACCATTTTTTTTTATAATTATCGATTTAGCCATTTTAAAGAAACGTACTTGAACTTTTAATATTTAGCAAATGTTCCATTGTTGTAGTCTTGAATAGCCTCAAGTATTTCTGCTTTTGTATTCATGACAAATGGACCACCTCTAGCGATTGGTTCACCAATTGGCTTACCTGCAATAAAAAGAAATTCAGTTTTTTTGTTTGCCTTTACAGTAAGTTTATTACCTCTTTTAAGTAAAATTAAATTAGAATTATTAGTTTTATCATGTTTCTTTTCTCCAATTTTTAATTCACCTTTTAGCAAATAAATAAAAGAATTATGTCCCTCTGGCACTTCACATTTAAATTCTTTTTTCTCATTTAGAACAATATGAAAATAAATTGGTTCTACATTATGATTTGTTTGAGGACCTTCTGCTTTCTCATATTTTCCTGCTATAACTTTTACAATTTTTTCTCTATCTTTGTGAACGCCAAGTTGACTACCTTTTATATAAAGATACTCAGGTTTATTTTTTTTTAATTTTGCTGGCATGTTAATCCAGAGCTGGAAACCTAATAGTCTACCTCCTGTCATCGCAGGCATTTCCGAATGAATTATACCTCTTCCAGTTTTCATCCACTGAATGTCTCCTGGTGCCATTTTTCCTTTTGATCCTGTGCTGTCCTCATGTTCGAATTCACCCTGCAACATATAAGTTACAGTTTCTATTCCTCTATGAGGATGAGGAGGAAACCCTCCTATATAATCGTCTTTATTTTCAGACCCAAATTCATCGAGCATTAAAAATGGATCTATATAATCTGCTTCTGGTATCCCGATGCTTCTTTTTAATTTAACTCCAGCTCCATCAGAAGCGTTAAGAGCTTTAACGATTTTTTTAACTTCAATTAGAGACATAATAAATAATAACTTTTAAATTAAATCTAGTAACTGCGATAAATTGTTTATTTCTTTTTTAGGTTTAAAGTCTAAATTATCAAAAATGGCATTATTTCTATTTACCCAAACAGAGTTATAGCCATAGTTTCCAGCTCCTGACACATCCCATGTATTTGCACTTAAAAATGTCACTTCTTCTGGTTTAATTTTATATTTTTGTAATGGTAAACTATAAACTTTTGAGTGAGGTTTATAAACCTTAACTGACTCAATTGAGAAAAGATCATCAAAAAGTTCCTTCAAATGATTGCTATTAACTAATTCCTCTAAAAGAGCCGGGGTACCATTAGAAAGTATAGCGAGTTTAAAGTTTTTCTGTTTTAAATTTTCTAAAACTCCTTTAACTTCAGGATATGGAGATAAAATTTTATAAAGATTTAATAGATCATTTTTCATGCTCATATCGATCCCAAAAACTTTCATTGATTTATCTAAACTTTCCTCAGTAACTTGCCAAAAATCTTTATGTCTTTCCATTAAACTCCTTAGCCAGGTATATTCTAGCTGAGTTGTTCGCCAGAAGTTAGCGAAGCCTTCCCACCTATCTCCGATCTTATCCTTGCATTTTTCAGCAGCAGAATTCACATCGAAAAGTGTTCCATAAGCATCAAAAATTATAGATTTAGTTTTCATTTTTTGTTGTGAGAGCCGTCGCATAAAGGAGGATCATCGGTTTGCTTACAAGTGCAAAAGAAAACTTTTTTTGTTTGCTCAGCTTTATAAGTCTTAGGTCCAAATTTTGACCCATTATGTGATCCATCACAAAATGGTTGTTTAGAACTTTTTCCACAACTACACCAATAATAAGATTTACCTTCAACAACATCTACTCCAATAGGAGCGTCACCAGCCCTCTCTCCTTTTTGCATTACTACCCCTTTCTTTTATAATTAATTAAAAACTGTTTTTATTGTATATACAATATATGGGCAACATAAGATTATATTATCCCAATAGTATAGTTGAAAACGCTACTTCTCTATTGTCAAAAGAACACACACACTATGTAGCTAATGTGATGAGATTGAAACGTGGTTCACATATAAACTTTTTTAACAAAGATGGGGAGTGGGTTAGTGAAATAGTTTTCTTAGAGAAAGATAGAATTGAGGTGAAGTTTTTAAATAGAGTTAAAGAGTCTTTAAAAAAATCCAATATAGAACTGGCAATCTGTTTAGTCAAAAAAAATCCTATGGAAATAATTTTACAGAAAGCTACTGAATTAGGAGTGTCTAAAATTACTCCTGTTATATCTGAACGTACCGAAGTAAAAGAATTAAATCATGAAAGAGCTAATAAAATTATTATTGAAGCTACAGAGCAATCAAATCAATTAAGCCCACCTGAAATATCAAAAATAACTAAACTTAAAGATTTTATTAATAATTTAAACGAAACCAGTAAGCTTTTTTTTGCTGATATAAATTCCAAAGAAAGATTAAAAAAAGAAGACATAAAAGGCGATAATTTAAAAACGATACTTATTGGCCCAGAAGGAGATTTCACACCAAATGAGAGAAAAATGATTTTAGAAAATAAAAATACAATTTCTTTTTCTCTTTCAAAAAATATTTTAAAAACTGAAACTGCTACAATTTCTGCACTATCGTTAGTAAGTTACTCTTATGACTTATAGAATTTTTTTAATTATCTTTAAAGACTCTTCGATATTATCATGATGAGTAATACGACTAGAATATTTTCCGTTCTTTAATAAAATAATTGGTGAGCTATGATCTACTGTATAGCTCCCATCTTCTGAGAATATCTTTTCACTTTTTATACCCCATGATTTTGAGAGAAGAAATATTTTTTCTGACTCTCCTGTTATCCCAATAATTTTATTTTCAAACGAACTTAAATAATTCTTCATTACCTCTGGAGTGTCTCTTTTTGGATCAATACTAATAAAAAATATTTTTAAGTTTTTTTTATCTTTTTCCAGTTCATTTAAGATATAAGTCAATTTATTTAGAGTCATTGGACAAACATCTGGGCAATTCGTAAATCCAAAAAAGAGAGCTGTAGCTTGCCCTTCAAAAGACTTTTCAGTAATAATATTATTGTTTACATCTTTAAGAGAAAACGAAGAACCAGTAATCGATGCGACATATTCATCTTTTTTATCTTGAACTGATAAAATTATTGGTAACATGATAAATAAAAAGATAACTAAACAACCAATTAGAATGGATATTGATGTTTTTATTTTCATTAATGTTATAGTTAATCATTATGTCTAAAATTATAAAGAAAATATTTGGCGCACTTGTCGAAAAACCTTGGGAAGAAAATCAAGTAAATATCGACAATCATCATGTCGGCAGTACATTTAAGGGAGTTTCTTCTTATGTATCAGCTGTGATTGTAATTTTTGGAGTTAGCACAGTACTCTTTAGCCTTATAGTTACTGCCTATCTTTATTCTATTCCAGGAGGCCAAGATACAATGTTTCTTTTTAAACCAAATTTGTTTTGGTTTAATAGTTTCGTTCTAATTTTAGTAGCTTATATTTTTAGAAAAATTACAAAAGATTTAGAAAATAAAAGAACATCAAAAATAAAAAGAAACCTAATTCAAGTTGGTGCACTAAGCTATCTATTTTTGTTAGGACAAATATTATTGTGGTTTCAGTTAATGGAAGATGGAAAATTTGTTTCTACTAACTCATATTTTACTTCTTTTTATTTTTTTACGGCTCTTCATGGACTTCATCTCCTAGGAGGCTTATTCTTTTGGGGAAAAGTTTGTTCTCAAATTCTTAAATTAGATGAAAAAAAAATTTTAGATGAAAAGAATAAAGTAGAAGCTTTATCTCTTTATTGGATGTTTTTACTAATTATTTGGTTAGTATTTTTTTTAGTTGTTTATGTTTTTAATGATGCAGTTATTGCTTGGTGCAAGGAATTAATTTCTTAAAATTGAATTTAAAGAAATAGTACCAGTATTGATCCTAAGAGAGCAATTATTAATAATAAAAAATAAATAGACCTTAGATATTTTTTGATTTCAGGTTTTTTTTCTTTTTTTGAGAAACCACCTGCTCCTAATGATATAACAATAAAAAATAGGAAGACTAAAGAAAGTATAGTTATTAAAATTCCCAGTTTTCCCATCATTTTTTGTAATTGTATAACCCTTTTAAGACATTTTGTCCCTAGGTTAAAGCGACCTTTTATTTTATAAGTTTGACTGTATGTTTACAGGTCTCGTATTTTTAGCAGTGATAATTGGGTCAATTGTTTTTCACGTTTGGACTCCATGGTGGTGGACTGATATTGCCTCAAATTGGAGCGCAATGGATGATACTATAATTTTAAGCTTTTGGATTGGTGGTGGAGTATTCATTTTAGTTTGCCTTTTCATGGTCTATTGTATTTTTAGATACCAATATAAAGAAGGACGTAGATCAGAATATAAGCCTGAGGATAAAAAATTAGAAAAAGGACTAACTTGGTTAACTACAATTGGTGTTGTAGCTCTTTTGGCTCCTGGACTTGTTGTATGGAATAATTACATACGAGTGCCCGACAATGCTATTCAAGTAGAAGTGATGGCATGGCAGTGGGGTTGGAAATATAGATTACCAGGACAAGACGGAAAACTTGGAGCTTCTAACAACAGAATAATTAGCGATAATAATCCTTATGGATTAAATATTGATGATCCAAATGGAAAAGATGACGTTTTTGTTGAAAGCAATGAATTGCATTTATTAAAAGATAGACCTGTTAAAATTTTATTAAGATCGATTGATGTATTACATAATTTCTATGTTCCACAGTTTAGATCAAAAATGGATGCAGTTCCTGGAACTATTACTTATTATTGGTTTGAGCCTAATAAAAATGGAGAGTATGAGGTTTTATGTGCCGAGTACTGCGGTGTTGCTCATTATGCTATGAGAGGCAAAGTTGTGGTAGAAGACGAAGGAAGTTATAAGAAATGGTTGTCAGAGCAAGACACTTTCTCCAGCTTTATGGCTAAAAATAGAAATAATAAATTAAATAAAGAAAAACTGGTAAAGATTAATAATTTATCAAGTAATGAAAATAGTGTACTAAGGAAACAAAATGTCAGATGAATTAAATATAAATAAAAAGAGAAACAATCAAATAAAAACAAAATCTTCTACTGCTTCAGGTAGAGGAGAAACAGATATTGATTATGTAAGGCCTTCAGAAATACCAGAACAAGACCTCTATCATGGACATAGTTTTATAACTAAATGGATTTTTTGTCAGGATGCTAAAGTTATAGGAGTTCAGTATACTCTTACTGCAGTATTCACTGGAGTAGTGGGTTTAATTTTGTCTTGGATGATGCGTATGCAACTTGGTTTTCCAGAACTATTTCCTTTTTTAACAGCTGAAACATATTATCAAATGGTAACAATGCACGGAATGATAATGGTAGTGTACTTATTAACTGCTCTATTTCTTGGAGGGTTTGGAAATTATTTAATTCCTTTAATGGTTGGAGCAAGGGACATGGTGTTTCCTTACGTAAACATGATAAGTTTTTGGATGTTTTTTGTAGCTGTTGTGGTTTTGATGGCTAGCTTCTTTGTACCAGGAGGACCAACAGGATCAGGATGGACTTTATATCCTCCTCAGGCAATTTTAGAAGGTACTCCAGGTTCAGGTTATGGAATTTTATTAATGTTAATATCTTTATCTTTATTTGTAATTGGTTTTACCATGGGAGGATTGAACTATGTAATCACTATTTTACAGGCAAGAACTAGAGGAATGAGCTTGATGAGAATGCCTTTAACAATTTGGGGAATTTTTACAGCAACAGTTCTAGCTTTATTGGCTTTTCCAGCTTTGCTCGTTAGTTCAATTATGATGACATTAGATAAAGTTTTAGAAACAAGCTTTTTTATGCCAACTATTATTAAAGCAGGGGAAGCACTTTCTTACGATGGTGGTAGCCCTATACTTTTCCAGCACTTGTTTTGGTTTTTTGGTCATCCTGAAGTTTACATCGTTGCATTACCTGCTTTTGGAATAGTTTCTGACCTGATTTCAGTACACTCTAGAAAAAATATTTTTGGATACAGGATGATGGTTTGGGCAATTGTTGGGATTGGTGCTCTAAGCTTTTTTGTATGGGCACATCACATGTATGTAAGTGGTATGAGCCCTTGGTTTGGTTTCTTTTTTGCAACTACTACACTTATTATTGCTGTACCCACGGCTTTGAAGGTCTACAACTGGATACTTACACTTTGGAGAGGAAATATAAGAATAAATACTGTGATGCTTTTCTGTCTAGGTTTTATAGTCACTTTTGTAAATGGGGGTATAACAGGTATTTTCTTAGGAAATGTTGCTGTAGACGTTCCATTGTCTGACACCTATTTCGTAATCGCTCACTTTCATATGGTAATGGGAATAGCTCCTCTTATGGTAATTTTTGGAGCCATTTATCATTGGTTCCCTTTAGTTACTGGAAGACTAATGGATGAAAAATTGGGTAAATGGCATTTTTGGGTAACTTTTTTAGGGGCTTACTCTATTTATTTTCCAATGCACTATTTAGGTTTCATTGGTGTACCAAGAAGATACTTTGAAATGTATGACAGCCCATACATGACTTCAGCTATAGGAATGAATGAATTTATAAGTGTTGCAGCTTTTATAGTGGGAGCGGCTCAATTTATCTTCTTTTATAACCTTGTAAAAAGCTTGAGATTAGGCAAGCCAGCAGGTAAGAACCCATGGAAAGCCAACTCTTTAGAATGGCTTACACCTGATGTTCCACCTACACATGGTAACTGGGGTGAAAAACTTCCGGTAGTTCACAGATGGGCATATGATTATGGTGTACCCGGAGCAAAAGAAGACTATATTCCTCAAACAACTGCACCAAGTGAAGTAAAAGATGCAGAAGTAGAAAAAACTTAATATAAGAAACATGTCAGATCTAAATCTAGATAAATTGCCAGGCGGTTTCAAAGGCATGTCTGAAGATATAGGCTCAGATCAAACTACTTTTAAAGGAGTAAACTGGGGTAAGGCAATGATGTGGATTTTTTTGCTGAGTGATACTTTTGTATTTAGCTGTTTTTTGATTGCTTACATGAAAGTGAGAGCTTCCGTAGTTGAACCATGGCCTTATCCTAGTGAAGTATTTGCTTTGGAGATGATGGGGGTCCCTGTTCCACTTTTATTAATAGCAATAATGACCTTCGTACTTATTACTAGCAGCGGAACCATGGCATTAGCAGTTAAATATGGCTATGAAAAAAATAGAAAAATGTGCGGATGGTTTGTTTTGTTGACCGCTATAGGAGGACTTACTTTTGTCGGAATGCAAGCATTTGAATGGTCAAAATTAATATTCCATGATGGAGTAAGACCTTGGGCAAATCCTTTTGGTGCTGAGCAGTTTGGGGCCTTCTTTTTTATGATTACAGGGTTTCACGGCACTCATGTTTCAATAGGGGTAATTTTTTTATTTATCTTTGCTAGAAAGGTTTTTAGAGGAGATTTTGATACAGGTAGAAGGGGATATTTCACTACGATGAAATCAGACTATGTAGCAATAGAAATATTGGGTCTTTACTGGCATTTTGTAGATCTGGTCTGGGTATTTATATTTGCTTTCTTTTATTTATGGTAAACTAATTTATGGCTGAAGCGAAAAAAGAACAAACAACAACACACAAAATAGGGATATACCTTTGGATATGGGGCCTCTTATTTGTTTTAAGCTTTTTTTCTTACATGGTTGATTGGTATAACTTTCAAGGCTTATTAAGATGGTCCTTAATTTTATTTTTCATGTTCCTAAAAGCTGGTTTAATAATGGCTTTCTTTATGCACTTGTTTTGGGAAAGGTATGCTTTGGTAAATGTACTTTTATGGCCTATGACTGCAATTGCTTGTTTTGTTGGCTTAATGGTAGCAGAGGGACAGTATACAGTATTTTCAAGATTATTTTATTTTTTTGTGGGGGGAGCTTAATTCAATGGGTGGTTATAATATAGTTGCTGGATTTTTAATATTCTTTTTTCTTTTTGTTTATTTTGTTTGGTTTGGCACTTCATTAAAAATTGAAAATGATAAAGATAAAAAAGATGATATTAAAATGAATCCTTATGACCAAATACCTGTACATAGAAAATTAATCGATAAAAAGAATAAAAAAGTAGGAATTTTTGATTTAGGCAATCATATTCTAATTATAGGAATGATACTGATAACAATATTCATTTCTTTAAATGTGGGATAGTTTTGTCGCAAAACATACTTAAAAATAAATCTTCTCAGATAGACCTTAGTATTTATATAAAATCTTTTATATTGCTAATGAAACCAAGAGTGATGTCTCTGGTTCTTTTTACAACAGTAGTTGGATTATTAGTTGCGCCTAACGAAATACCTTTCACTAAAGCTTGCTTATCTCTTTTAGCAGTTGCAATAGGTTCTGGCGCTGCTGGGGCGTTAAACATGTGGTACGAGTCCGATGTTGATGCAGTAATGAGCAGAACGTGTTTAAGACCTATACCAACTGGTAAAATAAAAAGACAAAATGCATTATGGTTTGGGATAATTCTTGCAATAGCTTCAACTATAATGCTTTATTTATTTTCAAATTTAATTTCTGCGATTTTACTTGTTACCACTATAAGTTTTTATTTTTTTATTTATACGATCTGGTTAAAAAGAAAAACTGCACAAAATATTGTTATAGGAGGTGCTTCGGGAGCTCTTCCTCCAGTAATAGGATGGACTATAGCAACTGGAAGCATTTCCCTTGAACCTATAATAATGTTCTTAATAATTTTCTTTTGGACCCCGTCACATTTTTGGGCCTTAAGTTTATATAAATCAGACGACTATAAAAAAGCTAAAATTCCAATGCTGCCTCTGACTGCAGGTATTCAAAGTACAAAGTTTAATATCCTTTTATATGCTTTTTTAATGTTACCTGTCGTAGTTGCACCCGTTCTCACTGGATTTGGAAGTTTTATTTACTTAATTTTATCTTTATCTATGACTTTATACTATATTTATCTATGTTATCTGCTCTTTAAAGAAAAAATAGTTTCTAAATCGAATTTGATAGCAAGAAAAGTATTTGTTTACTCAATTTTTTATTTATTTTTTCTTTTTCTTTTAATTCTTTTTGATAATTTGTTTAAATTTAACAAAATATTGACCTTTTTTTAAAACAAATTTATTAATATCAATTTTAGTTTATTTTCTATAATTTAGAGCAAGACGATGAAATATTTTAGCACTAGAAACAAAGATTTAAATTTTAACTTTAAAGAAATATTTTTAAGAGGTTTAGCGCCTGATGGAGGTTTATTCATTCCTCAGAAACTTAAAATATATAATAATGCAGAACTTAAGGAATTAAGTAATTTAAAATACTCCGACCTTGCCACCGAGATTGTTTCTCATTTCTGTTCTCCGGACCTTGAGAAAAGTAAGTTAAAGGAGATAGTAGAAAAAGCTTATAAAAACTTTGAAGTAAAAGATGTGGTAACAATAAAGACTGTTGGAAATATAAATCTTTTAGAGCTTTATCATGGCCCAACTCTTGCATTTAAAGATATAGCCATGCAAGTTATTGGTAATATTTATAATGAATTTATTTCAAAAGATAAAAAGACAGTTAATATAATAGTCGCTACATCTGGAGATACAGGCTCTGCTGCCATCTCAGCGCTTAGTGGTAAAGAAAATATTAATGTTTTTGTTTTGCACCCTCATAATAAAATTTCAAATATTCAGAGAAAAATTATGACTACAATTGGCTCAAGTAATGTCCACAATATTGCTATCAAAGGTTCATTTGATGATTGTCAAAAAATTGTAAAAGATATGTTTAATGAAAATGAATTTAGGGAAAAAATAAACATGTCGGGAGTTAACTCTATTAATTGGGCAAGAATAATTTGTCAGATTGTTTATTATTTTTATGCAGCTTTTAAATTTAATAATAAAAAAATTTGTTTTGCAGTTCCTACAGGTAACTTCGGAGATATTTATGCAGGTTATATTGCAAAAAAGATGGGTTTAGGTATAGATAAATTAATAGTAGCCACTAATGAAAATGATATTTTACAAAAGGTAATTAATACAGGTGAATATAAACCTAGTTTAGTGAAACCATCACTTTCTCCAAGTATGGATATTCAAGTCTCAAGTAATTTTGAGAGACTGCTTTTTGATATAGTTAATAAAGATCATAAGAGAGTTTCTTTATTAATGAATGATTTATCATCTAAGGGTTTCTTTAAATTAAACAACAAAGAAGTTGATAATATTAAAAAAGATTTTTGTGCTGAAACAATTAACAACAAAGAGACTTTATCTATAATTCAAGAAACAGATAAGAAGTCCAATTTTACTATTGACCCACATACTGCTACTGCTGTAGGAGCTGCAAAAAAAATGGATAATATTTCTAACACTGTAGTTCTTGGCACAGCTCATCCTTATAAATTTCTAGAAACAGTTAAGATGGCAACTGGTAAAGAAGTAAAACCACCTATCCAAGTAGCTAAAATAAAAAATAAGAAAGAAAAGTATGATATCTTAGAAAAAGATATTACAAAAATTAAAAAATATATCTTGGAAAAAGTTTTATGAAAATTAAGATAGGTGACAAATTACCAAGTTCAGAATTATTTTATCTAGATCAAAATAATGATGTTAAAAAGATTGATATTTTAGAATTTTGTAAAAAAAATAAGACTATAATTTTGGGCATGCCTGGAGCATTTACTAAAACATGTTCAGGAATTCATTTGCCTGGTTACATAAAAAATTACGACCTTGCTTTAAAAAAAGGAGTTACAAAAATAATTTGTGTAGCAGTAAATGATCCAAATGTTATGAAAGCATGGGGTGAAAGTCAAAGTGTTGAAAATAAAATATTAATGGCCGGAGATCCTTTTCTTAAATTTACTAAGACTATTGGTGCTGAGATAGATAAATCAGCTAAAGGTCTTGGGATAAGATCAAATCGATACACTATGCTTGTAGAAAATGGTCAAGTAATAAAAGTAGAAGAAGAGAAGGAAACAGCTACTTGTGAGTTGTCAGCAGCAGAAAACTTTTTAAAAGAAATAAATTAAAATTAATTTAATTTATTCACCTTTTTGTTTCTAGTACAGCTAATTCATCTGCAAGATTATTATATTTATTTCCTGCATGAGCTTTAACCCATCTCCAACTAACTCTATGTTTTTGACATGAATTGTCTAATCTTATCCAAAGATCTTTATTTTTAACTGGTTTTTTATTTGAACTTTTCCAATTATTTAGTTTCCACTTTTTAATCCAATCAGTAATTCCATCTTTGACATATTTTGAGTCTGTAAAGAATGTTACCTCAGATTTTTTTTTAATTTTTTTTAGCGCCATAATTGGGGCCATTAATTCCATTCTATTATTAGTCGTATTATTTTCACTACCAGAAATGCTTGATTGATTTAATTCACTATCTAGAATGATTGCAGCCCATCCTCCTTTGCCAGGATTTCCTGAACAAGCGCCATCTGTATAAATTTTTAATTTCATTAAAAAAAATAATCCTCAAAGTTTTTAGCATTTTTATGAAATTCTAATCTTTTTAAATATTCCATTGGATCTTTTACTTTTACAATTGCACCATCAACTGTATTTAATGCATCAAAAACTCTAGTTAATAAAAATCTCAAAGCTGCTCCTTGAGATAAAACTTTTATATTTTTCTTTTCTTCATCTGTTAATTTTCTTACAGAACCATATCCATCTATAAAATTTTTAGCCTTAGTTACATTAAAACTTAAATTTTTTGGCATTCCATCAAAACATAATGCATTAAAGCAAATTGCAATCTCGAATGCATAAAAATCTTCACAAGAAAAATAAAAATCTATTAATCCACTAAATTCATTTTTATTAAAGAAAATATTATCTTTAAATAAATCAGCGTGTATTATTCCTTTAGGTAAATTATTTGGCCAGTTTTTTTCAACATCATTTAGATTTTCCCCTATTAGTTTTGGAAGATCTTTATGAATTTTTGTACATTTATTCTTCACTGAGTCAAATAAATTTCTCCACGATTTTACAGAGAGATCATTTTGTCTTTTCAACTTAAAATCTTTTGTTATTTCATGCATTTTGGCAATTTCAATTCCTATTGATTTACAGTTGTTCGGAGATAAATTTTGCTTAGCTTTACCTTCAAGAAAAGAAACAATCATCAATTTTTTTTCTTCAAAATCTGTAATTGTACTATTTTTATTATTAGCTATTGGAGCAGGGCACTTAAAATTAGCTTTGTTTAAAGAAGACATCAACTTAGAAAAGAAAGGAAGATCTTCAGATTTTACTCTTTTCTCATAAATTGTAAGTATAAATTTTTTTTTGTCGACTGATAAAAAATAATTTGTGTTTTCAATCCCTTCTTCAATTCCTTTAAATGAATTTAATTTTCCTAAATTATAATTAGATAAAATTTCTTCAATTTTATCTTGGTTAAACTTTGTGTAGACCGCCATCAGTTGAGCTCTTTTGGTAATTTAAATACGACTTTTTCTTCAGCCACTATTACCTCTTCTATTGATACTTTTCGATCTTTTTTTATGTTATCAAGCAGTGTTTGAACCAATTTTTCTGGCGCTGATGCTCCAGAAGATATTCCAATAGTATCAGAGCTGTTAATTTCATTATAAGGTATCTCTTTTTCTGAATGCATTAGTTGAGAGTTATTGCACCCAGCTTTTTTTGCTACCTCCACTAATCTTACGGAATTAGAAGAATTACGGCTGCCTAAAACAAAAAATATATCACATTTAGATGCTATTTTTTTTACCGCTGACTGTCTATTGGTTGTTGCGTAACAAATATCTTCTTTTATTGGACCTTTAATCTTTGGAAATTTATTTTTAAGAATTTCAATTATTTCTGAAGTATCATCCACTGAAAGAGTTGTTTGAGTAATATATGCTAAAGGTTTTTTGAAATCATCAACTTTTAAATTTTTGGCATCATTTCTAGTTTCAACTAATTTAATAGATCCTTTAGGAAGCTGACCCATAGTACCAATTACTTCAGGGTGATCTTTATGACCGATAAGTAATATCTCATAACCATTTTTATTTAATTGTTCAGATTCTCTGTGCACTTTAGAAACTAGTGGACAAGTAGCGTCTACATAAGATAAATTTTTTAACTTGGCTTCTTCAGGAACAGATTTAGGAACTCCATGCGCAGAAAAAATTACTGGTCTGCTAGCGTCTTTAACATCAGATAATTCATCTACAAAAATTGCTCCTTTTTCCTTCAATTCTTCGACAACTTGTTTGTTATGTACTATTTCATGTCTTACATAAACAGGAGAACCAAACTTGTTGATTGATTTTTCAACAATTTCAATAGCTCTTTTAACTCCAGCACAAAAACCTCGTGGAGATGCTAAATAAATTTTAAGTTCTTTTTTCATTTTTTTCTAACAAGTATTCAAGCAATATATGCGGAAAAGTTAGTGACGCCAAACCAATAAAAATAACCTTTAAAATAGCAGAGTTTAGTAAATAATTATTATTTAAAAAATAGACACTAGTTAGAAAAATCATACAAGTAATGACTGTTAGCGGTAAGGCTAGTTTTAAAAAGCTAATTAGCCCTCTGTTAAAATCTTTTTTATTTATTTCATTTATCAAAGAAAATGAGTGTCTTACGGAATGTAGAAAACAAAAATAAATTGTAAATGCAATTAAAGGAGTAAAAGTAAAATTTAGCAGAATAATTGAAAAGGAGTCTAAAAAAGACAATAAAATTTTTTTACTAATTAAAAGATTGCTTAATAAACTTATAATAATTATACCTAAAATTATCTTTTCATTAATATATCCCAAATTAACGTTTAATATCTCAAAAATTTTTATTGTATCGCTCATATGGAAATATAATGGAGCCGAGATTACTAAAGAACCTTTTAAGAAAAGAAAAAAATCCAAGAATTTAACTTTTCTTTTAGCAAAAACATTATCTTCTTTACCAAAGTGGAATGAAGCCACTAAAAGAAAAATTAGTAGTGTAATCATGGGCAATATTGACCAGAGCAAGACTACAAATAATGCTAAAATAATGTAAGCAACATAAAATAATGAATTTTTTTTTATACTTAATTTTTTAAGTAGTTTAGCACCTTTTAGGTTATCAAGCGCACCATGAGAAACTCCTATTGTTGCAATTAAAAAGAAACAAATTAATGAAGTAAAATTATAACTTAGATTTAGATTTGTAATCCACAACACTGAGCTTAAAAAGAATATTGTAATTGAATGGTATTTATTTAGGACATCGATTTTCATATTATAATAGAGCCTTAAAAAAGATTAATTTTGGCATTTTTAAAATTATAGAAATATCTTCAAAAATGTTACTCCTATTAGATAAAAATTTTATAACAGTACTAGAAGAGCTTTGAAACATCTTATAAAAAATTGATGGCATTTTTTCTGGATTATTTTTAAGCACTTTCAAAAAAATCTTGTCTAAAAATTCATATTTTTTTCCTAAATGGAATATTTTTTTATTTTCAATTACTTCAATGTTGTTACTAAGATATCTACTATGTTCTTGAATGTTTAAAAAAGTATAACCTGTGCTTAGTCTTGTCATGCCTCCGGCAGAACCAATATTGATTACTCTATCACTATTTTTTAATGATGGGTAAAATAAAGGTATAGCTCCTTTTTCTGTAAAATTTATTTTATAACTTTTTATTCCTAAATTATTTTTAATATAATTTTCCAATTGTAGATCATAATCCATAAGACTTTGATCCTCTAAATCTGATAACCAAGTCGTTTCAATTAACGCTCTATTTTTACTAAAGGGTAGGGTATAAAAAAAATGCACATCATTTCTTTGATCACAATTAAAATCCATTAGATTTAAAATTTCGTCATCGAAAATATTTTTTGATGTTTCAATTTCAACTCCTTGAAAGTGTTGCCATAACTCTGACTTGTCTAGCTCACCATTAAATACACTGTTAAAAATCAATGAATTTTTTGAATTAATTTCTTCAAGATTTTTAAAAAAATTGATATTAGGATTCGCAGAAAGTTTTAAGTTAATTTTTTCATAAAATTTTCCACTATCAACACTTTGGTATGGGAAATTTTTATTTGTTAATTCTTGAAATCTTTCCGAAGTATTTATTGTAAAATTATCCCAACTCTTAATTACACAATCTTCAAAGTTATGATCAAAAACTTTCCAAAAAGACCAGGTTTTATCTCTTTTATATTCTTCGCGGGTCTCAATAATAGCTAAAGTTTTATCCTTTAATTTATTATTAATCTCTAGTTCATAAGCTAATGATAAGCCAGCACATCCACCTCCTATTATTACATAATCAAATTCTTTCATTTAAATTAATTTCTTCCTCTAGAATATTATGATTTATATGATTATCGTAATTTAATTCTTTAATAAATAATAATTTTATAAAGTCAAAAATGGATAAAAAGGTCTGAATTATTTTTCCAAATATAGAGACATATATTTTTCCTGCTTTGTTATAGTTTTCAGTATTTTTTTGTTTGAGAATGTAGTCACCAATCTTTTTATAAACACGTCTTGCTACGATAACTGAAAATCTTGATTCTAGAGGTATGCTGCTTATTGAGTTAAAAGATTTTTTATAAAATATTTCAGAGTCATTTATAGTTTCTTGAATTGAGGAAAAATTAGGTTTTATATATTGACGGTTACGTACTTTATCCTCACAAACGTCTCGAGCAATATTTGTTAGTTGCATAGCAATTCCAAGATCAATTGCGCCTTTTAGAGCATCTTTGTTTTTTACTTTTAAAATTTTGGACATCATTAAGCCAACTGTTCCTGCAACTCTATAAGAGTAAATCAATAAGTCTTTTTTTGAATTAATTTCCACTTTTTCTTCTAAATCTGTCTCAACTCCATCAAATAAATCAATTACAACTTTTTCAGAAATGTTTTCACTATTAATTATTGACCACATTTCTTTGATAATTATATTATTTAGATCTTTATTTAAAAAGTTCTTTTTAAATTTTAAGAAATTCTCTTTTTTAATTTTTAGTTCAATATCATTGTCAACTATATCGTCTAAAGTTCTACAAAAGTTGTATAGGGAGGAACATTTATTAAATGTTTCTTTAGATAAGAAAAAACTAGCCCAGTAAAAAGATTTAGCGTTTTTTTTTAATAAATTATTATTCATTAAAATAATTTGTCCAAAACTTTTGCAGAAGAGAGAACTCCTGGCATTCCCGCACCTGGATGAGTTCCAGCACCCACAAAGTATAAATTTTTGAATACTTCTGATTGGTTATGAAATCTAAAATATGCAGACTGTGAAAATTTAGGCTGAATTGAGAATCCAGAACCATGTAAAGTTGCCAAATCTTTTTCAAAGTAATCAGGTGTTAAATAAAAATCACTAACAACATTTTCTTTTATTCCAGGTAATACTGATTTATCCATTTTATCTAAAATTAAATTTTTAAATTTACCACCTTGGTTTGACCAATTTATATTAGATAAATTATTTGGTACTGGAACCAAAACATAAAATGCATCTTGGTCTTTTGGAGCCATGTTGGGATCTGTCGCAGAAGGTCTGTGTAAGTAGTAACTGATATCTTCAGATAATATTTTTTCCTCAAAAATTTTATCTAAGTGTTTTTCATAAGAATTTCCAAAGTAAATAGTATGATGAGCTACATCTTTGTATTGTTTTTTTGATCCAAAATAATAAACAAACAAACCCATAGAATAATCCATTCTCTTCATTTTTTGCTTAAATAAAAAATTATAATCATTTTTTGACTTGATTAGGTTTTTGTAAACATTTGGAGGATCTGAATTACAGACTATATAGTCGCAATCAATTATTTTAGAATTATTTATTTCAACTCCTTTAACTCTATTATTTTCTGAAATGATTTTAGTAACCTCAGCACTTTTAATTATTAGAATATTCTCTTCCTTCATTAATTTCTCTAATGCTTTTACCACACTTCCTGTGCCTCCCATTGAGTAGTGGATACCCCATTTTTTCTCTAAAAATAAAATTAGTGTGTAAATAGAGGTTGTAGTAAAAGGATTACCACCTACTAAAAGAGGGTGCATGCTAAAAACTCTTCTTAATTTTTCATTTGTTATATAATCTGAAACTAATTTATAAACTGATTTATAACTTTTTAAGCTAAGCAAGGAAGGAATTTGCTTAAGCATAAATATTAAATTATTGAATGGTTTATCAGATAAATCAGTAAATCCTTTATTAAATATTTTTTCTGTAAAGTTAACCAAGTCTTTATACCCTTTAAAATCTTTATCAGAAAATTTTTTTACCTCTTTTTCCATTGATTTTTCATCGCCTGAGTAATCAAAAGTTTCTCCATCACTAAATACGAAACGATACCATAAATCTAGAGGGACGATTTCAACGTAATCAGAAATTTTTTTATTAAATAAACTAAATAACTCCTCAAAAAGATATGGAGCAGTTATAACAGTTGGCCCACCATCATATATAAAATCTCCTTTTTTAAATACTCTTGCTCTACCTCCTAAATCAGGATGTTTTTCAACTAAAGTCACATCATAACCTTTAGCTTTTAATCTTAAGGATGCTGCTAAACCACCAAAGCCTGAGCCAATTATTATTATTTTTTTTGCCATTTTATCTATGGCCTATACTAACTAGATTTTTTCTTAAGTGCTAATTTTGTTTCTTCAATAGAAGAACTGTAAATTTTATCTAATTTGCTTTTATCAAGAGAATTTTTTATCAATTTTTCAACTGACTCTAATGCTATTTTCACTGAAGCATTTTTAATATCTTTAACTGCTTGGCTTTTAAACTGTCTAATTCTATCTTCTGCGTTCTTTTTTCTATTTTCCATTAAATTGTGAAATTCTTTGTTTGTCCTAATAACATTTTTTTCTGTCTCTTCATTAGCTTTATTAATCATGTCTTTAACTTCATTTTTTGAATTACTTATTTTTTTCTCATTTTCAGTTAAAATATTTTTTGCATCTTCTTTCAATTTTTCAGCCTCACTAATTTGATTCTTAATATTTAAAATATTTTGCTCAAGAGTTTCTTTTACTTTTTGAGGTATTTTAAAATAAATCAAGATCCCTAGAAAAATAAAAAAAGAAATCGTTACCCAGAATGTTGCATCAATCGTCATAAATATTTACTGATATTTTTTTTTGAAACTTCCTCTACAACAGCCTCGATACTGCTTTCGTTTAGTTTATCTCCTGAAATATTTTCGATAATATTCGACGTGATATCTCGTGAAATATTTTGAATAGTTGAAATAGAGGTTTTTTTGAGCTCACTTATTTCTTTTTGTGCTTTAGCAATTTCTTTTTCAATTTCCCTTTCTATCTTTTCTTTTTTTGACTGAATATCTTTATCTAGAGTATTTTTAGATTCAAAGTGTATTTTGGTAATTTCTTTTTTTGCATTTTCT
>CACHTV010000009.1 GCA_902582875.1 uncultured Pelagibacteraceae bacterium | reverse complement strand
AGTTTCTTCAATAGCGGGATACCGAGGATTACCTAATTCAAGTGGCTATGGTCCTTCTAAAGCGGCTTTAAATAATTTTGCTGAAAGCATCTATTTTGATTTTAAAAAACATAATGTTAGAGTTTCAGTAATATCTCCAGGATTTATAAAAACACCTTTGACTGACAAAAATGATTTTCCCATGCCGTTTTTAAGATCTGTTGAGTTTGCATCAGAAAAAATTTATGCTGGGCTTACAAAATCAAACTCTTTTGAAATTCACTTTCCTAAGCAGTTAACTTTAATTTTAAAATTTTTAAGATTATTGCCTTATAAGATTTATTTATTTTTAATATATAAGTTATACAAACGTTAATCTTTGATGAACATGACTGTAAGTTCAGCAACTTTAATTCCAAACTTTGACAAAGTCGCTCTATTAATAGCAACTCTATCATCTTGCTTAAATATCCAATCGTCAAAGGTAATTTTAATCTCTTTGCCCTTTACTGGAACCAATAAAACATATTCAAATTTAAATGCAGGTCCGTAGGAAAAACCTCTGGCTGTTCCAACAACATCTCCAGCAGTTCCCTCATAGTTATGTTCATCTATTTTTTTAATTTTCCATTTTCTAGTTTGAACTTCACCATCTGACCAATTAAATTTTTCATCAAGAATAAGTTCTTTTCCATCCCATTTACCATTTAAATCTGCAGAAAATTGTCTTGTTACTTTACCAGAACGATTTTGAAGAATGCCCCACGCTTTAATATTGCCTGATAAATAATCCTCTATAATTAATCTTGGTTTTTGATCTTTAAAATCAGTTGGTTTCATATTGTTTGAGCATCCGGTTAAAAAAAAAATTAATATTAAAACAAATACTTTTTTCATGTCGTTTGTCTATTAGACATAGAAAATTGAATCAAGTCTATATTTTTAGCTTTAAATCCGGCTTCACAATAACATAAATAAAATTCCCACATTCTTTTAAAATATTCATCAAAACCTAGAGGTGAAATATTACCCCATGTTTTAAAAAAATTATTTTTCCAAGTTAAAAGAGTTTTTGCATAATCATCTGAATAAGAGTTAATTTTTTCTAATCCTAATTGATTTTTTTTAGCTAATTTTTTAATATAATCTACTGAGGGCAAAAACCCACCTGGAAAAATATATTTCTGAATAAAGTCTTCTTCAGCTCTGTAACGATCAAATAAATTATCACTTATTGTAATACCTTGAATAGCTGCATGGCCATTAGATTTAAGAGAATTTTTTATAGTTCTAAAATATTGATCTAGATATTTTTCTCCTACAGCTTCTATCATTTCTATTGATGCTATATTTTCATATCTATCTTTCAAGTCTCTGTAATCTAAAAACATAACATTGACTTTATTATTTAAATTATTTTTAAATATTCTTTTTTTTGTATATTCATATTGTTTTTTAGAAATTGTAATACAGTCAATCATAACATCTCGTCTTTTAGCTAAATATTCTGAAAATCCACCCCAACCACATCCAATTTCTAAAACTTTATTTCCATCTTTAATGTGTAGCAAATCAATTAGCTTTTGATACTTATTTTTCTGAGCAGTTTCTAAATCATCATTATCATTCTCGTATATCGCACTTGAATAAGTTAGAGTTCTATCCAGCCAATTAGAAAAAAACTCATTTCCAAGATCATAATGTTTAGAAATATATTTTAAACTATTAGATTTTGTATTAGGCACAAATATTTTTTTTATAATATTTTTAATTTTTTGTAATTTTATCTTTCCAGAAAATGAATGAATAAGCTTAATATTTCTTGCTGTAAGCTCAATCAAATTTGTTAAATTATTTGAATAAAAATCTTTATTCATATGGGCCTCTCCTAAAGCAGAACTTCCTCCTAAAATAATGTTTAAATAAAAACTAGGATTAATTATTTTAATGTCTGCGCTAAAAGAGTCTTTTAGATCGCCAAAATGATAAACTTGGCCATCATAATTTACTAGCTTTAGATTGCCCTTTTTAATGGATCTAAGTTTGCTAAGAACAAATTTTTCAGAAATTTTAAATACACTCATCAATATTTTTCGTAACTAAGATTGTTTTTAATTTTTTTATCTCTATTTCTGTATATTGCTCCTTTTTTCCACAATAGTAATGCTTCAAAATGTATCGCACTTATTATCTTAATAGACATTAGTGGATATCTGAAAAAATTTATAATTAATTGCTTAAAAGTAAATTCTTTTCTTGTGCCTGTTTGAACTGCAGTTAATACGACGTCGTCTTTATCTGTTTGTATAATTGAAACAGATAATTTTTTATTGGGATTCAATAATTTAAAATTATAATAGGTATCCATATCCATAAATGGAGAAACATAAAATCTTTTTTTACATTTTTGATCTATCTTATTGTCTTTAACTTTAAAAATATATGTATGTTGTTCGTTAAAAGTGTTTTTAACTTCATAAAAAATTGCTTTTAATGAATTCTCCTCATAGCAATAAAAAATACTTAGTGGATTAAAAACGTAACCCAAAATTCTTGGATAGCAAAGTAGTTTGATTTTGTTAATATTTTCATTGATATTAAATTTTTTTAAACTATCTAATACCCAAACTTTAAGTGGTTTTCCGTTTCTATCTCCATGATCTTTATCGTAAAAACTAAAAATGTTAAATCTATTGTAAGAAAAAATTGGATTATCTTTATCTAATTTTTTAATTTCATCTAAGTCAATATAAAAAGAAAAAGTTTTATATTTCAAAAAATGCTTAACTGGCTTAAACCTTGTGTGTGTTACAACTCCATTATAAATACATGAGTTCATTAAATTTTAAAATTTTCTATTAAATTTATAGCTGATTTTATTCCATCTTCATGAAATCCATAGCTAAAATAACTTCCACAATACCAAGTTCTTTTTTTGCCTTGAAGCGAAAGTAGAGATTTTTGATATTTTAATGTTTCTGAATTAAAATAAGGATGAGTAAAATTTATATTTTTAACTATAGTTTTTTTGTTTATTTCACTAATGGGGTTTAGAGTTAAAAAAAAATTCTGGTCGCATTTTAAATTTTGCAAATTATTTAACCAGTAAGTTACACATGTTCGGTTACTATTAGATATAGAATTCCAGCTAGACCAAGCTATTTTTTTTTTTGGCATAAAACTTTCATCTGAATGTAAAATTGCTTTGTTAGACACATATTTAAATTTACCTAAAATCCTTTGTTCTTCTTCAGTCGGTTTATCTAGCATTTTTAAACTTTGATCAGCATGTGAAGCTAAAACTACATGATCATAATCTAAATAGTCATCTCCAATTTTTATCCTCACATTATTTTCATTTCGGTTAATGTTATTTACTTTATAATTCTTAAAAACTTCTCCACTTATTTTTTCTAAGACTTTTTTTACATAAGTTCTACTTCTGCCAGTAACTGTGTACCATTGTGGTCTATTCTTGAGTTTAAATAATCCATGATTAATAAAAAAATTTAAAAAAATTTTTAAAGGTATATCTCTAGCCTTAGAAAAAGGCATAGACCATATTGCGGCTACCATAGGAACAATGTGATATTCAACAAGATATTTTGAAAAATTTGATTTATCTAAATAACTACCAAGTGTTTCTCCTTCTAAATTATTTTTAATTAAAGAAGGGGCACTTTTATAAAATGAGATAATTTCTGCTATCATTTTTAGAAAATTAAAATTAAGTATATTTGATTTATTTGCAAAAAGAGCTTTAAACCCTCGGCCACCATACTCTATATTGCTTTCTTGAATAGAAACAGAAAAAGACATATCACTTTTTTCAAAAGGAACTTCTAGTTCCTTAAAAAAGTTAAGTAAATTAGGATAAGTTAATTTATTAAATACGATAAAACCTAAATCTACTGGAATAGTTTTTTTATCTTTTTTGATATCATAGGTACAAGAATGACCTCCAAAATAATCCTCTTGTTCAAACAGATCTACTTTAAACTTTTTTGATAGGTAATAAGCTGCAGATAAGCCTGAGATTCCTGATCCAATGACTGCAATTTTCATTATTTAGGCAGCAGCATCTTTATATTCTTCCATTGAAGGGCATGAACATACAAGATTTCTATCACCATAAACATTGTCCACTCTGGCAACTGGTGCCCAGTATTTATATTCTTTCAAATATTCTTTTGGAAAAGCTGCTTCTTTTCTTGAGTATGAATGTTTCCATTCATCAGATGATAATTCTAAATAAGTGTGTGGCGCATTTATTACAGGGTTATCTTTTTTTTCAAATTTACCAGACTCGATTTTATCTATTTCATCTTTTATACTTATTAAAGCCTTACAAAATCTATCTATTTCCTCTAAATTTTCACTTTCTGTAGGTTCAATCATAATGGTCCCAGAAACTGGCCATGACATTGTAGGAGCGTGATAACCATAATCAATTAATCTTTTTGCAATGTCTTCCTCTGTTATGCCAGACTTTTCTTTTATAGGTCTTATATCAATAATACATTCGTGTGCCACGTTACCATTTTTTCCTGTATATAAAATTTTATACTTCTCTGATAATTTTTTTGAAATATAATTAGCATTCAAAATTGATATTTTTGATGCAGCCTTCAGTCCTTTTGATCCCATCATTTTTATGTACATCCAAGATATAACTAAAATACTCGCACTTCCCCATGGTGCGGCAGAAACAGAACCCATCCCCTTATCTGGATTTGAATCTCTGAGATGTTGATGTGTTGGTAGAAAGTCTTCAAGATGTTTTGCGCAAGCAATTGGTCCCATACCTGGGCCTCCTCCTCCGTGAGGGATACAAAAGGTTTTGTGTAAATTAATATGGCATACATCAGGTCCAAATTTTCCAGGTTTTGCAATTCCTACTAAAGCATTTAAATTTGCACCATCCATATAAACTTGACCGCCCTTAGAATGGACGATTTCGCAAATTTCAGTTATTTTTTCTTCAAATACTCCATGAGTTGATGGATAAGTCACCATTAAAGCTGCTAAATCTTTAGAATATTTTTCAGATTTATTTTGTAAGTCATCTAAGTCAATATTTCCTTTTTCATCACAATTCACTACAACTACTTTCATACCAGACATCTGAGCACTAGCCGGATTAGTTCCGTGGGCAGAATTAGGAATTAGACAAATGTTTCTGTTAGCCTGTTTGTTGCTTTTGTGGAAAGCTCTTATTGTCATTAAGCCTGCATACTCTCCTTGAGCACCAGAATTAGGCTGCAAAGATACCGCATCAAATCCGGTTATCTCTTTTAAGTCTTCTATCAAATCATTGAATAAAATCCTATATCCCTTCATTTGATCTACAGGAACAAATGGATGAGGTAGAGAAAATTCTTTCCAAGAAATAGGTATCATCTCTGCAGTAGCATTTAACTTCATAGTGCATGAGCCTAATGCGATCATTGATCTGTTTAATGCAATGTCACTATCTTCGAGTCTTTTTAAGTATCTCATCATTTCAGTTTCTGAGTGATATTTGTTAAAAACTGGATGAGTTAAATATTTGGATGTTCTTAATAAATTTTTTGGCAAATTATCAAGAGTAACATCAATTGTTTTTGTTACATCTTTATCTATTCCAAATATCTTAAAAAGCAAATTCACATGATCAAGTCTTTTAGCCTCATCAAATGCTACAGATAAGGTTTTATCGTTTACTTTTCTTAAATTAACCTTTTTAGAAATAGCTTTTTTATAAATCTCGTTAGTTTTGTTATTTGTTTTAATTGTTACAGTGTCAAAAAAGCTATTAGTGTGAAGTTCAAAACCTGACTCTTTAATATTGTCTGCGAACAGCTTGGCTAATTTGGAAGTCCTATTTGCTATATCTAAAATTCCATTAGGTCCATGATAAATTGCGTATGCTGCAGATACTATTGCTAAAAGAGCTTGAGCAGTACAAATATTGCTGGTTGCTTTATCCCTTCTGATGTGTTGCTCGCGTGTTTGAAGAGATAACCTGTATGCTTTTTTTCCAAATTTATCTACAGATACTCCGATAATTCTTCCCGGCATCGATCTTTTAAATTCTTCTTTTGTAGCAAAAAAAGCTGCATGCGGTCCACCATATCCCATTGGGACTCCAAATCTTTGCGCATTTCCCACAGCGATATCTGCTCCTAGTTCAGCTGGTGTTTTTAATTTTGCTAAGGAAAGAAGATCGCAAACAACAATTGCTTTTCCACCTTTTTTACGTATTAAACTTATGGATTCGCTTGGGTCTACTATTTCACCTAAAGTATCAGGATAAGCTATGACCCCACATATCAACTCACCATTTAAATTTTTTATAAAATCTTTTTGATTACCTATTAAAAGTTCTAGACCAAAAGGCTCAATTCTAGTCTTAATTAAATCAATAACTTGAGGATTACACGTTTCCGATACATAAACTTTTTTTGAATTATTTTTAGAAACTCTTTGTGCAAGACCAACAGCTTCTGCAGCTGCAGTAGCCTCATCCAATAATGAAGCATTGGCAATATCCATTCCTGTAAAATCAATTACTAATTGTTGAAAATTCATAAGCATCTCTAATCTTCCTTGGGCTACTTCGGGTTGGTAAGGAGTGTAAGATGTATACCAACCTGGATTTTCTAAAATATTTCTCAAAACAACATTTGGAGTAAAACAATTATAATACCCCATCCCAATAAAGCTTTTATAAGTCTCATTTTTTTGTGAGATAACTTTGAGTTTTTTCAAAGCTTCGCTTTCTGAAAGTGAGTCACCTATTTTTAATTCATCATTAAGTAAAATATTTTTAGGAACTGTATCTTGTATAAGTTGATCAAGAGACTTACTACCAATATAGTCTAATATTTTTTCTTGATCTTTATCTGAAGGACCAATGTGTCTATTAATAAATTCTTGTGAAGTATCGTCTATCATTTAATTTGGATTATCTTTACAAAATTTGTCGTATTCTTCTTTTGACATTAAAGAGTTAAGCTCTTCTTTGTCTTTAATCTTTAATTTAAAAAACCAGCTCGCTCCCTCTGGATCTGAGTTAATGCTACTAGGATCGTTTACAATGGCTTTATTTCCTTCAGTAATCTCTCCAGAAATCGGCGAATATACATCACTAGCAGCTTTTGTTGACTCAACAACAGCTGCTTGGCCCTCTTTTTCTACAGATTTTCCTGCATCTGGTACTTCTGCAAAAACTATATCTCCAAGTAATTCAGTGGCGTGTTTAGTAATACCAACTGTAGCCACATCACCCTCTAGTGAAACCCATTCATGCTTCTTTGAAAATTTTTTTTCACTCATTTCTACCTCACTTTTTATTTAACATAACTTTTTTTATAAAATGGAAGCTCAGAAACTTTACCTCCGTATTTTTTCCCTCTCACCTCTAGCTTTATTGGTGTTCCAACTTTAGCAAAATTTGATTTAACATATCCCATTGCAACAGGTGCATTTACGCTAGGGCCAAAGGTTCCACTAGTAACGAGACCTATTTCATTATCTTCAGTTGAAAATATTTTTGTATTTTCCCTAGCTATAACTTTTCCCTCGGGCTTAATACCGATCCTAATTTTTTCACTTCCGTTAGTTAATAAATTTTTTATCTTATCCCATCCATTAAAACCGCCAACATCTTTTCTTTTTTTTGCAATAGCCCATTTTAAATTTGCCTCTATAGGATTGATTTTTTCATTTAAATCATGCCCATACAAACAAAGACCCGCCTCTAATCTTAGTGTATCTCTAGCACCTAAACCTATTGGTTTTACTTCATTTGATATTAAAAAGTTAATCAATTTTTCTACTTTTTTATTTGAGATAGAAATTTCAAAACCATCTTCTCCTGTATAACCTGATCTCGTTATATATAAATTGTCACTATCATAATTAAAGTTGTTCCCAGTCATAAACTTTAAATTTGAAACACCAGGTATCAATTTTTCCAATATTTCTACCGACTTAGGTCCTTGTAAAGCAATTAAAGATAAATCATTATTTAAAAGATGCTTATGATTATTTCCTAAAAATTTTGAAATTTGCTTAATGTCATTTTCCTTACAAGCCGCATTTAAAATTATACAAAATCCCTTTTTAGTTTTTGTTACAATTAAATCATCAATTATTCCTCCATCGTTATTAAGTAAAAAAGAATATTTTGAATGGTTTATTTTTAAGGATTTTAAGTCTGCAGGAATAATTTTTTCTAAAGCTTCTGTTAATGTTTCATCGCCTTCTAAAAAAAATTGTCCCATATGAGAAACATCAAAAAATCCTGCATAAGTTCTTGTTGAGATATGCTCTTTTACAATTCCGTCTTTATACTGAATTGGCATTTCATAACCTGCAAAAGGAACAAACTTTGCTCCGAGGTTTTTATGAATATTGTATAAAGCTGTTTTTTGTACTTCCATAATAACTCTTAACTAACCCTATCTGTCCATGTACCTGAGAGATTTAATCCTTCGGTGAGGCTAATGCCTACTTTCCAGAGTTATTATGGCAACGGTCCTTTTGCCTGAGAGTTTCTAGGGTAGTTGCTCCTTCGGCGCTAAATAAATTAGTCTCTCCCGTTACACAGTTATTTTCCTTTAAATAAAACAAAAAGTCAATTGTATTTAAATTCACTTATACCTAGAATTATGCTCATTTAAATTGAATAAAGTAGTTGGTCCAACTCTTTTGAAGATAAGATACCCACTTTTTTCTAAAAAATTTTTTATTGATTCATAATTTTCTGTCTCAGAACCATCAATATTATGTGTTTCTATAGATAAAAGCTTTACATGATATTTGCTTAGATTTATTTGTTGTAAAATTTCAAAATCTAAACCTTCTGCATCTATATTTATAAAATCTATTGTATTTTTAATTTTACCTATTTCAAATATCTCTTCGATTGTCTTAGATTGGACCGTTAAAATTTTCTTGTTTTTAAAAAATGATTTTTCTAATTTTTGATAAAATTTTTCATCAACAGTATTGACAGGACTAAAAGGATCATCAAAATAAACCTTTAATTCTCTTTTTTTATTGCTAGCAGCAGCACATATATTTGTATCTTTTGGTCTTACAATATTAAAAAGGTCTATTGCTGTTTGATTGATATCAACATTTATCCCATTCCATCCTTTCTTATATAAAAGGCATGTATTACTATACATGTATGGATGGAAACAACCTATGTCTAAGTAAATGCCATTATCTATATCTTTAAAAAAACTATTAATAAATATGTCTTCTCCCCACTGAGAATATTGCTTCCTGCTTATAAAACACTTGTGACGAATATAAAGATTATAATAAAGATAAATCTTATAAGTAAATTTTGTTTTTAAAAATATATTTTTTAGTGACACGATTCTACGAAGTATTTATTAATTTTTTATCAAAGCTTTTTAAAACTATAGCAAGAATAATTATAAAACCCCCTATAAAAACACTTGTTGGAGGTATCTCATTTAGAAATAGCCACACCCAAATAGGTGCAAAAATAGTTTCTGTCAGCATTAATAAACCAATTGTGACTGAACGTGTAGTCTTAGAGCCAATTGTAATACAAATAAAACCAAAACCCAATTGAGGCACTCCCAATAAAAATCCCATAAAAATATCATGGCTTGTAAAATTATAAGACTCAACCATTACAATTGCATAAATAAAGCTGAAAACAGATGCATACCAAATAGCTGGCACCAGATCTAAGTTGGAATGTTTTCTAATTATCATTACCAATATTGAAAAACTGATCGGTATAGTTAAAGCTACAAGATTTCCGAATAACGTGCCTGAAGTTATTGAATCTCCAATCATTACTGTAATACCAGACATAGCTAAAACTATTGAAATGAAGCCTATTAAAGAAACTTTTTCTTTTAGATAAAAATATCCAAATATTGCTAAAAACATTGTTTGTGTGCTTATAATGAAAACAACATTAGCCACAGAGGTATTCATCATAGCAAAAACGAAAGCAATAAAACTAAAAGACATCACAAAACCACCTATTAGAGCTGGAAGCCCAGACCGTCTTATAGTTTTAACAGCATCTTTTTTATAGATTAGAAGCAAGAAGGTAGAAATCCAAAGAAAAAAGAAAAAAGTTCTTAATAGTAAAATTTCCCAAGCATTCGAAGTTTCAAATGATCTTACAATAAAGCCTCCCCAGCTTAGAGAAAAGCCACCAAACAATATAAGTATGTAACCTGGTACTTTGTATATAAATTGCATTTAAAAGAAATTAATTTTTTTAATATAGTCTGTAAATGCGCTTTCTGCTACTCCTAGATCAACTAGTTTGAATTTCAATTTTGAGCCAGGAGTTTTTTGAACTAATTTATCATAGTCAGCTGTAATAACATTAGCTATCTTTGGATATCCTCCAATCGTTGGGTGGTCAGACAAGAGAATTATTGGTTGTCCATCTCCAGGTATTTGAATTGAGCCTTTTGTTATACCTTCGGAGCTTATATTTTTATTTGTCTTATTTTCTAGTTTTTGACCTTCTAATCTCATTCCCATTCGATCAGTCAATCTAGTAACCTGATATTCCTTAGAAAAAAAATCTTCTTGGCTTTTCTTTGAAAAGTAATCAAATTGTAATCCTTGCATAACTCTAATAGTGTTCTCATTATCAAAATCAAATTCAAATTTTTTTGTTTTTAAATCTATATTAGGTTTATTAAAAAATATTTTTTCATCTATCTTTAATTTATCTCCATTATTTGGTCCAATTTTTGCTCTAACCAAAGTAGAAACGCTTCCTTGGGTTTCTTTTAATTTGAAACCTCCCGAAATTGAAAAATAACCATAAACAGAATTTATTGTAGAAAGAATATCAATTTTGTCCCCATTTGAAACAATGAAGCTTTCATTGGATATGCCCTGTTTTATTTCACCTTTTTTATTAATAATATTATAATTAACTTTTCCTGAAACAGTTGCTAAAATGGTCTCTCCTACAAGTTCAAGTAATGGACCTTGATAAGCAAATTCTAAGGCTCCTTCAGAAATTTTGTTTTCAACTAACTTATTAGTAATAACAAACAAGGATTTATCCATGCATCCACTCGCTGCAATTCCAAGATGTTGTAAGCCAAATCTCCCTAAATCCTGAAAAGTAGAATTAATACCAGGTCTTAAAACTTTAAAATAATTAATCATTTTTAAAAGATAATAATTCTTTCTTTGTTATAGATGTAAACTTTACTGTGTCTCCTGGAGAGAGCATGCTTGTGTCCTTCTTGTTGATGTTAAATAGATTTAATGGAGTTCTTCCGATAATATTCCACCCTCCAGGACTTTCAAAAGTATAAATAGTACAGAATTTTTCGACTATCCCAACTGATCCTTGTTTAATCTTTACACGCGGAGTATCTAATCGATCATGATATAAGTTTTTGTTTAAATCTCCAAGAAAAGGTTGTCCTGGAACAAATCCAATCATGTAAACAAAAAAATCTGTATTTAGGTGTTCGTTTATTATTTCCTTAAAACTTAATTTAGTTTTTTCTTCTAGTCTTTTTATATCTAAAGCAAATTCGTCTTCATAGCATATTGGGATTTCTACAATCTTTTTTTTTTCTGGTAAAATTACTTTGGAATAATCACTGTATTTAATAAAATCTATTATCTTTTCAGAATTTATTTCTCCCAAATCAAAATTAATTATGAGTTTATTGTATGAAGGTGTGTAATTTAGAATCCCTTTAATTTTTTGCATTTTTACAGATTCTTGAACAAAGTTAAAAAGCTTAATTACCTCTCTATTTGTTTTTTTGTTTACTTCATCCCCAAAATCACATGTGATTCCGCAGTCTCCGATATTGCTTATTTTTTTTAACATAAGTTGCTATAATAGATATTATATAATGGTTTAAAATATGGAAATTAATATTAATTGTGATCTTGGAGAAACTTCAGAGTTCTGTTCTACAGAAAATGACCCTTTATTATTAGATATAGTGAATTCAGCTAATGTAGCATGTGGTTATCATGCGGGTGATAAACCCACCATGCAAAAAACAATTGAGATTTCTAAAAGAAATGGTGTGAGCATAGGAGCTCATCCTTCTTTTAATGATCCAAAAAACTTTGGAAGGAAAAGACTAAATTTATCATCAAAAGAAATCAATAAATTGATTATTGATCAAATTAATATTTTGGCTGAAATTGCAGAAAAAAACTCTATTAGCGTAACTCACGTTAAACCCCATGGCGCATTAAACAATATGGCTTGTGAAAATTTTGAATTAGCAAATGTTATTGCTAAGTCGATAATAGAGGCAAATAAAAATTTGATTTTTTTAGTTCCAACTGGATCTCAAATGGAAAAAGCAGGGAAAAAACTTAGCATGAGGATAGCTGCAGAAATATTTGCTGATAGAAATTATGAAGATGATGGCAATTTAGTTTCTAGATCTAAACCGAATGCATTAATTATGGATCCTAATGTTGCAAAAAATCATGTTATTAAAATGGTAAAGAATCAAGCTTTAAATTGTTTTTCAGGAAAACAGATTCCATGTGAAATTGATTCAGTTTGTGTCCACGGAGATGGAAAAAGCGCGGTAAGTATGGCGAACGAAATAAAAGATGGGCTTATAAAAACAGGTGTTACTCTTAAACCTTTAGATCAATTAAAAAAATTTTTATAATTAATTAAGAGGTTGTATCATTTTTTCAGGCAACCAAAGAGCTAATTCAGGAAAAGCAATGATAATAATTACAGATAAAATCATAATTAAAAAAAGTGGAAAAGCGCTTCTTGCAATGAAACCCATATCTTTATTTGCCATTCCTTGAAGAACAAACAAATTAAATCCAACTGGTGGTGTAATCTGAGCCATCTCTACTACTATAACCAAATATACACCAAACCAAATCATATCAAAACCTGCTTGACGTATCATAGGTTCGATGATTGCCATAGTCAGAACTACCGCAGATATTCCATCTAAAAACATCCCAAGAATTATATAAAAAAAAGTCAAAACCAAAAGCAACATGTAAGGTGATAATTGTAGCGTTTCAATAAAAACTGCTAAATTTTTTGGAAGACCTGTGAAAGCCATTGTTAGAGTTAGAAAAGAAGACCCTGCCAATATAAAAGCAATCATGCAAGATGTTTTAGTAGCCCCCAATAATGATTTGCTAAATGATTCTCTTGTTAAACTATTTTGAAAATAAGATAATACAAGCGCACCTAAAACTCCCAGAGAAGCTGCTTCTGTTGCAGTAGCTATACCAGCATAGATAGATCCTATTACAGCAAATATTAATAGGACTACAGGCAATAACTGACCTGATCGCTTTATTTTTTCTAAAAAAGAAAAATTTTCACTTATAATAGGCATAGCTGTCTTGTTCTTTAGAGACCAAACAACGACATAAGTCATAAATAAAATAGCTAATCCTATGCCTGGAATAATTCCAGCAATAAAGAGTTTTGCAATAGATTCCTCAACAGTAACTCCATAAATAATTAAAATAATTGAAGGTGGAATTAAAAGGCCAAGAGTTCCAGATCCTGCTAAAGTTCCTAAAAGAAAACTTTCAGGATAATTTCTTTTTCTAAGTTCAGGTATGGACATTTTTCCTACAGTTGCAACTGTAGCTGCAGAAGATCCAGAAATAGCTGCAAAAATAGCACATCCTAAAACATTAACGTGAATTAAACCTCCAGGTAATTTTGATAACCAAGGTGATAAACCCTTGAACAAATTTTCTGACAATCTAGTCCTAAATAAAATTTCACCCATCCAAACAAAAAGAGGCAAAGCAGTTAGTGACCAAGATGACCCCATGCTCCACATTGTAGTTGCCATGGCATCTCCGACTGGATTTGATGTAAACATTATCATCCCTATTGTTGAAACTCCAATCATACTAATGCCAACCCATACACCTGAGCCAAGAAAAATTAATAAAACACTGATAAAAAATATTGTTAAATAAACTTCAGTCATTTTGTCTTTTGAAAAAAATTTTTAAAAAATTATGTAAAATACAAAGAAAAAATATTATACAACCTAGAACAGTCCCTGTTTGAGGTATCCAAACTAAAATTTCGTCTGCGCCTTGGCTTCTTTCAGCTATTTGTATAGAAACAACCCACATTTTTATAAAATAAAAAGCTAAGAAGCCCGAAAAAAATGTTGATACAGCTAAGCACCAAATAGTTAGAAGTTTTAATAATGCTCCTTTTGTTCTCTCAAGAAACAAAGTTATCCTGATATGAGCATTCTCGTTAAACGTATATGCGAGAGCTAAAAAAGAAGCTGCGGCTAAACTATAACCAGAATATTCTGTTAAGCCACGAATATAAAATCCAAAAATTCTAGAAGCTATTCCTATAACTATAAAAACTAATATTAAAATTAAAAAAAAGGATGCAAGGTATCCCGAGTATCTATAAAGCGAATTTAAAAATTTATCTAATTTACAAAGCATAAAGGCCGTATCTATTATACGGCCTTTTTGACTAAATAAAAATTATTTATATGCTGATAAAACAGCTTGTCCTCTTGAACCTGCCCTACCTGCCCATTCTTTGGCCATAGTAGCACCTACTTTTTCAAAATGACTTTGTAAAGCAGCATTTACTTTTCCTACTTCCATACCAGCGTCTGCTAGAGCTTTTTTATCTGCAACATTACCCATTTTAGATAATTGCCAACCTTTTCTTTCAGCTAAAGCTGCCTGTTGCATAACAATTTTTTGAGTAGCGCTATCAAGTTTGTTCCAAGCATCTTTATTTACAACAACCATGTTTTTTGGAAACCATGCGGCAATATCATAAAAATATTTAACTCCATTCTCCCAAATTTTACTATTTTTACCAGTTGTTGGAGATGTGATCATGCTTTCAACCATTCCAGTTGAAAACGCCTGGCTGATCGCAACTGCTTCTAACTTAGTTGGTTTCATTCCAGTTAATTCTGCAATTCTTATTGTTGCAGAATTATAAGCTCTAAACTTAAGTCCTTTAAGATCACTTACTGAGTTAATTGCTTTTTTGCTATATAAGCCTTGTGCAGGCCAAGGAACTGCGTAAAGAAAAACTAATCCTTTTTCGTCAAGTCCTTTTACCAATTCTGGTTTTGAAGCCTTGTAAAGTTTTTGTGCATCTGCATAAGTCTGAGCAACAAAAGGAATTGAGTCCACTTCTAGCAATGGATCAAGTTTACCATGAGCAGACATAAATCTTTCACCAATTTGTGTTTGACCAGTTTGTACCGCTCTTAAAATAGCTCCACCTTTAAATAATGATCCGCCCGGATGAGTTTTAATTGTAAGTTTTCCCCCAGACTTCTCAGTAACAGCATTTGCAAATTCTGTCGCATTTTGCGAATGAAAATTACCCGCTCCATATGCCAAAGCCATGTTCCATGTCTCTGCATGAGCTACCCCTACGGTAATAAGTAAAGATGTTATTATTATACTAATCTTTTTTAATATCTTCATTTTCCCTCCTATGAAATGTATTAATTTCTTATTTGACTAGTTGCTTCAGTAAAAATCAAGATAAATTTTAGAATTTTTTCAAAATTTTATTAAAAAAATAATTTAAAGTAAGCGACCTAAAGAGCGTAAACAAAAGAAATGAAAGCCATAAACCATGATTACCTAAATATTGAGTGGAATATATTGATATAACTATAAAAAAAGCAACTGAAACCATCATTCCATTTCTCATTTCTTTAGTTTGAGAAGCTCCGATAAATATACCATCTAGTTGGTAGCAAAGTGAAGCAACAGGTGGAATAATGATAATCCAAATAAAGTGTTTATAGGAAATAAATCTAAGTATCTCTATATCAGTAATAATATTAATTATTTGCTTAAAGAAAATTAAATACAATATAGAAATAATCAGAGATGTAAAAAAACTTAATTGTATTGAATTCTTAACAGCCAATAAGAAAGATTTTTTATTTCTCCTACCAATAGCAAAACCCACAATCCCTTCAGTAGAAAAAGCATAAGCATCAAGAAAAAAAGCAGCTAAAATAATAAATTGCATTAAAATTGTATTAACAGCCAAATAATCCTCACCTAAATTTGATCCTAAATAAGTAATCCAAAGAAATGAAAATGTAAGTAATGCTGTTCTTATAAAAATGTCAAAATTAATAGTAAATAATTTTATAAGTTTAGAGGGAATTATTAATCTCTGAAATGTTGGAATTATTTGAAATTTTTTTATTATAAAATTATAAGTATATAAAGAAAAGATAATTGCAGTTATATAATTTGCTAATAAAGTTCCTAATGCAACACCAAGAACATTTAAATTTAATGTTAATACTAAAAAAGAACTAAAAATTATATTCAAAGCACTCATGATGATTATTAATAAACTTGATATATTAGTTTTTTGAATTCCTAAATAAAAACCAACTAAAATATAAATAGTGAATTCTGCTGGAACTGAAAGAACTCTTACAGATATATAAATTTTTATTAATTCATGTGTTTCAACTGAAGTTAAAAAAAAATTCTCAGTTAAATTTATTATGATAGGTCTTAACAAAATAATAATTACTGCTATCACTATGGCTAATAAAAAATTTCTTACTAGTGTTCTAGATATTTCTCGATAATCACTTTTACCAAATAATTGAGCTACAATTCCTACTGTACCCATTCTTAAAAAAGCAAAACTCCATATGATCATAGTCATAACTGAAGTAGCGATGCTTGTTGCTGCCAAAAATCTAGCTTCTCCTAAATTTCCCATCAAACCAGTATCTATTATTCCTGTTAGAGGAATTGCTAAATTTGAAAAAAAAACCGGAATGGATAATAACAGTATTTGTTTTTTGCTGATATTGGATGGATAATTTTTAATACTCATTAATTTCTCTTTAATATCCTTTAATTAAATTATATACATGAATTAGACCAATGTTAGAGCAATTAATAATTTCACTACAATTAATACTTATTAATATAGTAATGGCCGCAGACAATGTGATCATTATAAGCTTAATAGCAGCAAACTTTGCACCGAATAATCGAAAAAAAATTATAGCTTGGGGCGTAGCTGCAGCTTTTATTTTTAGAATATTCTTTGCGACAGGTGTTAATTACATGTTTGCATTAGCATGGGTGAAGATATTAGGTGGACTTCTTTTAATTTGGGTAATTAATAATTTAAGACAAGACTTTTTTGGAAAAAATAGAGTGAGATCACCTGATTTAAAATCAAAAGAGTCTAAAAGTTTTGGATCTGGTGTTTATCAAGTTTTGGTCGCAGATCTTATATTAAGTTTTGACAATACTTTAGCAGTCGTAGCTGCATCTAAAGGGAATTTTAACCTTATGGTTATTGGTTTGCTTTTATCAGTATTTTTAATTGCAACTTTAGCAAGTTATTTCGCTGATTACATAAGAAAACATCAATGGCTTGGTTATTTGGGGCTCGTAGTCATTTTAATTGTTGCAATCCAATTAATTATAGGTGGATTAGTTAATTATGAAGTCTTATCAATTAATGAAAAATACGAATTCTTATTTAGTATATAATTAAAAAATTGTTAATTTTTTAGTTTGTTTCTTCTTTATTTTTTTTAATACTTCTATATTAAGACCTTTAAGTTTATTTGAATTTAATTTCTTCAAATTTTGAACCATCTGTAAAAATCTTTTAGACTCTTTATTTGATATTATTCCCTCAGTTAAATTTTTAAATTTTTCAATATATTGAGTTCTTTCAAAAGGTCTTTTCCCAGCTGGGTGCGCATCAGCAACCTTAATTTCCTCTGAAATTAAAGAGCCATCTTTCATTTTGATAATGACTTTTCCTCCAAAGCATTTTTTTTGAGGATCTTTTTCATGATATTTTTTAGTCCATTTTTTATCTTCTCGAGTAGATATTTTATGCCAAAGATTAATTGTGCTTTTTCTTCTCGCTCTCTCAGGGGTATAAGATTTTATATGGTGCCAAGCACCATCTTCTAATGCTACAGCAAAAATGTACATTATAGAGTGATCTAGAGTTTCACGACTAGCATAAGGATCCATTTTTTGAGGATCATTTGCTCCAGTTCCAATTACATAATGAGTATGATGACTTGTTTCTATAATAACTTTTTTTATATCGTTTAAATTTTTGATTTTTTTATTCAAACTTCTAGCTAAATCAATCAATGCTTGGGATTGGTATTCCGCTGAATGTTCCTTGGTATAAGTTTCTAAAATTGCCTTCTTTGATTCATTTAATCTTGGAAGAGGAACGGTATATCTTTTACCAGGACCAGATAATACATATGCGATAACACTGTCCTCTCCTTCATAAATTGGGCTTGGAGCACCCTCGCCTCTCATACATCTGTCGACGGACTCTATAGCAAGTTTAGCAGCATGTGCTGGTGCAAAAGCTTTCCAACTGGATATTTCACCCTTTCTAGATTGTCTAGTAGAAATAGTAGTGTGTAATGCTTGTTGAACAGATTGATAAATAGTTTCAGTCTTGAGATTTAACAAGCTGCCAAGACCAGCCGCAACGCTTGGTCCTAAATGAGCTATATGATCTATTTTATGTTCGTGTAAACATATGCCTTTAACTAGATTAACTTGAACTTCATAGCCTGTAAGAATTCCTTTTATCAAGTCAGTCCCTGAGCAATTTTTTTGTTGAGCTACAGCAAGAATTGCAGGAATATTATCACCCGGATGACTATAATCTGCAGCTAAAAAAGTATCGTGATAATCTAGCTCTCTAACTGCTGTTCCGTTAGCCCAAGCTGCCCATTCACAATCTACTTTTACTTTAGGACTTAAACCAAAAATATTTGCTCCATTCTTTCTTGGATGAGCTAATGCCATCTCTCTAGCAGAAATTACTGGTTTTCTATTATGAGATGCTATTGCTACTGAAGCATTATCTATGATCCTGTTAATTACCATCTCAATTGCTTCTTTATTTATTTTAGCTTTATCAGATGCTATCTCAGCTATTTTCCAAGCTAGCTGATCTTTTTTTTTTAAGTTAGCTTTTGACGAATGAACTTTAACCGTAATATTTCTCATTAATTAATTTATCATGTTGCGCAAGACAAACTGAAGAATTCCACCATTTTTATAATATTCAACTTCATTTTCAGTATCAATTCTGCAAAGTAATTTTATCTTTTTGCTTGTGCCGTCTTTATATTTAATTTCACAAGATACTTCTTGCCTAGGTTTAACGCCCTTATCAATATCCACCACTGTAATTAATTCAGTTCCAGTGATATTTAATTTTTTTCTATCAAAACCCTCTTTAAATTCAAGGGGTAGAACGCCCATGCCAACTAAATTAGATCTGTGAATTCTCTCAAAACTCTCAGCTATTACAGCTTTTATTCCTAATAATTTTGTTCCTTTTGCAGCCCAGTCTCTGGAAGATCCTGTTCCATATTCTTTACCTGCTATAACAACTAAATCATTATTTCTCTTTTTGTATTCAACAGCTGCATCATAAACACTCATAATTTTTCCGTCAGGTTGCAATGTAGTAAATCCACCTTCTGTTCCAGGTGCCATTTCATTTCTTATCTTTATATTGCCAAATGTTCCTCGCATCATTACCTCATGATTACCTCTTCTTGCTCCATACGAATTAAAATCTTTTTGTTGTACTTGATGTTTCATAAAATAATCACCGGTAGGACTATCTTTTTTAATACTTCCTGCTGGTGAAATATGATCGGTTGTTACTGTGTCTGCTAATAATAATAGTATTCTTGCATCGTTTATTTCTTTGAATCCCTCTGGTTTATCTGGCAAATTATCAAAAAAAGGAGGTCGTTTTACATAAGTAGAATTAGTTTCCCAGTTATAAATACTACTGTCGACAGTGTTAATTGAATTCCATTCTTTTGGTCCTTTAGAAACGTTTGAATAACGTCTGGTAAACATTTCTGCATTAACAGAACTTAAGATTATATCTTCGATCTCTTTGTTGCTTGGCCAAATATCTTTTAAAAACACTTCTTTGCCTTCTTTGTCTTTCCCCAAAGATGATTTATATAAGTCAAAATTCATGTTTCCTACTAAAGCATAAGCAACTACTAGTGGCGGAGATGCTAAATAGTTAGCTTTTACATCTGGATTTATTCTTCCTTCAAAATTTCTATTGCCTGATAACACTGATACGGCATACAGATCTTCTTTGCTTATAGCTTCAGAGATATTTTTATTAAGTGGTCCTGAATTACCAATACATGTAGTGCATCCATATCCTACTAGATTAAAACCTAGTTCGTCTAAATATTGATTTAAACCAGCTTTTTCTAAATAATCAGTTACAACTTGAGATCCTGGAGCTAAAGAAGTCTTAACCCAAGGTTTTACTTTCAAGCCTTTTTCATAAGCTTTTTTTGCTAACAAACCTGCACCAATCAACACACTTGGGTTTGATGTGTTTGTGCAGGATGTAATTGCAGCTATAACAATATCGCCATCCTTTAATTTAAAGTTTTCTCCTTCAACTTTGGTTTCAACTCTCTTATCTCTTTTAGTATTTTCTTTATAAACTTTTGCAAATGCTTGAGAGGCATTCGTTAATAGAACTTTATCTTGAGGTCTTTTGGGGCCAGAAATACTTGGAACAACAGTATTTAAATCAAGAGATAATTTATCAGTAAATTTTACGTCATCACTTGCCCATAATCCTTGTTCTTTAGAATATTTTTCTACAAGAGAAATAGTTTCTTTATCTCGCCCTGATAATTTTAAATATTTAAGTGTTTCTTCATCTATTGGAAAAAAACCACAAGTTGCTCCATACTCTGGAGCCATATTGGCAATAGTCGCTCTATCAGCTAAAGTTAAATTTTTTAAACCTTCTCCATAAAATTCAACAAATTTTCCAACAACACCTTTTTTCCTTAACATTTCTACAATAGTTAAAACCAAGTCAGTTGCTGTTGTCCCTTCAATTAATTTACCTTTAATCTCAACTCCTACTACTTCTGGGATTAACATAGAAATTGGTTGCCCAAGCATCGCCGCTTCTGCTTCAATTCCTCCTACGCCCCAACCCAAAACAGATAATGCATTAACCATTGTAGTATGGCTATCTGTTCCAACTAGAGTATCCGGATAAGCATACAAATCATCACCACTTTTTGAAGTCCAAACTACTTTTGCCAAATACTCTAAGTTTACTTGGTGACAAATTCCTGTTCCTGGGGGAACAACCCTAAAATTATCAAATGCCTTTTGACCCCATTTTAAAAAAGAATATCTTTCCCCATTTCTAGAAAATTCTTTTTCAACATTTTTTTCAAATGATTTACCAGATGCGTACTCATCCACCATTACCGAGTGATCTATAACTAGGTCTACTGTAGACAAAGGATTAATTTTTTTGGGATCTTTATTCTTTAATTTTACTGCATCTCTCATTGCTGCTAAATCAGCTATTGCCGGAATACCTGTATAATCTTGTAGCAACGTTCGAGCAGGTCTGTATGCTATTTCTGTATCAGACTTTTTATTTTTCAACCACTCTGTAAGAGCGATAATCTGTGCTTTATTTACTGTTAGATTATCTTCGTGTCTCAGTAAATTTTCTAAAAGTACTTTTAGGGATTTAGGTAATTTTGAAATACCTTCTAAACCATTCTTTTCAGCTTTCTTAAGATTAAAAATTTTATATTCTTTTCCAGAAGATGAAATAGTATCTAGTGATTTAAAGGAATTTTTACTATTAAATTTCATGCGCTATACATAAAACATAATAACACAAACTATAAGCAAAAAAGACATTATTAAGTTAAATTTCTTAATAAAATTTTTACTTGTGGCAAATTTTCTCAGATATTTACCTAATAAGCACCAGGAACTAACGCTAAAAACAGCCATAAAAAAATAGGTTATTATTACTATAGAGGCGTCCCTTAAATAGTTATTTTGAACATCAATGAATGTTGAAACTGCTATCATCGCGACCATTACGCCTTTGGGATTAATAAACTGAAATAAAAAAGTATCAAAAAAAAGAACTGGTTTTTTTATATTATCCGAGTCATTAGTCGAGCCAAAAGCAATTTTATACGCTAAGAAGATTAAAAAAATCGTTCCTAAAATTTTAATGATACTTTGTAAAAAAATATACTGTTGAAAAATAATAATTAAACCGGAAGCCATCAATGTTAGCATAGTTGTCCAACCAAAAATAACACCCAGCATCAAAGGAATGGTTTTTTTAAAACCAAAATTAAAACCTGAATATGAAGACAAAATATTATTTGGTCCTGGAGTAAAAGCTGTAGCTATACCAAAAAGAATTAACGGAAGAAATTGATCATACATTAGGCTATTTCAAGACCGTTATCTGTTTTTTGAGAAGGATGTACTAAAACTACTTTACCATCTTTCTCTATTGCTCCCAAAATTAATACCTCAGAAACAACTCCAGCAATATTTTTTTTTGGAAAATTGCAAACTCCAATAACCTGTTTTCCTACCAGATTCTCAGAGTTGTAGTAATGAGTTATTTGAGCAGAAGATTGTTTGATGCCTACATCTTTTCCAAAATCAACTTCCACTACCAACGAGGGTTTACGTGCTTTTTCATTTTTAGTTACCTTTAAAATTGTTCCAACCAAAATCTGAATTTTGCTATAATCATCATAAGTAATTTCTTTTTTCATATTTAAATTGATTATCTTTATTTTTTATATTCGTATATAGATAATTTTTCTTTTTTTTTATCAATAAATAATGATGAAAAGCTTAAATCCGCAAGGTAAATAAAAGAAATTTTGGCATTGAATATTAAGCTTTAAAAGTCAATAATATTATAAATAAAAAATACTAACGAGAGGGAAAATATGAAAAAAATATTTTTATCTGCAATTTTGTCTTTGTCGGTTTTAGTGTCAAGTGCATATGCAGAAATTAAAATGGGAATAATCTTAGGATTTACTGGTCCTATTGAATCTTTAACTCCAGCTATGGCAGCATCTGCAGAATTAGCTTTTAAAGAAGCTTCTGACTCAGGCTCTTTACTTGGTGGAGAAACAATTAAACCTTTAAGAGCAGATTCAACTTGCGTTGACTCAGCAGCTGCAACAACTGCTGCAGAAGGTTTAGTTAGTCAAGGTATAGTTGCCATTATGGGAGCAGATTGCTCTGGTGTTACTGGGGCAGTTGCATCAAACGTAGCAGTTCCTAATGGAATTACTATAATATCGCCTTCTGCAACATCGCCTGGTTTAACAACTCTAAAAGATAAAGGTTTGTTTTTCCGTACAGCTCCATCGGATGCTAGAGGAGGACAAATTCTTGCAGACATAACAAAGGATAGAGGAATTAAAAGTGTTGCTATCACATACACTAATAACGACTATGGTAAAGGTTTAGCTGATGTCTATTCAGCAGCAGTTAAAGCTCATGGAATAAAAGTTACAACTGTAGCTGCTCACGAAGATGGTAAAGCTGATTATAGCTCTGAAGTATCTACGCTAGCATCAGCTGGTGGAGATGCAGTTGCTGTAATTGGATACCTTGATCAGGGTGGTAAAGGAATTATTCAAGGATCTTTAGACTCTGGTGCCTTTGATACATTTATATTGTCTGATGGTATGATTGGTGATTCACTAACAGATACTTTTGGTAAAAGCTTAAACAAATCATTTGGTTCTTTACCAGGATCTTTAGGAAAAGGAGCAGGTGTATTTGCAAAAGTTGCTAAAGCAGCTGGAATTGATCCATCAGGTCCTTATACTGGGGAGTCTTACGATGCAGCTGCATTAATCGTTCTTGCGATGCAAGCTGGCGGTTCAGCTGATCGTGGTTCCATTGCAAAAAACGTAATGTCAGTGGCTAATGCACCAGGAAAGAAAATTTATCCTGGTCAGCTAAAAAAAGGTTTAGATCTTTTAGCTAAAGGAAAAGCTATTGATTACGAAGGGGCAACAGCAGTTAAATTTACAGACGTTGGAGAACACGTTGGTAATTTCATCGAAAAAGAAATTAAGGGTGGTAAATTTAAAAACAAAAAACAAAGATAAAAATTAATCTTACAAACCTCAGCGGTGAAAACTGCTGAGGTTTTTTTTATATACGTTTTATTTTTTCAGGTAAAATTCCTTTTGGTCTATAACGCATAATTAATAATAAACCAATTCCCATCATTAAAAATCTAAAGTATGGAATGCTATTAACTAAATGAATTCTAAAAGCATTAGTTTCTTCCAAACCGCTGGTAAAAAAATTAATCATGAATAATGCGATAGGAGCAGCCTCGACCCATAAAAACCAAACTGCAAAACCTCCCAAAATTGCACCAAAATTATTTCCACTACCGCCTACAATAACCATAACCCAAATTAAAAATGTATATCTCATTGGTCTATAGCTTCCAGGTGTAAATAACCCGTCATATGTAACCATCATAGCTCCTGCTATACCTACAATAGCTGAGCCAAGAACAAAAATTAAAAGGTGTTGTTTAACAACATTCTTTCCCATTGCGTTAGCTGCTTCTTCATTATCTCTGATAGCTCTCATCATTCTTCCCCAGGGAGAATAAAGTGCTTTTTGAGTTATTATTAAGAGAATTATTACTACGACAGTAAAAAGGCCTGCAAAGCATAATTTTACAAAAACGGTTGAAGACTCGATAACAAGTTGTTTTAGCGCTTCTTGTCTTTCTAAAGTATTTGTAATTAAATTTAATGTGCTTTGGTTAAATTTCTCGACTAAATTGATAAACCACTGCTTTGATTGTAAGTCTACTTCATATGGAACTGGCCTTTTTAGGCCGATTACGTTTTTAACCCCCCTAGCTAACCAATCTTCATGTTTAATTACTGAAATAACAATTTCTGATATTAATAGTGTTGCTATTGCAAGATAATCTGCTCTAAGTCCTAAAGCAATTTTTCCTATAATGTATGCTAAAGCGCCAGCAAAAAAAGCTCCTACTATCCAAGAAAATAATATTGGTAGACCCATTCCACCTAAAAAACCAGTGGTTGCTGGATCAACCGCTTCGATTGACTCTATAGCTGGTGCAGATATTAATCTTAAAAGAATTAACCCGACTATTATTATGGCTCCAATTCCATAGTTTCTGTTCTTAGATTTACTATATTTCTTAAGAATAAAACGAATACTAAAAACCATGAAAGCAATCAAAAAAGCACACAATATCATATTAAAACCTCCTGCCTGCCATGCTTCTTGAACAGGAGGAACTGAAACTAATACAGCTGCTAAACCTCCTAGAGCTGTATAGCCCATTATTCCAAAATTAATTAATCCTGCATACCCCCATTGAATGTTAGCGCCCATCGTCATTACAGCAGAGATCAAACAAAGGCATAAAATAGATAACGCCATACTCCAAGACTGCAAGAAACCTACCAAAATTATCAGCCCAATCATTATTGAATAAGCGCTTATTACATCTAAATTTTTTCTCATAAAACCTTACCTTTAAAAATTCCTGAAGGCCTAAATAATAAAACTATTACTAAAATTGAGAAAGAGACTGCAAATTTATAATCAGTTGATAACAGCTGTAGCAAACCATCTGGCTCTAAATTTTCTGGAAGTAAATATACAAAAAATTTTTTATAAGCATATGTTAAAAGTATTTCTGAAAAGGCAATAACATAACCTCCTAAAAAAGCTCCAAAGGGATTTCCAATACCTCCTACAATAGCTGCGGCAAATATTGGAAGCATATTGTTAAAGTAGGTAAAAGGTTTAAAGCTTTTATCTAAACCATAAAGAGCTCCCCCAATAGTTGCTAAAATCGCAGCTATAATCCAAGTAATCATAACTACTTTTTTAGGGTCAATACCTGACAATAGAGCTAAATCTTCGTTATCTGAATAGGCTCGCATACTTTTTCCAGTTTTTGTTTTATTCAAAAACCAAAATAAAATAGAAACTACAATTACTGTAACCACCAAAGTAATAGCTTGTGTTGATTTAATGGTTAACCCTTCATTTAAACCTGTCATCTCTTTAAATTCATTTGCTTTTAAAATAAATTTTTCTCCATCAAAAAACCTTCTATCAAATGGTCCGATGACTATTCTTACTATCGCTTGGGTAACAAACATTGTCCCTATGCTTACCATAGCTAACATAACTGGAGGGCTTTTTTGGGTACGATAATAACTAAAAACTAGCTTATCCTTTAAGAGAACATAAAGTATTGTGATAATAATTCCAAAAGGTATGGCAAGTAATGCTGTAGGAAGAAAACCTAGATTAATTCCAAGAGATTGAAAGTACCAAGTAAATAAAATTGTAAACATAGTACCAAAAGACATAAGGTCACCTGCAGTAAAATATGCAAATCGCAAAATACCATAAATTAAAGAAACGAAAATCGCTCCCATTGCTAACTGTGATCCATAAGACAAAGCAGGCACAAATAAATAATTTAAAAGTAAAACTATTGCGTTTAAAAAATCCATTTCAACCTCCTAAAAAAGAACTTCTTACTCTTGGATCGTTTAGAAGTTCTTTTCCTGTTCCTGAATATCTATTTTCTCCTGTAACCAAAACATAACCTCTATCAGATATGCTTAGTGCTTGTTTTGCATTTTGTTCAACCATTAAAATAGCTACATTTGTTTTTTTTACTTTTATAATATGATCAAATAACTCATCCATAACAATTGGCGAAACTCCAGCTGTAGGTTCATCAAGCATTAAGACAGATGGTTTGATCATTAAAGCTCTTCCTAAAGCCACTTGCTGTCTTTGTCCTCCAGATAGTTCCCCTACTAGCTGAGATTTTTTTTCTTTTAAAATAGGAAATAACTCATAAACTTCACCAATAATTTTCTGGAGGTTTTCATCTCTTAAAAATGCACCCATCTCTAAATTTTCTTCGACGCTCAAACCCGCAAATACGTTTCTGGTTTGCGGAACAAATGCTATACCTTTTTTAACTCTATCTTGCGGACTCAAATGAGAAATGTCTTTGCCGTCTATTATAATTTTACCTGATTTTAGATTTAATAATCCCAACATGGCTTTCATCGCTGTAGATTTTCCAGCTCCATTTGGACCGAGTATTGAAACTATTTCACCTTGATTCACATTCACTGAACATGAAGAAATGATATCTGGGCCGTTGCCATAACCTCCTGTCATTTTTATGCCTTCAAAAAAAGCCATTAAATTTTATCCTTAAATTTTGATCCTCTTCCAAGATAACTTTCAATTACTTGTTCATTATTTTTAACTTCGTCAGAAGTTCCCTCAAATAAAACAGAGCCTTCAGCCATTACAATCACTGGATTACACAATCGACTTATAAACTCCATATCATGCTCGATCATACAAAATGTATAGCCCTTTTCCTTATTTAATCTCAATATTGCGCTTCCAATTTCTTTTAGCAGCGTTCGATTAACTCCAGCACCAACTTCATCTAGTAAAACCAACTTAGCATCAACCATCATAGTTCTGCCAAGTTCTAACAATTTTTTTTGACCTCCAGATAAATTTCCAGCAAGTTCATTAGAAAGATGTCTTAAGTTTAAAAAATCAATTACTTGTAAGGCTTTTTCTTTAACTTTTACTTCTTCTTTTTGAACAATAGATGGACTAAATAAAGCATTAACTAAATTTTCACCAGACTGTTTTCCAGGAACCATCATTAAATTTTCTAGCACTGTAAGATTTGTAAATTCATGAGCAATTTGAAAAGTTCTTAAAACACCTTTTGAAAATAATTCGTAAGAAGGAATATTAGTAATATCTTCATCATTAAATAAAACTGTTCCTTTCGATGACTCTAGATTACCAGCAATCAAATTAAATAATGTTGTTTTACCTGACCCATTAGGCCCAATTATGCCAGTGATTGATCCTTTTTTAATTTTTAAGGAACAATTTGAAACTGCTGCTAATCCTCCAAAATATTTTGAAAGATTATTAACTTGCAGAATATTCGAATCTGACTGCATAGAAAATTATACTTTGTTTAATCTTTTAAGGATACCATTCAAAGATTTTTCTAAATTTTTGAAAAAACCAGATTTTCTTAATTGTTTTACAGCTTGTTCGTTTAGTCCACCTGGTGTTTGAGAGTCTTTGACTAAATATTTTAAATCTCTTTTTGAATTATTCATTGAATCCTCAGATAAAGCCACAAAAAGGGAAGTAATATATTTTTGGGCTTCATTTCTTTTAATTCCTCTTTTAACTAACCAATCTGATAATACTTTTAATAATTCGTAAAAAGGCGCCATCATCCCTGAAGTTGCCCAGAAATTTATTGAAGATTTTTCTTTTTTTATTTCAATAGTTGTACCCAATAGATTAAAAAAACTTTTTACTTGTTTATCAGGAGGACAAATTGGAACTGGACCTTTTTTTATTGAAATTGGTGGAAGTGGAATAGCTCTTACAATTTTTGCTTTTTTGCGAATAATCTTTTTTAGTTTTGCCAGATTAATTGTAGAGATAAAACTTATAATTTTCTGATTTGTTTTAAAATTAAGTTTTTTTAGAATTTTATTTCCAACTTTTGGGGTAACTGCCAAAAATACCCAATCCGATTTGTCAATTAATTGTTGATTGTTACTCGAAATAGTTACTTTTTTAAATCTTTTGCTTAATTTTTTTGCTATTGTTCTATTACGAGGAGAGATATAAATTTTTTTGATTTTTAACTTAGACTTAAAAATGCCTTCAATAACTGAAGATGAAATTCGTCCTGTCCCTAGAAAACCTAAAATCATGAATGATACAGAATAACCAAGCTATACCTTTTAATAAAGAAAATTTTAAACTAATATTCTCTAAAGAATTTGCTTTAGTTATTATAATATCTATTCCTAGTGCAATTGTTGCTGAGTTATTCACTATCCCGCTTGCTTGGTTTTTAGGTCCTATGTTGATTACATCTATTGCTTCATTAATGGGTTTAAAATTAAGAATGCCTAAATTAGTCCTTTCTACAGTATTAATTTTTCTAGGCCTGTATATCGGTAATTATATTGATAAAAATTTATTTAGCCAAATACACCAATGGGCTTTGACCTCACTGATAATGCTTATTTACATCATAGTAAGTGTATTAATAGTTTCAAAATATCTTCAAATATTTTCAAAGTATGAGAGAAAAACTTCAATTTTTTCAGCTGCTCCTGGAGCATTAGGTCCTTTATTGATCTTAGCAGAAGATGAAAAATCTGATTTAAGTCAGGTAGCTACTTCTCATTTAATTAGATTGATAATAATTATTACTTTTTTTCCATTTATTGTTAATAGTTTTTATGACGTTGAAAACATCAAGAACGCTGAAGAATTAATAAAAGATCAAAATATTTTTCATCTTATATTATTAGTCATTTCTTCAATTATCTTAATCATTATCTTTGATAAATTTAGAATTCCAGCAGCTTTGCTTTCTGGCACTTTGTTTGCTAGTGGATCTCTACAAATTGCAGACATTGCTTCTTATCAGCTACCACCAAATATAATAGATTACTGTTTACTTATTCTTGGTTCATCAGTGGGATGTCGTTTTGCCGATAAAACTTTTTCAGAAATAGCTCGTAATGCTTTACACAGTTTTGTTGCAACATTTTTACTAGTTATCCTAGGTTTGCTAGCTGCTTTAGCAGCAAGTGTAGTAATAGACAAAAATTTTTTTACCCTTCTTCTATCTTACTGCCCTGGTGGTATTTACGAAGTAGCAGTCATCGCAATATTTTTTGACTTAGACCCAGAATTTGTATCATTTCACCATATAATTAGATTATTAATGATACTATTTATTGTGCCATTAATGCTTAAATTGATAGAAAGAAAAAACCTAAATTAATCTAAATGACTTTGACTCTAATTTTGCTTTAAGGTTAAATAATTTATGGTAAATTTTTTCGATTTTATAGGAAGAGTTCTAATATCCTTAGTTTTTTTATTATCTGGGTATAATAAAATTTTTAATTATGGAAGCACAGTTTCTTGGATGCAGGGATTTAACATGCCTGGTTTTTTACTTTGGCCAGCAATAATACTTGAAATTCTTTTACCCTTATTAATTATTGTTGGTTATAGAACTCAAATAGCTGCAATTATTTTATCAATATTTTGTATTTTAACAGCTGTAATCTTTCATTTAGATTTTTCTAATCAGATGCAAACTATAGCATTTTTAAAAAATTTAGGTTTAGCTGGAGGTTTCTTGTTCATAGCAATAAATGGTACAAAAGATTGGGCGATAGAGAAAAAAAGGAAATACGTAAGATTATAATTTTTACTAAATATATTTACATAAAAAAACCCACTTAAGAATTAAGTGGGTTTTTTCAAAATTATTTATTTTTCAGCTTAAAAACCGAATGCAATTTTGATTGCTGTAGTATCTAAATCAGCATCAATTTTGTTATTCGTTGTTACACCAGTTCTAGCTACTGTAGAAGATATGCTAATGTCGTCGTAGTCTGTCCAAACAGCTTCCAATTTCATATATTTACCGATCATAGAGTCTGTTTTAAAACCGAAGCCAGCTAACATACCATTAACTGTTTTATTACCGTAAGCTGATCCAGTACCTAAACTCTCAAGAGTGTTTAAGTCAACTTGAACAAATCCACCTTTTACATAAAACGAGTCTGTAAACATAACGTCTGCATAAAGAGTGTAGTGATCAGTAAGCTCTGCTTGAGCTGACTGCGTTCTTGCTGTTGTAGTTGTAGTGGCTGTTCCAGTTACTGACGTCTCAGTATCTTTTCTAACCATAGCTTTATCACTTACGTCAGCATCTACAGGAATATAATCTAGACCAATGGAAATTCCATTAAATATAGGTAAATCATACTCAATGAATAATGAAGGAATTAAAACTCTTTCGTTATCAACTGAATTAATGCTGTTAGTTTCCCCGCCTTCTGTCTCAGTACCGCTTGCTTCTATGTTTGTAACGCTTCCAGATACCCCTAGGGTTAATCCGTCAATTACAAGCGCATGTGAAGCTCCCATGTAAAGAGTGAAGAACAAGATTGTTATTAGTTTTTTCATATTAATATCCTAAATATATATATTTATTTATCATTAGACTCTTAACACTTTTCTTAAGGAATAACCAAATAACCTTCTTTTTAAGAGGCTTAAAAATCCAATTTTTAATGGGGTGTTGAAAAAATGTCACACTTTTTTCCTTATAAAACCTTGGTAAATTTGCCATGTAACTATAGATATAATTACAAGCATAATTACAACTGTTAGTGGTCTATTCCACAAAAATGACCAAGACCCATCACTAATTAAGAGAGATCTCCGTAGATTCTCTTCCATCAAACCTCCTAGAACAAAAGCTAGGATAAGTGGTGGCATGGGAAAATCATAAAGTCGTAAAATAGTGGCAACTACAGCAATACCTATCATTAAAAAGATATCAAAATTGTTAAATGACATTAAATAAATACCAGTCACAGAAAAGAATAAGATCATTGGAATTAAAAAAGTTCTAGGAACTGCAAGTATTCTTGCTATGTAAGGAATTAAAGGTAGATTAAGTATCAAAAGAACCACCATTCCAATATACATTGACATTATTACTGACCAAAATATATCCGGATTAGTTTCATATAGTCTAGGCCCTGGCTGAATACCAAAACCTAACAAAGCACCAAGCATAACAGCTGTGGTTCCACTTCCTGGAATACCTAAAGTAAGTAATGGAACAAAAGATCCTGAACATGCTGCATTATTTGCAGTTTCTGGTGCAGATAAACCTTGAACGCTTCCTTTGCCAAATTTTTCTTTTTCTTCATTATTTACAAAATTTCTTTCCATTCCATAAGCTAAGAAAGATGCAATCGTTGCTCCAGCCCCAGGTAATACCCCAACAATAAATCCTAAAATAGAAGAGCGAGGAATTGTTACAGCCATTTTTTTCGTTTCTTCTTTACTAACTTTGATGGATCCTAAGTCTGTAAGTGAAATTTGTTTTGCAGCTTTAGAGGGGTCGTTCCCTTTGATTATAATAGTTAAAGCTTCACTCATAGCAAATGTTGCCATTACTACTAAAACGAAACTAATTCCATCTGACAAGTTCATTGTATTGAAAGTAAATCTTGGAATATCAGATAAAGTGTCTTGACCAACCGAAGCCAACATTAAACCTAATACACACATCATCATGGCTTTTAAAAAATTTCCTTTTGAAGAGAAGGCAGCAACTGCTGTTAACCCTAAAATCATTAAACCAAAATAATCTGGTGATCTAAATGATAAACTTACTTTAGATAAGCTTGGTGCTGCAATTAATAAAAAGATTGCTGAAATCGTGCCTCCTGCAAAAGAACTATAAGCAGCAATAGCTAGTGCTTTACCAGCTTTTCCCTGTTGTGCCATTGGATAACCATCGAATGATGTTGCTACTGTTCCAGGAACTCCTGGTGCATTTATTAAAATAGAAGAGGTTGAACCACCAAATACAGCTCCGTAGTAAACTCCAGCCATTAAAATTAAACCTGTTGCAGGATCAAAACCGTAAGTGATTGGTATCATTAAAGCGATTGCCGTCATCGGACCTAAACCGGGAAGCATTCCAATGATAGTTCCTGCAAAACATCCTATCATCACCATCATTAAGTTTTGAAAGGATAAAGCAGTTTTTAATCCAATTAGTATTCCTTCAATCATCCCATTATTCCTATATATTTTAATAATGGATCTCTAAGATAAACGGCTAACACTCCGTGTAGGAGATACATAAAAACTCCAGAATGGGAAACAGTTAGAAAAAGAAATGCGTGGGTTA
>CACHTV010000008.1 GCA_902582875.1 uncultured Pelagibacteraceae bacterium | reverse complement strand
AAAAAAGAAAATTAAAAACAAGGAAATTTCAAATAAAATACTAAAAGCGGCAAGAAGAAAAAATATTTCATATTTAGATATGGCAGAAAGCTATAGAGAATCGATTAAAATTTTAAAAAAACAAAATTTAAGTAATTGGAAAATTTGTTTTAAAGTATCTGATAAGTTTTTAAAAAAAACTTCTAAAGAAAATAATTTTATTAAATATTTTTTTAATTCATTAAAAGAATTTAAGATTAAGAATTATGAGTACTTTTTATTTCATAACACAAAATCATTCACCACTGACCACGGAAAAAAAATTTATAACTTATTAATTCAACTAAAAAAAGAAGGTTATATAAAAAAAATTGGTGTCTCTTTGTACTCACCTAAGGACATAAATAAGAAAATTCAAAAATTTAAAATTGACGTTGTTCAAATTCCATTAAATGTGTTTGATCAAAGATTTCTGAAGAATAATTTTCTTTCAAAACTGAAGAAAAAAAACATTGAAATTCATGCAAGATCAATTTTTTTACAAGGTCTACTTACTTTAAGTTTTAAAAACTTGCCCAAAAAATTTAATGTCTTTAAAAATACTATTAAAAATTGGGAACTTTTTTTTAAAGCTAATAACTCTAATGCGGTTAAAGAATGCCTAAGATTTGTATTTAATATAGATCAAATTGATAAAATCGTTGTAGGAGTAGATGATTCAAAACATTTAAAGGACTTATTTTCTACGATTTCTAGAGGAAATCTCCATGATTTTTCAAAATTAGAGTCAAATAATTTGAAATTAATTGATCCAAGAAAATGGTGAGACAAAATAATTTGATTTCAGCTTCAATTAACTTATACTATGTTCAATAATTGAACAATTATGAAAAAATTTGAAATTTTAGATTGTACGTTTAGAGATGGTGGTTACTACACCAATTGGAATTTTTCACAGAATTTAGCTGAGGAATATTTTCGAACTGTTTCAAAATTACCTATTTCAATAATTGAACTAGGCTATCTTTCAAAAAAAAATGATTTGAACGGACCTTTTTACCATATGAATGAAAATCTTCTTTCTAAAGCAAAACAAATTTTAAGAAAAAATCAAAAAATATATGCAATGATAAATTTTAAAGAAATAAAAAAAACTACAGATCTTAATCAATTATTAGAAAAAAATTACAAATTTTTAGATGGTATACGTTTAGCAGTATCGCCTTATGATTTAAAAAATTTAATGAAAACTATTAATCCATTAATAAACAAGTTTAAAAAAATAACTTTTAATATTAATTTAATGTATTTAAGTAAATGGAAAAATGATGATATTCTGTTAAATAAGATCATAAAAAAATTATCGAATAAAGTTCATACTGTATCGTTTGTTGATAGTTATGGTGCTTTAGTTCCTAATGAAGTAAATAATTTTTTCAAGAAATTACATAATATTCCAAAAAAATTTAAAATTGGATGTCATTTTCATAACAATTGTGGTCTAGCTTTAGCAAATACATTGCAAGCTCAACAAATTGGTTGTGATGTGGTTGATAGTACTTTTAAAGGAATGGGAAGAGGCGCAGGAAATGCGGAAACAGAACTTTTATTAGCAATAAACGCAGATAAATCAAATAAGATATATGGTTTTGAATTAGCTAACTTACTTGAAAAGTTTGAAAATCTTAAAATAAACTTGAAGTGGGGAAGTTCATTTGCATATGCCTATGCAGCAAATAGTGGTTTTTCTCAAAGTGAAATAATGGATTTAATGCAAAAAAGAAGATTAGATCCTGGAACCGCTATTAAGGTCATGAACAATAAAAAAGCTAATAATAAAAAAAATGTATTTAATAATTTAAAGGCTTTAAACATTTTAAAAAATCATAATAACTCTAAACCTATTTTAATTGGAGGATCTCCAAGCCTTATAGAACATGGAGAAAATCTTTTTAAAAACGTCAACTCTAAGTCTCCTATAATTTTAAGTGGTAGTAGAGCTTTATTCAATTTTTTTAATCTTCAAGTAAAAATCAAAAATCCCTTAATACTTGTTTTAAGTGGCAGTGAAATTAAAAAAATAAATACTATAAAAAATATAAAAATTTTTAAACAATTAAATATTTTTGCTCTTTTGGCAGAAAAGGAGTTTTTGCCACAAAAAATTAATTTTAAAAAAAACAAAATTACAACAATTGATGCTGTTGGTTTGAATCCTCTTCTTATAGTTGGTTTAACTTTTTTAAAATTAAAAATAAAAAAATTGTTCATTGCCTTTTTTGAGGGCAATCCCGATGAAGAACGAGGTCAAATAGTTATGAAAGAAACTGAGGAAAGTGTTAAAAGTTTAAAAAACAAGAAATTAGAAATTTTTTCACTAACTAAGACTTTTTTAAACGTTAAAAGAATTAACCCATGGATAGATGATAAGTTTTTTTATTCCAATAAGAAAAAATAGTAAGAGGATTAAAAATAAGAATGTTCGACCTCTTCCAAATTTTAGATATGGATTAACAGAAATGAAGATTAATCAACTTAGAAAATTAAGATATTTAATTGCTAGAAATAAAACAAAAATGTTTAATAATATTGAATATATAATTTCTACTAATTGTGAAGTTGTTAAAAAATATTGTAAAAAATTCAGTTGGATTAAAATTCATGAAAGAAATAGATATTTGTCAAATGATGATAGTATTCAAGAATTAATTGAAGTTATACCAAATATTTGTAGTGGAAGTCATGTATTATGGACTCACGTTACAAGTCCTTTTTTTTCAGAAAAAAGTTATTATTCCTTTTTAAAGAAATATTTTACAAGAAAGAAAGTAAGAAATAGCGCCTTTAGTGCAGATCTAATACAAAAATTTTTACTTAGTCCGAAACGCGGTTGGATTTCACATAATGCTAAACTTAACAGATGGCCGAGGACACAGGACTTAGAAAAAATTTATTTAGCTAATAGTGCAGCTTTTATTGCTCCAATTAATATATATAAAAAATATAAAAATAGACTGTGTAACTCACCTACTCCAATAGTCTTAGAAAATGATTTAGCAGGCTTTGACATAGATAATATGAAAGATTTAATTTTTTTAAAAAAAAAATTGAAAGAAAAAAATGGTAAAATTTAATTTTGAAAAAATAGACAGATTGAATACGCCTTACCCTTTGATCTCATTAGGTAAATTTTTAGACAAAAAAACTTGCACCAAACTTTGCAAAGAAATAGATAATTTTAAAAAATACGATGATTTAGTTATGAATGGAAGATTTAGAGTAAATAAAGGTTCGAGTCATTTTGAAAAACAATTAAAACAATCACCTCATTTGAGAAATTTATATTATCAATTAAATAATTTTCAAACATTTAAAAAGATAAAAAATTATTTAATTTATAAGAATAAAAATAAAAATGATTTATTTTATCCTACCATTAAAAGCCCTCTCTACTCAAAAATAAAATTTGGAAGACAAAGCTTTAAGCTTTTTGATCATTTAAGAGAAACAAGATTTATATCAAGTTTTTTTAGACAAACTTTAAATTTAGATATGGATTTTTCTAAATCTAAAAAAGGTTATTTTAGAGTTGCTCATAGAGATAGGGATACAAGAGTTATTAGTTTTTTAATTTACTTAAACACTTTTAAGAAAAAAGACGGAGGTGAATTAGAAGTTTTCGATACAAATAAAAATTTTTTTGAACAGAAAAAATATCCTAGGTTTCCTGATAAAAAAGTTGTGAAAAAAACAATGGGTTTTACTCCAAAAGCAGGTCATTTAATCGCTTTTATGTCAACTCCAAATTCTTATCACGGTGTTTCTAAATTTAAATCTTCGTCTAGGGACAGAATTTTTATTTATGGAAGTTATTCTATGGATCGGAAGGTAACTTGGAAAATAAATGATAAACAATCTAAAAAACTTTATTCAAAACATATTTAAAATATTTGGTTTTAAAATAATTGGTATTAAAAAATTAGTAAGTCATAATTCATTTGATGCTTTACATAAATTCATTTTAAAAGAATATTTTGAAAAAAAAAAAGATCCAATAATTTTTGATGTTGGTGCTAATGATGGTGATAGTGTAATAAGATTTAAAAAAATTTTTCCAAAAAGCAGAATTTATAGCTTTGAGCCAAATGATGAAATTTTAAAAAATTTTGATACAAATATAAAAGCTGAAAATGTTATTAAAAATAATGTTGCAGTTGGCTCAGCTACTGAAAAAAGAAAATTTTATTTTTATAATTCTCATAGAATAAGTTCATTTTACCCTGTTGTAGATGGATCAAAATATCAAAGATTAAAAGTTAAAGATAAGAAAGATTTTTATACTAAAGACATAAATGTTATTACATTAGATGAATATTGTGAAAAAAATCATATTAATAACATAGACATTTTAAAAATTGATACGCAAGGCAGTGAAGCAGAAGTATTAGCTGGGGCCAAACAATTATTAAAAGATCAATCTATAAAAATTATAGATTTAGAGTATATTTTGGGTATAGCTCACAACAATGCAAATAGTTTATATGATATTGAAAATGCATTAAATAATTATAACTATAAATTAATTGCTATAGAAAGTTCTGGAAATATAGTTTCATTTTCAAGATATCAAACAAATTTAATGTATGTAAGAAAAGACATTTACAATAAAATCAAATTAATGCATGAGGTGGACACAGATTTAAAATACTAGATTTAATTTTAACGAGTAAAATCATGAAAAAAAGAGAAAAGAAAAATTTAAAAATATTAGTTACAGGTGGTGCAGGTTTTATAGGGGCACATTTAAGTAATAGTCTAATTGCTTCTGGTCACAAAGTTCTAATCGTTGATGCCTTAAGATCTCAAGGAGGAATACCTTTTATTAATAAAAAATCAAAATTTATTAAAGGCGATATAACTGAGAAAAAGATTATTGGTAAAATAAAAAAATGGAAACCAGAAATAATTTATCATCTTGCGGCACAATCTGCAGTGGAACCTGCTTATGATGATCCAAAATTTGATATTTTAACAAATTCTTATGGCACATACTTAATTTGTAATTTAGCAAAGCAAATTAAAGTAAAAAAATTTATTTATACTAGTTCTGTTGCAGTTTATGGAAATAAAAAACATAGAACCATAGAGGAAAATACCGTAATTGATCCAGACTCTATTTATGGCGTCTCAAAATATGCTGGAGAATTATTTGTCAAACAAGTTTTAAAAAAAACATCGACTAAGACTATTATCTTTAGATTATTTAATACTTACGGTCCTGGAGAAAATTTAAATAATCAAAAAAAAGGAATGATTAGTATTTATACAAGTTATTTATGGAAAAATAAGCCTTTAGTAATAAAAGGTTCTCTTAAAAGATTTAGAGATTTCGTATTTATAGAAGATTGTATTAACGTTTTAACAAAGGCTATAAAAATTAGATCCTCTAAGCATGAAATAATTAATTTATCTTTTGGAGATAACTATACAGTTAAAAACGTAATTAAACTAATTGCAAAAACTTTCGGTAAAAAAAATTATAAATATAGAATTTCCCAAGGTACTCCTGGGGACTCTTTTGGCTTTCATGCTTCTGGTAAAAAATTGAAGAAAATGTTTAATATAAAATCATTTACGAAACTATCTGCAGGATTGCCCAAATATTTTAAATGGGTAAAAAAAGTTCCTAACAAAGGTAAAATTGAAAAATTTCATCCATTAAATCTAGTTTAAATTAATATTATGAAAACCATTATTTTTTTTGGAGGAGGAAAACTTTTAATTAATTTAGTTAAAATTACAATTGAAAAAAAGATTAAATGTATAGTTTTTACCTCTCCTAGACATTCTAAAGAAATAATAACAAACAATTCTAATCTTAAAAATTGTTTAAAAAAAATTAATATAGTTTTATATATAAAAAAAAGATTTAACGAAAAGTTTTTACAAAAAAAAATAAAAAATAATAATTGTATTGGAGTGTCTATCGGATCACCATGGATATTCAAAAAAAATATAATAAAAATTTTTAAATCTCGTTTTTACAATATACATGGCGCAAATTTACCTCAGAATAGAGGTGGAGGTGGATTTAGTTGGCAAATTCTACAAAATAATATTTTAGGATATTCTTGTCTTCATTTGGTGAATGAAAAAATTGACAATGGAGATATAATTCAAACTTATAAATTTAATACTAAGAATTGTAAAAATCCTATTGATTGGCAGGATAAATATAATAAAGTTTCTTCTCTTATGTTCAAAAAAAACTTAAATAATTTATTTAAAAAAAAAGGTAAAATTAAAAAACAATTAAGAAAAAATTCTACTTACTGGCCAAGATTAGACACTCAGACTCACGGATGGATTAATTGGAATTGGCCAGGTAAAGAAATTTTTTATTTTATAAAAGCATTTGATAATCCTTATTTAGGCGCGCACACACAATTAAATAAAAAAACTGTTTATTTTAAAAATTGCAAATTCATAAAAAGTAAAAATTTTCATCCATTTCAATTTGGATTAATTATTAATAAATCTAAAAATAGCATTTCAGTTTGTGTTAGCGGTGGAATTATAGAAGTTAAAAAAATATTTAATAAGAATAGAAAAAAGGAAAATTTAAAAAAATTTAAAATTGGAGATCGTTTTCATACCCCAATGCAAAAGCTTGAAAAGGCTCTCACTAAAAGAGTTTTTTTTAATTTGTAAAAAAATGTATACACTAGGAATTAACTATTTATCAGAATCTTCAGTTTGCCTATTCAAAAAAAATAAATTAATTTATGCAATAAGTGAAGAGAGAATTAACAGAAAAAAAAATTGGTTTGGTATTCCATATAAGTCAATAAGTAGGCTCTTAAAAGATAATAAAATCAAATTAAAAAATATAAAATATTTTGCTTCTCATGGCTTATCAGCTTTATCATTGGATGCTCCAAATTGTGAAGCTTTTAATAAAAAAATTATATTAATCAAAAATTCCAATTTATCTACTAATCGAAAAAAAAAGATGATTAATTTTTTGCGAAATAGGCAAAAACATGAAAACCAGGTTATATCTATAAGAACAAAAAATATAATTAATCAGCTGAAAAAAAAATTTAAACACATTAAAATTTTTGACCATCATACTTCTCATGCAGCAAGTGCGTTCTATTTCTCAAAGTTCAAACAATGTTATGTCTTAACAATTGATGGTTGGGGAGATAATGCATCTGCAAAATTATTTTATGCTAATAGAGGAAAAATTAAGGAGATAAAAAAAACTGAAACAATTGACTCACTGGGATATTTTTATGGAAGTATAACTAAGTTACTTGGTTTTACCCCTCACAAACACGAAGGTAAGGTGCTAGGACTTGCGGCTCATGCAAAGCCTACAATTGCAATGAAAGATATTAATAAAATTTTCAGGTATAATAAAAAATTAAAAAATTTCGAGGGTCTTTCGCAAAAGGGTTATTATTTACCAAAATTCAATAATACTTTTTTAAAGAGCTTATTAAAAAAATATTCAGCTGCAGAAATAGCTGCAGCAACTCAAAAAAGACTTGAAGATGTAGTAATTCAATACATTAATAATATTGACTCAAAAAAATTTGATTTAGCTCTTGCGGGAGGAGTTTTTTCAAATGTAAAATTAAATCAAAAAATTCAACTAAATAAAAAAGTGAATAGAACGTATGTTTTTCCTAATATGGGTGATGGCGGACTTTGTGTAGGGGCTGCAGCTTTAATGTTGAATGAAAAAGAAAAATTTAAAAGTTTTAATGTTAAAAATATGTATTTAGGGCCAGAGATAAAAGACCTAGATTTAAATAAGAACCTTAGAAAATTTTCAATAAAAAAAATTAAAACTAAAAATAATATTAAGTTTATTGCAGAGTCATTAAATGCTGGAAGTGTTATTGGTATTGTTCAAGGTAAAATGGAGTTTGGGCCAAGAGCCTTATGCAATAGAAGTATAATTAGCTCTGCTGAAGATAAGAAAATTAATTTTACTCTAAATAAAAAACTTAAAAGAACTGAATTTATGCCATTTGCTCCTGTTGTTTTAAAAGAAGACTTTAATAAATATTTTTATAAAATTGAAAAATCTCATTCGAGCTCACTTTATATGACAATGACTTTTAAATGTAAAAATGAAGTTATTAAAAGAGCTCCAGGAGTAGTACATATTGATAACACTGCTAGACCACAAATAGTAAATATATCTCACAACAAAAGAATGTATAAAATACTAAAACAATTTAAAAAAATAAATGGTATCGGTGTTTTGATCAACACAAGTTTCAATATGCATGAGGAGCCAATAGTTTGTTCAATTAGTGACTCTATTAGAGCTTTTATCAGTTCTAAATTAGATTACCTCATGATCAATGATCAAATATTTAAAAGAAATAAATGAAAATTCTTGCAATAGTATCTTTAGGAAAAGGAGTTGGATCTGGTCATTACGGTCGAACGATAAAACTTATCAATCATCTTAAAGAAAAAAAAAGTAAAATATTATTCATATTAAATAAAAAAGAAAAATTTAAAAAATTAGATAATAATTTTAAATTTGATTTTGAAAATTTTAAAAATGAAGGATCAGTTTTAAAAAAAATTTTAGATTTTGATCCTGATTTAATAATTCTTGATAGTTATATTTTAAGTTATTCATTAAATAAAAAAATATATAAAATAAATGAAAATATTATATCAATTGATGACAATCTAAACAAAAGACATATCTGCAAATATTATATCAATTATAACTTTATAGATAAAAATTTAAAAGAGAAGATATTTCAAAAAGTTTATTCTAAGAAAAAATTTATTGGTCCAAAATATTTTTTTTCAAGTAATTTAAATCTCATCGGTAAAAAATTTAAAAGAGGCCAAGTTTTAATATTTTTAGGCTCAACAAATGAAAATAAAATTTTAGAAAAAGTCTTATCAATTTTTAACAATAAAAAATTTAATAAATTAAACTTTAAAATTATTTTAGGAAGTTACTGTAAAGTAAATATAAAAAGTTTAAAAATAAAAAATTTTAAAATTTATAAAACATTGCCTCAAAAAAAATATCTCAATATTTTATCAAATAGTGAGTTTTTTATAACTTCGGGAGGTGTATCAGTTTGGGAAGGTCTAATATTCAAAAAAAAAATGATAGTAATATCTACGGCAAATAATCAGTTAAATAATTTAAAAAATTTAAAAGAAGAAAAAATAATCAATTATGTCGGAAAATCAAAAAATTTTAATCACAATAAAAATAAAAAAAAAATATTTAATTTTTTTTCAAAAAGAAATTCAAATATAATGTTAAAAGATATGAATAAATTTAAAATTGGAAAAAAATTTAAAGAATTAATTTTTATAATAAAAAAAAATTATGAAACATAAGATTATAGTTATAATTCAAGCTCGACTAGGTTCAATACGATACCCAAGCAAAGTTTTAGAAAAACTAGGTAGAAAAACTTTAATTGAAATAATAATTGAAAGATTATCAAAATCAAAATTGATAGAGAAAGTAGTTGTTGCAACTACTAACAAACAAAAAGATAAAAGGTTAATCAGTTTTTTAAAAAAGAAAAAAATTTATACTTATGCAGGTAATGAAAAAAATGTTCTCTCAAGATATTATGCTTTAGCAAAAAAACTTAAGCCAACACATATAGTTAGAGTTTGTGGAGATTGTCCGTTTTCAGATTATAAGATTTTAGACACATTAATCAAAAAAATTAAAGATAATAATTATGACTATGTTTCGAATATTAACCCTCCAACTTTTCCAGATGGTTTTGACCTTGAAGTATTTTCTTATAAATCTTTAGTTAAAGCTGCAAAAAAAGCCAAAAGTGACTATGATAGAGAGCATGTAACTCCATATATTATTAGAAATACTAAAAATTCATTTAACTTTTCTTTAAGCAAAGACTACTCAAAATACAGATTAACTATAGATGAACCAAAAGATTTCATCGTGATCAAAAATACTTTTAAAAAACTTAAATATAAAAATTATTTTTCCTATAAAGACGTTTTAAAAGTAATAAATAAATATCCAAAAATATTTGATGAAAATATATCTATTGAAAGAAATTTAGGTTCTAAAATTTCAACTGGTCAAAAATTATGGTCAAGAGCAAAAAATATTATTCCAGGAGGCAATATGTTGCTTTCAAAACGTCCAGAGATGTTTTTACCAAATTTATGGCCAACTTACTTTTCCAAATCTAAAGGATGTAATGTTTGGGATCTAGATGGAAAAAAGTATGTCGATTTTGCATCTATGAGTGTAGGAACAAACATCCTTGGTTACGCTAATCCTCAGGTGGACAGAGCCGTTAAAAAAGCAATTAATAATGGAAACATGTCATCATTAAATTGTCCTGAAGAAGTTCATTTAGCAGAAAAACTAATAAAAATTCATAAAGGTTTTGACATGGTGAGATTTGCAAAAACTGGTGGTGAAGCTAATTCTATAGCTATAAGAATTGCCAGAGCTTATACTAAAAAAGATAATGTGGCTATTTGCGGTTACCATGGATGGCATGATTGGTATTTATCAGCAAATATTTCCTCATCAAAAAACTTGAATCAACACTTGCTCCCAGGTTTGTCAGCGAGTGGAGTGCCAAAAAAGTTAAAAAATACAGTATTTCCATTTGAATATAACGACATAAAAAGATTTATTCAAATTTGTAAAAAAAACAAAATTGGTGTTGTAAAGATGGAGGTTTATAGAAATATTTCTCCAAAAAATAACTTTTTAAAAAAAATAAGGGACTTTTGTACAAGAAAAAAAATAGTTTTAATATTTGATGAATGTACAAGTGGATTTAGAGAAACTTTTGGAGGTTTGCACAAAAAATATAATGTTTTACCAGATTTATGCATTTTTGGAAAAGCGCTTGGAAATGGCTATCCAATAACTGCCATTATTGGTAAGAAAAATATAATGCAAAGCGCCCAATCTACCTTTATTAGCAGCACCTTTTGGACTGAGAGAACTGGATATGTAGCAGCTCTTAAAACTTTGGAGGAAATGGAAAAGAAGAAAAGTTGGAAAAAAATTTGCAATTTAGGAAAAATGATAAAAAAGCAATGGATAAAATCTGCGAAAAAATATAATATTAAAATTAACGTGACAGGCCTGGACGCTATCCCTTCATTTAGCATTAATTCTAAGGAGTGGATCAAATATAAATCTTATTTTACTTACATTATGTTAAAAAATAAAATTTTAGCATCAAATTATATATTTTTATCAACTAGTCATAATAAAAAAAATTTAAAAAAATATTTTAAAGTTCTTGATAAAATTTTTATGATGATATCTCAATTTGAATTAAAAAATGGATTAGAAAAGTTAAGAAAAATTCCTGAATGTCATGTGGGTTTTAAAAGGCTTAATTAGATATATATCAAGGACCACCAGTTAAAGAGCTTATAACTTTTGCCTCTTGAGATTGTGAAATTTTTGCAATTTTGTTATTAACAATCGTTCTTAAAGATCTATCTCTCTGAGAGGTAGTTTTCTTATCTAAAAGTTCTTTTTTTAACCTAAAATCTGCTGATGCAAAAGAGTTAGAATATTTGTGCAAATTGTGTTTATCTTTAAAGATATATTTTTGAACCAACCACTCAAGATATAAAGAGTATTTTACTAGAGGATTTACTATAAATCTTGGTAGTTTTGCTATTGTCTTATTAAAAATAACTTTTTCTCTCAACCAATTAGTAACAAAATAATTATTAAATGAAACTTTGTTTTCTGTTCCAGCGCCCATTACTTGTACAGATTTTTGTTTAGCTTTGTGGTGAGGGTTTTGATTTTGTAAATCAATTTGCATATTATATTTCTTTATTGCATTTACATCATCTTCTTCCCCATTCATAAATTTTACATATGATCTAGTACATTCTAACCAATAAAGCATATCCCAAAATAAAACTTCCGTGATTGGGGCACCATTAAAATTTAGAAAAAATCTTTTTAGTACAGCAACGTTTGAAGTCATTTCTAAATATCTCTCTTCATCTTCTACTGAACTGCCTACTAATTTCATTTGTTTACCGTATTCATATAAAGGAGTACCGACTAATGGAATAGCATAAGGTATATCATTATGACCCCATATAAAATTAGGAGGAACTTTTAGTTTTGCATAAAGTTCACCAGCGAGTTCCCCGCTTTCTCTTATTGTTTCCTCACTTTCTCCTGGCATTCCAACCATAAATCCCATTAAAGGAGTATGTAAACCAATTTCTGCGCATGCAAATATTGCTTTTTTTATATCTTCAACCGTGAATTTTTTTTCCATGACATCAAGCATAGTTTGACTACCAGACTCAAGGCCAAATTTAAGAGAGCTACACCCATTATTTTGATAATGAATTAAATCCTCTTTATCTACACTAGTGCATCTAACACCTATTGCATTCCACAGCATGCCATGTTTATGAAATAATTCCGCCACTTCTCGTGAATATTTTCTGTTTGATCCAAAATTTTCATCTGCAACCATGACAAAACCTACATTATACTTTTCTTTTAAAGTGACTAAATATTTATCTAGTTTATCTAAATCATATACATCATACCCTTTAGATCCTCTTTGACAGAAAGTACATTTAGCTACACATCCTTTTGATGTAAAAATATTTACTACCATTGGTCTTCTACCCTTTTCCCAAGCTTTAGGATCCATAATAAATTCCTCTACCTTTTGAAAAGGACGGAAATAATTTTTTAGAGCTTCTTTGTCCCCATTTAAACCACTCTTCAACCAATCGAAATCTGGAAAATTTAAATTACACCCTTTTAAAGTCTCTCCATAACCTGTGAATGCCAATTTTTCATTTTTCAGAAAAGCTAAACCTCTTATCTTTGAAAGTTCATCAAAATCTAGCTGATTTCTTTTTTCTTTTAAATGTTTGTCCATATATTTAAGTATTCCTACCCAGGCTATCTCACCATTTCCAACCACGCAGAGATCAGCTTTAGTTTTATTCAACAAAACATTAGATGCAGCTGTTAAATATCCACCTACAACTATTAGAGTTTTTTCATTAACTTTCTTAATAATTCTACATAATCTTTTAACTTGTAAATAGCTGGTAGAAACTACTGCACTTAATCCTATTATGTCTTGAGGGTTATCTCTTAGAAATTTTTCAATCTCCTCATCAGAGGGATATAACATATCAATGTCATAATAATTACATTTAAAACCATTTTTTTCTGCCCAATTATTTAGAGCTGTGCAAGCAATTTTAGGCATGATAGGAAAAGATCCTTCTGATCTTTTTCTTCTCAATTTTGCGCCAGGAGTTTCAACAGGAACTGAGCAAATTAAAGTATTCATAGTTTAAATAGTTTATAACGATTTTTATTATATCAAAGATATTAAAAAGGCAATTATCTAAAAAGCTCTATTTTTGATGAATAATTTAATATATACATAAATTTATGAGTAAAATCAGCTTATTAATTTTATTTCTTTTTTTTTCGTTGAATAAAGCATTCGGCTTAGAAGACTGCAAATGGAAAAATGAAAGTGGAATTCCCTGTGTGACTATTTTTTCTACTCCTAATACTTCTAAAATTTCAGAATCAAATGTAGGTAAAACAGTAATTACAAAAAAACAAATTTTAGAGTCTGGTTACGAAGATGTTAGGAGTGTGCTAGAACATGTTTTGGGTCTAGATGTTTATAGTGATGGACCAAGAGGACAGAAAACTTCTGTCTTCATGAGAGGGACTAACTCAAATCACACATTAGTATTATTGAATGGAATAGCAATAAATGATCAGAGTTCTCCCAAGGCAATGTTTGATTTTGGTTATGACTTTTTACAAGGTATTCAACAAATAGAAATATACAAAGGAGCTAGTGGAGCTATTTTTGGACCTGCTGCGATTGGTGGAGCTATAAATTTTATAACAGATATTGATTATGAAAATACTATTTCATTAGGTGGTTCAAATAGCAGAAATAATTCAATAAGTGGTAACTATACTTATATAACTAAAAATGGATGGCATCATAATATTAAAGGTGGAACTTCACAATCTGAATATTCTAGTACTCAAAATTCTCAGCCAGATCTTGATGGAGCAAAAAATGTATCTATTAATTATAATTCATCGAAGTTCTTGAATGATAATGTAAAATTTAAACTTACAGGGTATGGAAGAAAAACAGATAGTGGCTATGATAGTTGGGACGATGCTAATGCAAATGCAGACAATATTATGTATGCATTTCAATCAACCTTGGAGAGTAAAAGAAAAAATATAGAAGATAATTTTACTTCACATATACATGTTCATGATCGATATTATGATACTGCAGTAAAAAATAAATATTATTCTAAGTCGTACACTTTTAAAGGAGAGAGAAGATTAAATATATCAGAAGAGATATCATTAGGTTTTGGTAGTGATTACAATTATACAAAAGGAGATTTTCAAGTTAATGGGAGCTGGGGTTCTTCTGCAAAAGGACACATGGATAACTTTGGAATTTTTTCAAATGTAGGATATAAGATAAATGACTCCACCATTCTATCATTTCATGCAAGAGGTGATAGCCACAAATATAGTCAAGAAAATTTGACATACAGGATAAATGCGACCAAATTAATTAATAGATTCACTTTAAGTTTTTCTGAGTCAACTGGATTGAGACATCCAGATCTATATGTTTTACATGGCGCAGAACCTAGTGGTAGTTTTAAAGCGATGAAAACAACAAAAGCTGAAACTAGCCTAACTCGGGAATTTTCTCTTAATTATGATTTAACAGATAGTACGTCTTTTGTAACTACAGCTTATAAAGGACAGATATCTGATGTATTGAATCGATCTAGAACTACAAATGGATACAATGAAATCATTGATATTAATCAAGAAGGTTTGGAAAGTAGTTTTATAATTAATAACAAAGATAATAAGTTGACCTTATCAAGTATATTTTCAAAAAGTAGAGAAGCAGATGGAGATCCTCAACAAAGAAGGCCAGAAAAACAGTTTGGAATTAAATATTCTAAAAAAATAAATTCAAATTTAATCGGTCCTTTTCATTTAAATTATGATTATAGGCATATAGGTAAAGTAGAAGATTGGAAAAATGGTACTTATTTGGCAAAAGTTGATAGTTCAGACGTTATGAATCTTTCTTTTTCAAAAAAATTTTTAGGTAATCAATGGATGTTAAATATTACAAATTTGACTGATGAGAAGTATCAGCGACCAGATACTTACAATCAGGATGGTCGTAGAATAGGCTTGTCTTTTAGATCTAAATATTAATAATTGAATAATGAAAAAGTTTAATATTTATCTAGCTATTTTTTTAAGTTTAGCCGCGAGTAGACTGATTCCTCATCCTCCTAATTTTACAAGCTTAATTGCCTTAAGTTTTTATGTGCCAGCTTTTTTAGGAATAAGATATTTGCCCTTTGTTTTGCTAAGTTTTGTAATTACAGATTTATTGATAGGTATGCATGATACTGTTTTTTTCACTTGGGGGAGTGTAATTGTTATAGGCCTATTATCTAAATATTTCACACAATCAATTTATCAAAGAATCTTTGGAGCTTTAGGTGGTGCAGTTCTCTTTTTTTTAATAACCAACTACGGAGTATGGTTGGCAGGGATGTATCAACCTAATTTTGAGGGATTAATTGAAGCTTACACAATGGGGTTGCCATTTTTTGGATACAGTTTGATATCAACTTTAATTTTTGGATCCCTGATAGAAACAATTTATAAATTGATAAAGTTTAATTTTTCAGCATTTAATAAATAATTATTATATTTTATTAATTACTTATCCAAATATTTTTTTGTCCTTCTAAACACTCAATTGCGACGCATGGCTTTTCATATTTTTTACTCTTAAAAAACTCAATAATATCTTCCTGGTTTTTAATTTTCTTATCAAAAATATTTGAGATTAATTCTCTTATATGATTGCCGCTACTTTTTTTATTACTAATAAACTTATCATTGTCTGAAAGAAAATTAACAATAAATAAAGAAGGATAACTTTTTAATTTGTTGTCTAGATCTTTTACTCTGAACCAGTGATCTGATGAAAATATAATTACTATATCTTTTTCATTAATATATTTTTTTGAAATATCAGTAATTTTTTTTATCGCTAAATCTGTGTATTTTAAATTTATTAAATAACTTAGCATGAATTCTGATCTCGTCCAATCATCCATAAATTTTGTATCTATTGACTGAAAGTTTAAATTCAACTTTTTTTCAGCATACTCTGAAGGCAAATGAGGTATCATTAAATGGAAGAAACCTAATTGAATTTTTTCTTTATCATTTAAAATATTTTCAATATCATTAAAATTTACCATTTTATATCCATCAATATCCTTTAGTGATTCATAGCTTAATTTACTTTCCATAATTTTATCAAAATCTTCTTTTTTAACCTTTAATAAGTCACGTTGTTTTTTATTATCTTTTTTAGCTAAATTTAAAGTAAACTGTATTTTGCTTAATGGTGAAAAGATAAATATTGTTCCTTTAAAATTTTCTAATAGCGGTCTTTGTAATAATGTAAAAAATGATCTTTTGTCATATTCAGGATCAAGACATTTGTTTAATAAATTTTTTTTTAAGTATACTTTACAATAATAAACAAAACTTGAGAAAAGTGAACTATCAAAACCTTTATTTTTTAAATCAGAAAAAATTGTATTTTCATATTTAAACTCTTTTAAAATTTTTTTTTTATCTATTAGATAATATTTTTTATTTTTTACAATTGCACCGATAGGAGCAATGCCCATTAATTGTGCTGGAATAGATACATTAGTTTTTTTAGCCGACATAAAAAAATTTTTATGTTCAAAAGATTTATCCTTAAAATGTTTATAATTGGGCATTAAATCTAAATATTCCTCAGCTATTAATGGATCGAATTCATCAAACACAAACCATAAAACTTTTAGATTTTTATTTTGATTTTCGATTTTAGATAATTGTAATTTCTCTTGATCTTTATTTGTAAAATGTAATGATAAATTAATTTCATTGTAAATTACAAAGCAAAAAGTAAATATTGAAAAAATTTTAATAAAATCTAATATTTTATTTCTATAATTATAAAAAAAGAAGATTACAAAAATAAAAAACAAATAAGGAAGAAAAAATCTAAAAATTCTTATAAATAGCCTGTATTCTCCCTCTGGATGCAAATTAAATATTTTTGCAAGAAAAAAAGTAAAGGTCATTTCATTGCTCATAAAAAAAAATGTTTGGATAGCCTGATTAACTATCCAAGCCAAGAAAAAAATAACAAAAATTTTACATATAAGAATATTTGGTTTTATTTTTTTTATTAAAAAAAAGTAAACATAAAAGAAGATTAGAGATGTAATAAAAAGAAATAATAACTCTATTATCTTAATGTTAAAATTGACTGGTAAATGTCGATCAATATAAGCTTGAAAATAATAATTTGAACATAATAGTAAAGACAAAGTAACAATGTCTAAATAATTACTATTTAAAACATTGTCTTCAATCTTTACTTTTTTTTTCATCAGTTTTATCTTTTTTTTTAATATCTTTTGAAATTTTTGCTTTAAGATTATTGAAAAAACTTTTAATAAAAAAAATTGGGTTTTTTAAAAAAATTATTACTGCTCCAAAAAAAGCAATTAAAGCTTGAATTATAAAGGAACCAGAACCAGGATCTGCATAAGCACTTAAATTATTTATTAATAAAAAATAAATTAAGATAATAGAAAAAAAGACTTTCATGTGTTCTTTTCGCTTAAGTGTTTTAAGAAGTCAACTGCTTTATTTATAGAATGGCTAGAATTAAATAAATATTTTTTTTCAAATTTTTTTAATTTTTTCTTAAAGGTAGTTTTACTAAAATTTTTCGGACTTAACAAAGATTTCGATTTTAAAAAATCTTTTATACCGATTGAGATTCCTAGTTCTTTTTTAAATTTACTTTCTAGCGTTTCAATATTTAATTCTTTGTAACCTAAATTATGAATTTTATCTTTATAATCCAAATATATTACTTGTCTTTCTAAAGATAAAGCATACTCCATTGTTATAGTAGAGTTATCTGTCAAGCAAAGCAAAGATTTTTCCATGCTAATTAAGTTAGATGAAGAATTATCAAGCAAAAATTTTTTACTTTTACCAAAAGCCTTTTTAATTTCTAAAATTTTATCAGGAAATCTTTTTATTATTTCTGGATGAGGTCTTAAAATTACGTTTAATTTTAGGTCAATTAATTTTTTTATAATTTTAAGACCATAATCATTAAATAAATTAGAATTTTCATACGTCCAAGATGGTGCAAATAAAACTGTATCTTTTTTATATTTTTTTTTATTTAATTTTTTTTTCAAAAAATTTAAAAAAAAATATCCAGTTTTAACTAATATCTTATTTGGAAGATTTTTTCTTTTTTCATTTAAACGAATTTCTTTTATTTGATAGTCTCCATTTACAAAAATAATGTTATATTGATCGAAAGCATTTTTTGTATATATTTTATGAGTACTTGCTAAAGAATGGAAAAAATAAATATACTTACATTTAAAAATTGATTTAGGAAAATTATTTCCAATATCTGTCATAGTCATTATAAGATAATCACAATTTAATGTTCCAAAAAATATAGTTTTGAGTAAATTATTACTTATATAATAACTCTTAATCTTTTTTTTATTTAAATTTCTAAATTCATTTACATCTGATGATACGATCACTAGATCTTCTTTTTTCTTTAAATTTTTTACTAAATCAATATAAAAGTTTTTATAAAAAATAGACTCAGAGTAAAAGACAAACTTTTTTTTCTTTTTTTCTAGAAAAATAAATTTTAGTAAATTTATAATTTGTAAAAATATCATTTATTAAAATTTCTAATATCTTGTATATCATCAAATTCATACCAGTTAGATTTACAAGGTAAACATTTTATCTTCATATTCTTTTTTAATAAATGATTTAAAAATTGTGTTATATGAATTTTTTTATAGAAGGTTTTTTCCTTATAAATTTTTAAAACTTTAGAAATACTTTTCTTTGGAAAATAAATCATACCCATATATTGTCCCATTACTTTTTGTGTTGAAATAATTTTATTTCCTATTTCAGATAAGTAAAACTTTTTGTTATAGGTTAAACTTTCACAATCTTCGAAAAAATCTTTTTTCCTTTTTATCCAAACACTCTTCCAATTTAGATTGATAGGTAAAATAATTGTTTTAGAAACACCTTTCCTTATTAATTTAATAATTGATTTTGAAAAATATATGTCTGAATAAACAACAATTGCATCTTTTTTAGTTTTTAACAATCCAAGATAAAGCGAATGAAGCATTTCTTTTTTTTTATAATCTTTGTTGTAAATAAAGTTAATTTTGTAATTTATTAATTGAGATCTAATCTTTGAACTATTGTGACCAACTATTACGCTAATTTTGTCTAGATTAATTAAGGAAGTAAAATCATCAATTATTTTTTCTATTAGTGTCTTGTTACGGATTTTCAATAAACACTTGTTTTTTTTTAAATATTTATTAATTCTTTTTCCTTGACCAGCTGCTAAAATTATTAATTCCATACAAAAATCTTAATATTATTTCATTAATTTTACTTTTAGAAATATTTTCCCTTTCTGGATGAAACATTAAACATAAAATTTTTTTTTTAAAGTGTGTTGCAATTTCTATGCTACCATCTCTTGTTACTCCATTTATCTGAAAGTTTTTATCTAAATCTTTTATAGCAAAATCATGAAAAGAATTAGTATTATAAGAGTTATCTCTTATAAATTTATTCTTTTTAACTATATTCACCACATGTTTTTTTTTAACGTGATTTTTTACTTTTAGAATTTTACTTTTAGTTTTTGATACCACTAACTGAAAACCTCTACAAATAGCAATAATGGGCTTACCTTTTTTTATAAATTCTTTCATTAAGGAAATTTCGAATTTATCTCTTATAAAATTTATTTTTTTTTTTTCTATCTTGTAAATATTTCCACCTCCACAAAGAACAAGGGCTCCTGAATTATTTGCTATTTTTTTTATTTCTTTCCTCTTAGAAACAAACGATGAAGTGCAATACAAACCTAATTTTTCAAAATACTCAAAATAATTTACTCTGGTAGAAAAAACAATTTCACCAAATTTATTTTTCGATAAAGACGGAGAAATGAAAATACTTTTTATCATTTTAATGTATATAATTTTTCTTTAGAGCAATCCATTAACAATTTCTCTGATAATAAAATGTTTTCATAATTAAGCTTACCTACTCCTATAGCAGCTGGTAAATTTAGTTCTAAACATCTTATAGCCATGTGAGAATTTGAACCACCATACATAGTTATCAAACCCTTAATTTTATGATTAAAGATATAGTCATATCCTGGATCAGCATTTTTGATTAGAATGATTTTTCCATCCAACATCTTTCTGCTACTGTTTGAAGTAATTTCTTCAGAAAAACCTATTATTTTTTTTGTAGTAACAAAATTTATTTTACTAAAGCTTTCTTCAAAACAATAGATATCTTGTTTAGATTTTATGATATCTGGTAATTTAATCATTTTTAAAAATTCAAACTCTTTTTTATTTTCTTTAATCTCTTCTAATAAAGCTTTTTTTAATTTTCTCGACTCAAGTTTAGGATAAAAATTTAAAATATTTTTAATATCAATGTAACTTAAGTCAGATCGAGAAATATTTATTTCATTAGAAAGTTTTATTAAATTTTCAAAAATTTTATCAACACCTTGAGAAAAAATAAACTTTGATCTCTCTCTTCCAACAATTGCTTTTTTTGCAAAATTAATAAAAAAATTAAAACTTATTTTATAATTTTTTAGAAATATTTTATTTAATAACTTTTTATTTTTAAATCTAAAAACAGTTTTTGATTTTATTTGATTTTCATTTTTTTGGGTTGAAAAGTATTTTTTGTAGTTTTCTTTATAGCTAAGAGAATTAATATCATAAGTAGATGGTCTAATATGTCCATATCTCTTTAAAAAGATTTTTTTTGATAATTTTCTCTTTAATACCAGATGATGATCCTTAGAAAGTTCATAATTTATAAGCTTAAGTGAATTAAAAAAATTTTCAAATTCTACAGGATTAATCAAATTTTTTTTTTTTAAATCTAAAAGAATAATTTGACTAATAAAAGCCATTCTTGCTATTCCTGCAAATGGCAATGTTCCAAAGTCTTTAATTATATTTGATAGAAAAAAAATTTTTTGTATTGGGCTTATGTTCTTTTTGTCTATAGTTTCCAAATTATTCTTAAAAATTTTAAGTTTATTTTCTTCAATATTTATTAATTTTCTTTTAAAAATATTTATTGTAAGTTTTCTTAGCTCATTAAGATATTTATTTGTAATTCTGCTATTAAAAATTTTTTTAAGTCTATCTTTTGAGCAAATGGAATAACAAGTCTCTATTAGATTAAACTCTATTTTATCATGAAGATAAGTATTTTTTTTTAATATTGACAAATATTTATTTATTATTTTATCAGAATAATTTTTATTTATTGTAGATGGTAAAAAACTATTCAAATCTGTTCTTATATCTATGTAAGGAGATCCTGCATAACTAAACATTAATACATTTGGATAAACATCTTTATACCCATAATTTGACCTCTGCTTTCTCCAAACTTCATCTGTTATGAGTTCTTTATATAGAGATAATCCTAATGGATTAGGCTTGTCTCCTATCATTTCTGCTGGATTCCAATCTGCCATATTGCTGAAGATTGTAAAATTTCCAGTTAAGTTTAAATTTTTTTTTAGCAAGTAATTTAATTTTTTTTCAATATTAAGCATTACGCTAGAAAAATCACTTGTTTTAAAAATTCTTTTATTCAATAAATTTGAGGTGGGAAGATATCTAACTTGAAATAAATAAATTTTATTTTTTTTTATTGCAAATTCAATATCAAGTCTATCAGTATTAAGTTTTTTTTCTAATATTTTGCAAATGTATATCAATTTTCCAAATTTACTTTTGTTTTTATAATTTTTATAAATTACCAATTGTTTTTTGGTATCATTCCTATTGCCAGAAGTAATAAGGTCAGTTCTTCCTGATTTATCATAATTGATTAGATAGTAAGGAGAGTTGTATTTACTGTCCTTAGTAAATATTACCCCAGCATAATTAACTTTTTTGATTAATTCTTGAACAATAACTTCATCTTTTTTTGATTTAAATTGTTTTAAAAAACTTTCAATAATCTTTTCAGTATTTTTCAAATCATTTTTTTTTAAAATTGTTGAATTATATTTTCCCGCTTGAGTTTTTTTAATTCCATCTTCACTTTTTGCTGATGATCTAAGAATGATATCATTTTTTTTTTGAAATATTTTAATTGTATTAATAAGATTATTTTTTTTTTTTATATAATCTTCTTTTTGAAAATAAAAAAACTTTGGTATATAGGCTTTATTCCCTACAAGCAGTTTCTTTAATATGCTTAAATTATATGCTTTTGATCTTAATTTTATCATTCAAATATTTTTTTAAACACTCTATCTAAATCTGATTCATTCATAAAAGTATAGTATTTACTATCAGATGTTTCCTTTTTAACGTCATTAATATTTTTAATATTTGAATTTTCTAAAAGATTATTTAAGTGGGAGGCTCTTAACAAAGGATCAACAAAAGAAAACCATAAATTATATAAATCTTTTAAGGAATAATCGTCCTTATTTTTAATCTTAAATTTTAAAAAATTTTTTTTTTCTTTATAAATTATTTTGCCTTTATCAATTTCAGAATTGATAAAAAAAGAACTACTAGCAATATGATTGAATTTATCAATTGAATGAAGTGACCCATCTGCTCCTCTAACCAATGGCAGATACCCAGGATGCACGTGTAAAAAATCTTTTTTTGTAAGTAATAATTGCTTCAAAATCTGCCTGCCAGTATTTATAAATAAATAGGAGCTTGAAGAGTTTACATGCTTGATTAGATTTTCAGAATTAATCTTATTATTATTAATATATTTAACAGTATCTATTTTGTATAAATTATTAAATTGGTACATTTTTCTTATGAAATTTTTATCAAGCCCAAAAAATTCTTCTACCTGTATAAGAAAATAATCAATATCTTTTTTTTTAAGAAATTTTATTGCGTAAAAATTGTTTCTATGAAATTTAAAGTACTGTATAATTTTTATAGGAATTAAAATTTTTTCTCCCAAATAAATTAATTCTTTAATTCTAATTTTTTTAATTACAAATAAATTTAAATAAGCTCTTGAAATTGGATTTTCATCAAAAATTAAAGAAGAATTGTTAAAATTAATCATTTATTTTTTTTTAATAAATAAAATTTTCTCCCATCGTCATAAAAAAAATTTGTTTTTAAAAATGAATTTTTTTTAATTTCATAGTTATTTTTTTTAACAAAATTTTCAATCATTGAAGAAAAATCAGAAATTTTTTCATAACTTGGATGATGTCCCTCAATTAAAAAATATCCTCCATCTTTTAGCAAATTATTACATTTTGAAAGATATGTGGCAGATGATTTTATACCAGAATCAAAAGTCGAATGATTTGCCAATGACAGTATCGTATCAAATTTTTTATCAAATTTATATGTTTGAAAATCACCGTTTACAAATGATAAATTTTTTAATTTAAGATAGTCTTTTACCATATTTGCAATATCAATTAATTTAGAATTATAATCTATACCAGTAATCGACTTATAATTTTTTTCAATTTCAAACAGCAAAAAACCTGTGTTAGTTCCAACATCCAGTACTTCTTTTTCTCTTATAATTTCATTAATTGAATAATTTAGAACTCTTTTTTTTGATGATCGCAAACCTGAGAGGTTTATTGACTCACAACTTTGATAATAATACCCACACCCATAATCATAGGTTAAATCTTTTTCTTTTTTTGTAAATTTATATAATTTTTTTCTAAAATTTCTATGATCATCATATTTAAATAAATCTTTAATGTAGTTAAGGGCTGAAATTTTTTTAGACATTTAAACAAATCATTTATAACTTTGCTTAATATAAATATTGTTGAAAATTAGATTATCAAAATTTAGTTTTAGTTGTTAAAAATTTTTTTCAGTGCATAAATCAAGCCAATTGAGCTATTAGTACTGGTCAGCTTCACGCGTTACCGCGCTTCCACATCCAGCCTATCAACGTAGTGGTCTACTACGGCTCTATGGGAAGAACTAGTTTTGAGGTGGGTTTCCCACTTAGATGCTTTCAGCGGTTATCCCGTCCATACTTAGCTACCCGGCACTGCAGCTGGCGCTACAACCGGTCCACCAGTGGTATGTTCATCCCGGTCCTCTCGTACTAGGGACAAATCCTCTCAATTCTTCTACACCCATGGCAGATAGGGACCGAACTGTCTCACGACGTTCTGAACCCAGCTCACGTACCACTTTAATTGGCGAACAGCCAAACCCTTGGGACCTGCTCCAGCCCCAGGATGTGATGAGCCGACATCGAGGTGCCAAACACCCTCGTCGATATGGACTCTTGGAGGGTATCAGCCTGTTATCCCCGGCGTACCTTTTATCCGTTGAGCGATGGCCCTTCCACTCAGAACCACCGGATCACTATGACCGTCTTTCGACTCTGCTTGACTTGTCAGTCTCGCAGTCAGGCAGGCTTATGCCATTGCACTCTACGAACGATTTCTGACCGTTCTGAGCCTACCTTCGCACGCCTCCGTTACTTTTTGGGAGGCGACCGCCCCAGTCAAACTACCCACCATACAGTGTCTTGCTGCCGGATTACGGCTAGCAGTTAGATGTCAAGAATAATAAGAGAGGTATTTCACTGGTGACTCCATTTCAGCTGACGCCAAAACTTCAAAGTCTCCCTCCTATGCTAAACATATCATTCCTAACACCAATATAAAGTTGTAGTAAAGGTGCACGGGGTCTTTCCGTCTAACCACGGGAACTCCGCATCTTCACGGAGAATTCAATTTCACTGAGTTGATGTTGGAGACAGCGGAGATATCGTTACGCCATTCATGCAGGTCGGAACTTACCCGACAAGGAATTTCGCTACCTTAGGACCGTTATAGTTACGGCCGCCGTTCACTGGGGCTTCAGGAGTGAGCTTGCACTCACCACATTAACCTTCCAGCACCGGGCAGGCGTCAGACCCTATACATCCACTTACGTGTTAGCAGAGCCCTGTGTTTTTGATAAACAGTCGCATCTCCCTGGCTTGTGCCACCCAATTTTAGTTGCCTAAAAATGGGTCCTCTTTCTTCCGAAGTTACAGAGGCATTTTGCCGAGTTCCTTCAACATCATTCTCTCAAGCGCCTAATTATACTCTAATAATCCACCTGTGTCGGTTTAGGGTACGATCCTATGATGGAGCTATTTCCTGGGACTTTTTCACAGCTAACTCAATCCATTAAGAGTTAACAATTTACAAAATCCGTCACTACCATCGGGTCAAGGAATATTAACCTTGTTTCCATCGTCTACGGCTCTCGCCCTCGACTTAGGGGTCGACTAACCCTGCGCGGATTAACCTTGCGCAGGAACCCTTGGATTTTCGGCGACAGAGTTTTTCACTCTGTTAATCGTTACTTATGTCAGCATTCGCACTTCTGATACCTCCAGGATCCCTCACGGGTATCCCTTTACAGGCTTACAGAACGTTCCGCTACCAGATATAATTTCCGAAGAAATTATAAATCCACAGATTCGGTACATGATTTGAGCCCCGTTACATCTTTGGCGCAGAAACTCTATTAGACCGGTGAGCTGTTACGCTATCTTTAAAGGATGGCTGCTTCTAAGCCAACCTCCCGGCTGTTTAGGAATCTCCACATCCTTTCACACTTAATCATGATTTAGGGACCTTATCTGGTGATCTGGGCTTTTTCCCTTTCGACCATGGACCTTAGCACCCACAGTCTGTCTGCTGAGGTAAAATGTTTGGCATTCGGAGTTTTATGAGGGTTGGTAAAGATTTCTCTCCCCTAGCCCCTTTAGTGCTCTACCTCCAAACATCAATTTACTCAACGCACTACCTAAATAGTTTTCGCGGAAAACCAGCTATCTACGAATTTGGTTGGCCTTTCACCCCTTACCACAAATCATCCAAAGACTTTTCAACGTCAACTGGTTCGGTCCTCCGGCAAGTGTTACCCTGCTTTCAACCTGTTCATGGTAAGCTCATTCGTTTTCGGGTCTAATTCATACAACTTGCGCCCATTTAAGACTCGCTTTCGCTACGCCTACACCTTACGGCTTAAGCTTGCTGGATAAATTAAGTCACTGACCCATTATACAAAAGGTACGCCGTCACTCTAAAAAGAGCTTCGACTGTTTGTAGGCATACGGTTTCAGGTTCTATTTCACTCCCCTAATAGGGGTTCTTTTCACCTTTCCCTCACGGTACTAGTTCACTATCGGTCACTGAAGAGTATTTAGGCTTAGAGGGTGGTCCCCCTATATTCAAACAAGATTTCACGTGTCCCGCTCTACTCAAGAACAACATTAAGCATTACTCATACGGGACTATCACCCTCTATGGTTAGTTTTTCCAAACTATTTTGATTATCTTAATATCGTTGCTGGCCTATTCCGCGTTCGCTCGCCACTACTAACGGAATCTCAATTGATTTCTTTTCCTCCGGTTACTTAGATGTTTCAGTTCTCCGGGTTAGCTCTTTAAACCTATGAATTCAGTTTAAAGTACCACAAAAAGTGGTGGGTTGTCCCATTCGGAAATTTTCGGATCAAAGCCTGCATACAGCTCCCCGAAACTTATCGCAGTATACCACGTCCTTCATCGCCTTTCAGTGCCTAGGCATCCGCCATACGCCCTTAAACGCTTGATTTATGCACAGAAAATAATTTTCTGTCTAAATTAAATTTTTATTCAAATGTTCATCTATTCGAACATTTATAGATTGTTCATCTATTCGAACAATCGGATATAGATATTGTTTGATTGTTCGTCTTACTTATTAGAACAATCAAAATTGATATTCATTATTTACAATTTAAAAAAACTAAAAGTGTCAAATTTGGTGGAGGATAGCGGGATCGAACCGCTGACCTCCTGAATGCAAATCAGGCGCTCTCCCAGCTGAGCTAATCCCCCATGAAAATGGTGGGCCGAGCACGACTCGAACGTGCGACCTCACCCTTATCAGGGGTGCGCTCTAACCACCTGAGCTACCGGCCCCTAAACACATTTATGAGACACTTTAATAATTAAGAAGAGAAATGAGGACGGCCACATTAACTTAATTTTTTGAGACCAAATGAAATTTTTGGTCTTCCTTAGAAAGGAGGTAATCCAGCCGCAGGTTCCCCTACGGCTACCTTGTTACGACTTCACCCCAGTTGCTGATCGTACCGTAGTCAAAGGTATAAGCTTTGCCTTAAGGTGTAACCAACTTCCATGGTGTGACGGGCGGTGTGTACAAGACCCGGGAACGTATTCACCGCGGCGCGCTGATCCGCGATTACTAGCAATTCCAGCTTCATGCACTCGAGTTACAGAGTACAATCCGAACTGAGACACATTTTAGGGATTAGCTAGGAGTCGCCTCTTTGCTTCCCATTGTAAGTGCCATTGTAGCACGTGTGTAGCCCAACACATAAGGGCCATGAGGACTTGACGTCATCCCCACCTTCCTCCAGCTTATCACTGGCAGTTCTTTTAAAGTGCCCAACTAAATGGTGGCAACTAAAAGTAGGGGTTGCGCTCGTTGCGGGACTTAACCCAACATCTCACGACACGAGCTGACGACAGCCATGCAGCACCTGTGTTTCGTCCAGCCAAACTGAAAAGCCTAATCTCTTAGGCTCGCGACGAACATGTCAAGTGTTGGTAAGGTTCTGCGCGTATCTTCGAATTAAACCACATGCTCCACTGCTTGTGCGGGTCCCCGTCAATTCATTTGAGTTTTAACCTTGCGGTCGTACTCCCCAGGCGGTGTGCTTAATGCTTTCGCTGCGACACTGAAAAATATATTTCCAACGTCTAGCACACATCGTTTACGGCATGGACTACGAGGGTATCTAATCCTCTTCGCTACCCATGCTTTCGCTCCTCAGTGTCAGTAGTGACCCAGTAAGTTGCCTTCGCATTTGGTGTTCTTTCTAATATCTACGAATTTCACCTCTACACTAGAAATTCCACTTACCTCTATCACACTCTAGCTAAAAAGTTTTGATGGCAGTTCCAAGGTTAAGCCTTGGGATTTCACCATCAACTTTTTTAACCACCTACGAGCTCTTTAAGCCCAGTAATTCCGAACTACGCTAGGTCCCTTCGTATTACCGCGGCTGCTGGCACGAAGTTAGCCGGACCTTCTTATTCGGGTACAGTCATTTTCTTCCCCGACGAAAGAGTTTTACAACCCAAAGGCCTTCTTCACTCACGCGGCATCGCTGCATCAGGGTTTCCCCCATTGTGCAAGATTCCCCACTGCTGCCTCCCGTAGGAGTCTGGGCCGTGTCTCAGTCCCAATGTGGCTGGTCTTCCTCTAAGAACAGCTATTGATCATTGCCTTGGTAAGCTTTTACCTTACCAACTAGCTAATCAAGTGCGGGCTCATCTTTCGGCGTTAAAACTTTCCCCGTAAGGGCTTATTCGGTATTAGCACAAGTTTCCCCGTGTTATTCCAAACCAAAAGGCAGATTCCCACATTATACTCACCCGTTTGCCACTCAGTATTGCTACTGCGTTCGACTTGCATGTGTTAGGCGTGCCGCCAGCGTACGTTCTGAGCCATGATCAAACTCTCAAGTTTAATAACGGCGCACACTAGCTTCATATAGATAACATTCGAATTATCTATACTTCTTGAAGTGTGTACGACAATTTCTTTATTAACCTAGCCGTCCACACTTCTCTTCTTAAAAATTTACAATTTAAAAAAGCTAAGATTTTATGCTTTAAAATCTACACACCTCTGGCGTTGTTTAAAAATATACGCATAGAGGTGAGCGGTGGTTTTATTACAAATATGTTATAAGTCAAGGCGTATATTGGTGATAAAAGTCAATAAATATGAGCATTATTTAACCTTCTAGATTGCAAACCAGATATAATTTTTATAGAAAACAACTATGGCGTTAAATCAAATTTTTAACCATTTTTTCAAGATATTAAAGAATTTTAAGAGCATAGATAGACCTTACAAATTTCTAAATTGGAAGTATTTTTTTTATTTATTCTCAATAATCCTGTTTTTTTCAATTTTTATAATAACCTCAAATTTAATAAACCAAAAAAATAAAATAGAGAACCAAAACTTAAATTCAATAATTAAGTCTAAGGAATTTTCAAACTTAAGTGACTATTTTATATCTAAAATAAATAGTCCCTATAAAGAAGTGAAATATTTAATACAAAACAATGACTCCATTGAGAAAATTCTTAAGAAACTTGACATTAATGAAAATGATATAAAAATTATATCTAAAAATTTAAAAGAAAAAAAACTTACTAATATATATGCTGGTAGGACACTTTCGCTTGTTTTAAAACAATTAAATGATGGGTCTAATACTGTTGTAAATCTTTTATACCCTGTAAATAATACCTTAAATATTGAAATAAGAAAAAGTCAAAATGATTTTATTGTAAAAGAAAATGTCCTTCAACTTTACAAAAAAGAAGTTGTTATAAAAAATGAAATAAAAAGTAGCTTATACAGTGCAGCGGTAAACTCTGGTATTGAACCAAATATCATAATAGAGTTTGCAAGAATTTTTGGATTTGAAGTTGACTTTCAAAGAGATATTAGAAAAGGAGATTGGTTTGAAATTTTATATGAAAGATTTGAAGATGATAATAATGTTGTTCAAGACACAGGTAAAATAATTTATGCTTCAATGTTTGTTAATGGTGCTGAAATTAATCTTTATAACTTTAAGGATGGTAGTGGTGATATAGGTTTCTATGATATTAAAGGCAAAAGTATTGTTAAGTCGCTAATGAAAACTCCAATCAACGGAGCAAGATTATCATCGTCATATGGAATGAGAAAACATCCGATTTTAGGATACAATAAAATGCACAGAGGAACAGACTTTGCGGCTCCGAGTGGAACTCCGATTATGGCTTCTGGAGCAGGTAAAATTATAAGAGCAAGATGGTGTGGCGGTGGAGGAAATTGTGTAAAGATAAAACACAACTCTACTTATCAAACTGTATATGCTCACATGAAAAGTTTTGCCCGAGGTATAAAAGAAGGAAGAAGAGTTAAACAAGGACAGATAATTGGTTATGTTGGATCAACTGGGCTGTCAACAGGTCCACACCTTCATTATGAAGTAATTGTAAATGGAAAAAAGGTAAACTCACAAAAACTCAAGCTACCTTCGGGAAAAATTTTAAAAGGAAAAGCTAGAGAAAATTTTGAATTAACAAGAATTAAAATTGATCTTAAATTGTCTAAGTTAAGATAAATATTATTTTATTAAAAACTTACTTAGTTTGAATTTTTTGGTTCATCTTTAACAGATGTATTAATTGAACTATCATTTTTATCGGTTTTAGAGTTGTCCCTAGTTCTTTCATTCAATTCTGCCAACCTTCTAGAATAATGATCCGCATGTTGCAAATAGTTTTCAACTAAAACAGGATCTCCACTACTTTGAGCATCTTTTGCTAACTGTTGAAACTTTTGCATAGTTTTTTCAACGTTATGGGGATTAGTCATAGAACCATTTCTATTAAAATTCATATTTCCATTAGTATTAAAATTGGCTCCGCTATTTGAATTCATAGAACCATTTCTACGTCTAAAATTATTTTTTTGAGATCTGCCTCTGAAACTTCTTCTTCTATTGTTATTCATTTATTATAGGTTTCGTTATAACTTTAATTTTCTAATGTTGATATAATGCATCTAATATTTTCCTGATAATCTTTAACTAAATATCTAGTCTTAAATTTATTACTTTTTAATATTTTTGAAACTTTTTTAAATTGCTCATTTCCAATCTCTAAGGCGAGCATGCCTTTAATCTTTAAGATATTTCTAGATTTGTAGATAACTTTTTTAATTACGTCAAGCCCATCATTTCCGCCATCTAATGCTAATTTGGGTTCAAATTTTTTGATATCCTCTTTTAAATTTTTAATGTCTTTTTTAACTACATAGGGGGGGTTAGATACAATAAGATCAAATTTGTTGTGATAAATTTCATTTAAAGACCTTTTAAAAAACTTGCATCTTTCAGTTAATTTAAGTTTTTTTGAATTAATATCTGCTATTTGTATTGCTTTTGAAGATATATCGATACCAATCCCTTTAGAATTTTTTAACTCACTTAATATACTTAATAATATACAACCAGTTCCAGTTCCAATATCTAAAATAAATATATCTTTTAATCTAAAAATTTTTACTATTTTATCGACCATTAATTCAGTTTCAGGTCTTGGTATTAATGTATTATGATCTACAAGAAAACTTTTACTCCAAAACTCTTTTTTTTTTAATATGTAAGCCACAGGTTCTTTTGAAGACCTTCTTTCAATGAGTCTATAAAAATCTTTGACTTTTTGAAGTTCAATTTTTCTGTTTAAATTAATTAATATTTTTTCTCTACTTTGGCTCAACACTTCAGAAAGCAAAATTTCTGAGTCTAACTTATGAGAGTAAATATCTTTATCTTTAAGTTGTCTTGATCCACTATTAATCAATTTTAAGATTTCCATTAATTCAAATTTTTAAGTTTTATATCTTGTTCTTTTAACCTTAATTCTTGATTCATTTCTTCATGAATTTCACCGCTTAAAAATTCATCAAGTTTATGTAAAGTAAGATTTATTCTATGGTCAGTTACTCTCCCTTGAGGGAAATTATAAGTTCTTATTCTTTCAGATCTATCTCCAGTACCTATCTGACTTCTCCTATTGCTTGATCGTTCCTGGTCTTTTTTTCTTTTTTCAGCTTCATAAACTCTTGATCTTAAAATTTTTAGAGCTTTAGCTTTATTTTTGTGCTGAGATTTTTCATCTTGCTGACTTACTACTACACCTGTAGGTAGATGTGTAATTCTAACAGCACTATCTGTGGTATTAACTGATTGTCCACCTGGACCGCCTGCTCTAAAGACATCTATTCTAAGATCGGACTCTTTAATTTGTATGTCAACCTCTTCGGCTTCGGGCAACACGGCAATAGTTGCAGCAGAGGTATGAACTCGTCCTTGAGTTTCAGTTTCAGGGATTCTTTGTACTCGATGAACTCCTGACTCATATTTTAAGTAAGAGTAAATATTGTTTCCACTTACAGAAAATATGACTTCCTTAAAACCTCCTGCTTCACTTTTTGATATACTTATAATTTCTAATTTCCACTTTTTTTTTGAACATACTTTTTCATACATTTTAAAAAGGTCTGAACAAAAAAGAGAAGCCTCTAGTCCCCCTGTGCCCGCTCTAATCTCTACTATTGCATCTTTATCGTCATCTTCATCTTTTGGAAGCAAAAATATCTTTAATTTGTTTTCATAATCTTGTTTTTTATTCTTTAAATCATCTAAATCTTTCTCTGCCATCTCAACCATTTCAGAGTCACTATTTTTATCTTGAATTATTTGTTCTAAATCTTTTTTTTCACTTTCAAATTTTACAAATTCTCTAGCATAAGAGATAATGTTTCCTAAATTTGAATATTCTTTAGATTTTTTAGCAAATAATTTTGCTTCAACATTTCCTGCGGATAACTCTTTTTCTAAATTATCATGCTTTGCAATAATATCTTGCACTTTTTCTATAGGTATCATTATTTAATTATTTTTTTCTTTAACTTTTTCTTCAACAAGTTGAACGACTTTATCTATTATTTTTGAACTTGCTACTTTAGTATGAGGTATACCTGACAAATACAAAAGATTGTTATCCTGTCCTCCGCCTGTTAGGCCAATTTCAGTTTGTGCTGCTTCTCCAGGACCATTAACCACACAGCCTATTATAGATAAGGTAATAGGTTTTTTGACATGTGATAGCTTCTTTTCTAGTTCTTTTACAGTCTCAATAACAGGAAAAGCTTGTCGAGCGCAAGATGGGCAAGAAATAATGTTCACTCCTCTGGATCGAATGCCTAGTGATTTTAAAATCTCAAACCCTGATTTTATTTCATCCACTGGGTCTGAAGAAAGTGATACTCTTATTGTGTCTCCTATACCATCCATCAAAAGCTGACCAATTCCTATAGAAGATCTTATGCTTCCTGTAAGAAGACCTCCAGCCTCTGTTATTCCCAGATGTAAAGGATAGTCACAAACCTCTGATAATTTTCTATAAGATTTAACAGTTAAAAAAACATCTGATGATTTAACGCTAATTTTAAAATTAAAAAAGTCGTTGTCTTCTAATAATTTTACATTATATAATGCGCTCTCTACTAATGCCTCAGGGCAAGGCTCTTTATATTTTTCAAGTAAAGTTTTATCTAAAGAACCTGCGTTTACTCCGATTCTTATAGAACAATTATTATCTTTAGCAGCCTTGACTACCTCCAAAACTCGATCACTAGAACCAATATTTCCAGGATTAATTCTCAAACAACTTGCTCCCATATTTGCAGCCTCGATAGCTCTTTTATAATGAAAGTGTATGTCAGCTACTATTGGAGCACTAACTTCTTTGACTATGTTTTTAAGTGCTTTTGTAGATTCCTCGTCAGGACAAGATACTCTAACTATATCTGCACCAGCATCTTCTAATGAATGAATTTGTTTTATTGTTTCTTTTTCATTTGTTGTAAGAGTATTTGTCATCGATTGGACACTAATTTGAGAAGTTCCACCAACAGAAATATTACCAACTTTTATTTCTTTGGTTTTTCTTCTATTTATCGTTCTATGTGGTCTAACTTCCATTATTAATCTAAATCAAAAACTGTGTGTAATTTTTTTATAGCTTTCAAAGTATCTTCTTCATTGATGATTACTGATAATTTAATTTCTGAAGTTGAAATAGCTAAAATATTAATTTTTTCTTCTGCTAAACTACGAAACATTCTATAAGTTATACCGGGGGTAGAGACCATACCAGCTCCTACAATTGAAACTTTAGAAACTTTATCATTATGATTCATATTTTCATATTGAATATTTTCATTGTTTTTTAATATCTCAATTGTTTTTAAAAGATCATCCCTTTTAATTGTAAAAGTTATATCAGTTGTTTTTTGATCTGAAGAAATATTTTGTATGACCATATCAACATTTATCTGATTCTTGCTTAATGGTTCAAATATATTTGCTGCAACACCAGGTTTATCTAAAACTCCTAACAAGGTTATTTTAGCATCATCTTTTGAATAAGCAACTCCAGTAACACTTTTGGTATAATCTATACTTTCCTGATCAAAAATTTTTGTTCCTTGTCTGTCAGTGAATGTAGATTTTACTTCAAGAGGTATATTATAAATCATAGCAGTTTGCACTGCAGAGGACTGCATAACTTTGGCTCCTAACGAAGATAGCTCAAGCATTTCATCATAAGAGATTTTATCTATTTTTTTTGCCACTGGTATTTTATTAGGATCAGTTAAGTAAACTCCATCTACATCAGTATATATTTCACAACTGTCAGCATTAAATATTTTAGCAACAGCCACAGCAGTTGCATCAGAGCCTCCTCTGCCAATTGTAGTTATATCTCCAGTTTTCGATATACCTTGAAATCCAGGAATTACAGCTACTCCTTTTTCAGATAAAAATTTATTTATTTTTGAAATATTCATATTAATAATTCTTGCATTTAAATTTTCTCCTTCAGTAAGAATTGGTATCTGCCAATTAAGCCATGACTTAGACTTTACCCCAAGGTTGATTAAGGCTCCAGACAACAAAGCACTAGCTGTTTGTTCGCCAGAGGCCAAGAGTACATCTAGTTCTCTTTTATTAAAATTTTCAGAGATGTCTTTAGATAGCTTTAATAACTCATTTGTTTTACCAGACATAGCTGAAACTATAGCTATTACTTCGTTACCTGCATCATGCTCTTTCTTTATAATTTTAGATACATGCAGAATTCTCTCTATTGTTCCTACAGAGGTTCCACCAAATTTTAATACTTTTTTTGCCATTGTTAGATTTTAATATAATATAAATAGAATTTAATTAAGTATAATTAATACATTAAGAATAGATGACTACAATAAATAAAGAGGAAATTCAAAAGTTTTCAAAATTAGCCGATGAATGGTGGGATGTAAATGGCAAATTTAAACCTTTACATATGTTCAACCCTATCAGAATTGAATATATTTTAGAGGAAATTACAAAACATTTTAAAATAGACAGAGAAAGAAAACTTTTTCTCAAAAATTTAGAAATACTCGATATTGGATGTGGTGGAGGGTTAATAAGCGAACCTATGGCTCGCCTTGGTGGAAATGTAACTGGTATAGATGCTGGAGAAAAAAATATTAAAATTGCTTATCTCCATAGTAAAAAAAATAATCTAAAAATAAATTATCTTAATAAGTCACCTGAGCAATTAAAGGAAAAAGAAAAATTTGATATAATCTTGAATCTTGAAGTAGTTGAACATGTTGAAAATTTAGATCTGTATCTTCAATCGTGTTATGATTTATTAAAAAAAAATGGCTTAATGTTTACTGCAACAATCAATAGAACATTAACATCTTATATTAAAGCAATTGTAGGTGCTGAATATATATTGAGGTGGTTGCCTATTGGAACACATGATTGGAATAAATTTATTAAACCTGAAGAACTACAAAGTAATTTATCTGATAAAAAATTTAGAACAAACAATATTCAAGGATTAGAATTTAATCCTATTTTTAATAAATGGAAAAGATCTGATAATCTTTCAGTAAATTATATTGTTTGTAGTGTAAAAAATTAATTGTCTTTACTAACCCAAGGTATGCTTAATAAATCAATGCCTTCTTCCGCAAGTTCTTCTCTCTCTTCTGGGGTAGTAGTACCATAAATAGTTTTTTTAGTTTTTTTATTATAGTAGACTTCCCGGACTTTTTGACTAAATTTGTCTCCGACAAATTCGAAATTTTTTTCAATGTATTTACGAATTTGCAATAGTTGATTCTTTTCTGTAGATAAT
>CACHTV010000007.1 GCA_902582875.1 uncultured Pelagibacteraceae bacterium | reverse complement strand
TTAATTTATAAAAATTCTCCTTTGTACAACCAAGCAAATTCATCATTTCTGCATTAATCTTAAATTTACGATCTTTAGAATTGTCTAATATCTTTATGAATAATTTTTCTAATATATCTATTCTAACAAAATAATCTTTAAATTTCTCAAAACCACATAATAAAAGGAAATTTTTTTCATAACTTCTATCAATTAAAAAATTTAACCCAAATTTTGGTATCTCTTCTTTATTTGTAAGGTTATAAAAAATTTTCCATAATGAGATTCTAAACTCCACAGCTTTTGGTTTTAACATTTTAGGCAAATAAATATGATACCTTCCTATTTTAATACCCATTCCCCATAATTTTTTTCTTTCTTCAGCAGGGATTAGTTTTACTATATTATCGATTTCATTTCTTTTTATAACTCCATTTTTTTCATATAGCTGAAATATTAAAGCTCTTAAATATTGATTTTCTATTTTTTGTTTTGTGAGGTTAATTAGGTCTCCAAGTATTTTATTAGTATAATTATGAAGCCATTTTTTTAGAAATTCCTCTAATTTTAACTTTGTTTCTAACTCCAACGACTCATCTGCTATAATCTCTATTTCAGGATTTAAATAGTTATAACCTTTTTTAAGTTTCGCTATGGGATTTCCTTCCCAAATAATTTTGCTACTAGTATCAATAAGTATTTTTTCTTTATCAATAATTAATTTTACTCTTTTATCCAACTCTTCTTTTACTCCTATTCGAGCAGCTTTTTTTATAGACTTAATATCTGTATCAAGAGTTTTTGAGGTAAGTTCTATAATAAACCTAAGACCTTTCAATTCCCCAATTAATTGTTCATCAATGTATATTTTATTCTCCTCATTAATTTTTGTTTTGAGGACTACATCTTGTTTCAAACTTCTTGAAAGAAGGCTAATTTTTTTATCTATAAAACTTTTAGTGAGTTCATCATGCAATTTATCTGACAGCTTGTCCTCAATACTTTTTGTTAATTGTATCCAATAGTCAGAATTTTCAACCCAATTCTTTTTATTAGCTACATACGACCATGTTCTGACATTAGATAATCTATGAGATAAAAGGTCTACATTTCCATGATCCTTTTCAAGTCCTTTTAATTGTTCTTTCATAAAAGAACTAGGAATTTTTTTCTTCCTATTAGATAAAAATTGAAAAACTCTATCTACAATATCTATGTGTTGACCGTAAGCTTTTTTTTCAAAATCTGGTATTTGGCAGCACTCCCATAATAGCTCAAGATTTTTGTGATAGATAATATTATTTGCTCCTTTTTTTAAGAAATGTCTCAACACACTTTCATCTAGAGAGTCATTAGTCCGTAACAGATTTTTTTTGACAGGTTTAAGCTCTAGAGAGGTAATAAGTTTATTAGGATTTTCAAAATTTAATTTGGAATTCCTCCAATATATCATTTTTGTTTCTGGTAAAAGATGTTTTTCAATATTTTCAATTTCATCTGAATTAAGATTTTCACAATCTCCAGTCGTCCCAAATCCACCATCATTTTTGTATCTTCCAGCTCGACCTGCAATTTGAGATAATTCTACTAAATTTAATCTTCTAGTTTTTTTTCCATCAAATTTTTTTAAATTTGAGAAATAAATCTCATTTATATCCATGTTTAAACCCATCCCAATTGCATCGGTAGCTATAAGATAATCAACGTCGCCTGATTGATAAAGTCCTACTTGTGAATTTCTAGTTTTAGGACTTAAAGATCCCATAATTACAGCAGCCCCACCTTTTTGTCTACGAACTAATTCTGCAATTGCGTAAACATCTTCTATTGAAAATGCTATGATTGCTACTTTTCTATCTAGTTTAGAAATTTTTTTATAACCTGAGTAACTTAATTTTGAAAATCTTTCTTTTTTTTCAAATTCAACATTTTTAATTAAATCATTAATTATACTAGCCATCACTTGAGAACCAAGGAACATTGTTAGTTCTTGTCCTCTTGAGTGCAATAATCTCTCTGTAAAAATATGACCTCTTTCGCGATCTGCACACATCTGAATTTCATCAATTGCAACAAAGTCCACCTCTTTATCTTTTGGCATGGACTCAACAGTACAAATAAAATAGTCAGCAGAACTTGGTATAATTTTTTCTTCACCAGTAATTAAAGCTACTTTATCTAAACCAACTTTTTTGACACACGTATCGTAAACCTCTCGAGCTAAAAGTCTTAAAGGCAAACCAAATATACCAGAGTTAAACTGCAGCATCTTTTCTATCGCCACGTAAGTTTTGCCAGTATTAGTTGGTCCTAATAGAGCTACAATTTTTTGAGAGTGATTTTGCATTCTTGTGTTAGGTAAATTTTTTTATACTATATATAGGTCTTTGTTGAGAACAAAATAAGATTAAAACATGACCGAATCAATTTGTCAAATGTTCTAATTACTAAGATTTGAATTGACTTAAAACCCTTAGTCCCGGTAAGGTCAATAATAGCTTTTGTCAAAAAGTTATTATGAAAGACCTTACTAAAAAAAACATTCTAAAACTTAAACAATCATCAACTTTAGTTATCAACGAAAAGTGTAAGAAACTTATCAATCAAGGAAAAAAAGTTTATCAGTTTGGTTTTGGACAATCACCGTTTCCAGTTCCAGAAGCAATTGTGAATACTTTAAAAGAAAACGCACATAGAAAAGAGTATTTACCAATACAGGGTTTAATCAAATTAAGGGAGTCTATTTCTAAGAATCTGGAAAAAAAAATAGGAATTAATTATCCTAAAGAAAATATTGTAATAACTCCTGGCTCAAAGGAAGCTATGCTCTTATTACATGTTGCTTTTAATGGTGAAATTATTCTTTCTGCTCCTAGCTGGGTTTCATATGAACCTCAAGCAATTATAGGCAGAAATAAAGTTCACTGGATACAGACTACAAGAGAGAATAACTGGTTTCCAACAGCTCAGCAACTTGAAAAAAAAATTAGATCAATAAAGAAAAAGAATCTTATATTTATTATTAATTCTCCAAATAATCCTTCAGGAACAATATGTAAAAATCTTAAAGAATTAGCCGCAGTTGCAAAAAAATATAATCTTATAGTTTTATCCGATGAAATTTATACTGATTTAACCTTTTGTAATAAATATGAGTCTATTTCACAATATTATCCTGAGAAGACATTTATTAGCGGAGGCTTAAGTAAATGGTGTGGTGCGGGAGGATGGAGAGTAGGATTTTTTGCTGTACCTGACAAATTATCTGAACTTTTAGAAAATATAAAAACATTAGCCAGCGAATCCTATTCTACAGTCAATAGCCCAGCACAATTCGCAGCAGTTAAAGCTTATGAGGGTGACTTCAAGGAATATAAAGATAAAACTTTAAATATTTTGAGATCTGTAGGTAATTATGTTTACAATAACCTCAAATCAAATAAAGTTCTAATTAATCCTCCTCAAGGTGCTTTTTATTTAATGCCTGAGTTTCCTAACAAGAAATATAAAACTTCTACAGAATTGTGCGAAAGAATATTAGATACAACTGGAGTAGCTATGTTACCAGCCTCTGATTTTGGTTTTAGTCCAAAAAAGATGCTTACTAGATTATGCTATATTGATTTTAATGGAACTGAGTTTCTTAAAGCCCCTATAAACAGTAAAATTATTGATGATAAAATAATTGAAAAGTACGCACCAAATGTAGTTGAAGGTGTCAAAAAATTATCAAATTGGGCTAAAAATCTATAAAGATTCTCTTTGACGTTCGTCTTTATTAATAGTTAAATTATTACATTAACAAATGGGGGATCACATGAAAAAAATAATATCAATGATTTCTGCTATTTTAGTAACTTTTGCTTTATCAAGCCCTATTACTTCAATTGCGAAATCTGCAGAGTTCTTTACGATAGGAACTGGTGGACCTACTGGAGTATATTTTCAAACAGGTAATGCTATTTGTAAAATGCTTCATAAATCAGCAATAAGTGCTGATCACGGTAGAAAAAAAGGTACAGCTAAAGCTTACAGATGTACTGCGCCTTCTACAGGTGGTTCAAACTATAATATCGGTCAAATTAAAGATGGTGAGTTTCAATTTGGTGTAGCTCAGTCTGACTGGCAGTATCATGCCTATAACGGATCAAGCAAATGGGAAGGCAAACAGTTCAGCAATTTAAGAGCTGTATTCTCAGTGCACAACGAGCCATTTCAAATTTGGGCTAGTAAAAAATCTAAAATTAAAGATTTTAAAGGCCTAAAAGGAAAAACTGTTAACATCGGTAACCCTGGTTCTGGTCAAAGAGGAACTATGGAAGAGCTTATGAAAGCTATGGGAGCAGACATGAGCATGTTCAAAGCAACTACTGAACTTACTTCTTCTGAACAAGTAAAAGCTCTTTGTGATGGTAAAATAGATGCATTCGGATATTCAGTAGGATTTCCTAATGGTGCTATGGAGCAAGCAGCAACTTGTAAAGCTAAAGCAAGTCCAATTAATCTTACTGGTGCGCCAGTTCAAGGTTTAATTGATGGAGCTGACTATTATGCTAAAGCTGTAATTCCAAAAGGAACTTACTCAAATCAGAAAAAAGACGCTACAACGTTTGGTGTAAAAGCTACTGTTGTAACAAGCGCTGATGTTTCTGAAGAACTTGTATACTTAGTAACTAAAGCAGTTTTTGAAAACTTTGATTCTTTCAGAGATCAACATCCTGCTTTTGGCCCACTGGAAAAGAAAAATATGATAGCTGATGGTTTATCAGCTCCATTACATCCTGGTGCAATTAAGTATTATAAAGAAGCTGGATTAATGTAATCCAACTACTTGATTAAATTAAAAAGGCCCAAATTTTTTGGGCCTTTTTTTTTATAATAATGTATCTTCTTTATTATGAGTGAAAATATAAAAGATAAAATTAAGCAAAAGATAAGTGAAGATTTATCTCCTACTAAAAATCTACAAGGAATACATCTTAAAATTGTAATGTCCATCGCAATAGTATGGACCTTATTTCAGCTTTGGTATGCATCACCATTTCCTTTCTGGCTTAACATAGGAATGTTTAAAGGCTTACCTGCAAGAGCAATACATTTAGGCTTTGCTTTAACATTAACTTTTTTAATTTTTCCAGTAGCTCGTGGTAAAAAAATTACATCAATTGATATTCTAATTAGTCTTATAGCTGCTTTTTGTTGTTTATATATTTATTTTTTTTATGATGATTTAGTAAATAGAGGTGGCATACTTTTGGTTAAAAATATATTTGGTTTTAGTTTTCCGATAGAACTAATAATCGGTGCAATTGGAATTATAATTTTATTAGAAGCAACAAGAAGAGCTATTGGTTTACCTTTAGTAATAATTGCGATTTGCTTTCTTTTATTTTCATATTTTGGAAAGTACGCACCAGATATTATTTCCCATGGCGGTTTATCATTAAAAAGATTGGTAGGATTTCAATGGTTTGATCAAGAGGCAATTTTTGGAATTCCTATTGGAGTATCTGTAGATTTCATATTTTTATTTGTATTGTTTGGCGCTCTTTTAGAGACAGCAGGAGGAGGAAAATATTTTTTAGATTTAGCCTTTGCAATGGTGGGAAAAATGAGAGGTGGCCCAGCAAAGGCTGCAATACTAGGCTCTGGGATGACAGGAATGATTTCAGGATCTTCAATTGCAAATACAGTTACTACTGGAACTTTTACAATTCCTATAATGAAAAAAACAGGTTTCTCTAAAGAAAAAGCTGGTGCAATAGAAGTTTCATCATCTGTTAATGGTCAAATAATGCCACCTGTAATGGGTGCAGCCGCTTTTGTAATGGCAAGTTTTATTGGAGTTACTTATTTCGAAGTAGTAAAACATGCTTTTCTTCCAGCTATAATTTCCTATATCGCTTTATTTTACATATCTCATCTTGAAGCTTTAAAATTAGGCCTTAAAGGAATGGAAGATAGCGATGTACCTCATTTAAAGAAAACATTTTTATCTGGCTTACACTTTTTAATACCAATTTTCGTTTTAATTTTTTTACTTGTTTATATGAGATATACCGCAGGTTTTTCAATTTTTTATGCTACAATCTCTTTAATCTTAGTTAATTTAGTAAACCGTATTGTTAAAAATCCTGTTTTTAAAGTTGGTTTGATTGATTGGTACAATCAAACAATTGTTGGCCTTCAAAAAGGTGCAATTAATATGGTGGGTGTTGGAATTGCAATTGCAACGGCAGGAATAATTGTTGGAGCTGTTGGTTCTACAGGATTAAGTACTAATTTAATTATAGTAATAGAAACAATAGCCAGAGACAATGTGATAGTGCTAATTCTTCTTACGATTATATTATGTTTGCTTCTTGGAATGGGTTTACCAACTACTGCAAATTATGTAGTAGTAGCCTCACTGATGGCAACAGTATTGGTTGATGTAGGTAATGCATCCGGTTATATTTTTCCTCTTATTGCAGTTCATTTATTCGTCTTTTATTTTGGATTGATGGCGGATGTTACTCCTCCAGTAGGTTTAGCATCATATGCGGCAGCAGCAATTTCAGGGGGCGATCCTTTGAAAACAGGTCTGCAGGCAATTTGGTATAGTTTAAGAACAGGAATTTTGCCAATTGTATTTTTATTTAACCATGAATTGCTTTTGATTGGAGTTGAAAATATCTGGCAGGCGTTATTGGTAATAATAACTTCTTTAATCGGGATTTTAGTATTTACTGCAGCAACACAAATATGGTTTATTAATAGATTAAGCTGGTATGAAATTATTGCTTTTTTAATAATTTCTATATCTTTTTTAGCACCTGATTTTGTTCTTAGTAAATTTTATCCTAAATTTAATGAGCAAAAATTATCATCAAAATCAATTCAAAGTTTAACTTTTGATCCATCAAAAGAAGTACACATTAAAGTAACCAGAGTTACAGAATATGGAGAAAGATATAAACTATTTGTAATTGACAAAGGTATTTTTGAAAATGATTATAACCTAGATGATTTTGGGCTTAATTTAGCTGAAGATAATAATCAAGTTGTTGTCGATAAATTAAATTGGAAAGGACAGGCAAAAAAATCAGGTATGCAAACAGGTGATATAATTAGTAACTTTAAGATTGAAAATCCTGATAGACCAAATAAAGCGATTGTATACCCCTTTGCTTTATTGTTATTATTTATTTTCGGATATACAAATTATAAATTTGGGAAAAGAAATCCCCTTAATAAAACTACCTAAAAAATATTTTTATGTTTATTTTGTATTAACCAGCAATTGCTACTATAATAGCAACAACAATTAATATTTCCCATCCAGACATTTTATTACCTCCAAGTTAACTTAAAACTTTTTTTTGTTAAAATTATGATTAAGTGGTTGTATTTGTTATTTTGCTACGTAGGATTGCACAGATACGAAAAAATAGATATTAGCTTTAGTTTTGGACCAGGCGGCTCAACTGAAACAGTAAAGTGTAAAGATTGTGGAATTAAAAAATTGAGAAAAAAACGTTAAAGAATTTTCCAAATTCCTGCACAAGTTGCAACTATCTTTTCGGAACCATATATTTCACTAGAGATAAAAACTAACGTCCTTGTTTTTTTCGAAACTTTTACTTTTCCTGTTAATTTTTCATTGAGTTTTCCTGCAGAAATAAATTTAATATCTAAGTTTATAGTTACACATCTTTTATTTCCCGCAGCAATATGAGCAGCATTTCCCATACCAGTGTCAGCTATAGTTGCGATAAAACCACCGTGAGCTATTCCTCCAGTATTTAAAAATTTTTCTAAAACCACAATACTAAATTCAAAATTAGTTTCATCTATCTTTTTAAAAGATAAATCACCAATATTTTGCATAAAACCTTTTTTAGTTTCGTCCATAGAAATTTTTACCATAAATTGGAGCTAGTTGAGAGAAAATTACGGCTATCAATATTAATACTATTCCAAATATTTTAAGATCACTTAAGAATTGATTTAAAAGTATCCATCCAAATATTGCAGCAAAAACACCCTCTAACGAAAAAATAATTGCAACTGGGGCAGGAGATAAATTTTGTTGACTATAAGCTTGTAATAAAAATCCTATTCCACTTGATAAAACGCCTGCATAAAGAAGTTCATTTTTTTCCATCAATAAATTTCCTAACGTAATATTTTCAATTGCCAGAGAAGGAATAAATGCAATTATAGATCCAATGAGACAAGTTCCCATAGTTATAGCAAGAGGATAATTAAATAATTTTAAAAATTTTGATAAATAAACAATATGAAAAGCCCAAAAAAAAGCTCCTAACAAAACGAATGTGTCTCCCAATCTTACATTTACATCTTTAATTTCTGTTAATAAAAAACCTCCAATAATACAAACTAGAACAGCTGGCCAAACAGACCAATGAATTTTTTTAGAAAATACAAAATAAGATATAGCAGGAACAATTAGGACATAAAATATTGTAAATATTGCTGAATTTGCAACATCTGTATAAAGCAACGAGTATTGTTGTAATGCAAATCCTCCACTAAGAAAAAATCCAAGAAGAGCTAGATAAATTAAAACAATATTATAAGAAAATTTTTTTTCTTTAATTTTTTTAAATTCAAAAATAAAAAAAAAGGGGATTAAGGCAATAAAACCTAGAAACATTCTTCCAGCAGTAAAAGAAAAGGGCCCGATATAATCCATTCCCATGTCTTGAGCAATAAATGCTGTGCCCCATAAAAATGAGCAAGAGATAGCGCAGATCAAGGAGATCAATTTTTTATTCATGATGTTTATTATTGTAAATTATATTAAACAGCAAGCTTGAAAGCGAAATCTTTACCTAAACATTCACTTAAATAGACACAAAATCTTGCTCCTTCTGCCCCATCAATTATTCTATGATCATAAGACAAAGAAATTGGTAAAATTTTTCTAGAAACAATTTTACCTTTTAATTTTATTAACTTATCAAAACTTTTACCAACACCTAGTATCGCCACTTCTGGAGGATTAATTATTGGAGTAAAAAATGTTCCTCCAATACCTCCTAAACTTGATATTGTCATAGAACCACCAAAGAATTCTTTTTTATCTATTTTTAATTCTCTACAAAGTTTACTAGTTTTTTTTAATGCTTCACCTATTTGCTTAATACTCATTTGGTCTACATTTCTAACTTTAGGCACCATTAAGCCATGAGGGGTATCAACTGCAAAACCTAAATGAAAATATTTTTTATAAATTATTTTATTATGGATAGGGTCAATTGAGGCATTGAAATTTGGAAAAGTCTTAAGCGCACTTACTAAAGCTTTTGATATAAATGCTAGAGGAGTTACTTTTATCATTTCTCCAGAGTAATAATCATACAAAGATGATCTAAATTGTTCCATTTCTGTAATATCAATTTCTTCATGTTGCGTAACATGAGGGATTTCTGTCCAAGACCTAACTAGCTGGGGTCCTGATAATTTTTTGACACGCGGTATATCTTTTAACTCAATTTCTCCAAACTCTTCATGAGGGTATTCTTCTTTATGGATTTTTTTTTCTACTTTACCGCCACTAACAGCAACTTGTGATCTAATGAAATTTTTTACATCTTCCTCGGAAACTCTCCCTGCTCTTTGTGATCCAGTTATTTCAAGTACATTCGCGCCCAGTTCTCTTGCAAATTTTCTAACTTTTGGGCTAGCAGACTTAGTTACACTTTGTGAAGAAGGAGCAGTTGGTATAATTTGCTTTTTTTCAATTACTTCTTGCTTTTTATCTTCAACTCTTTTTTCAATTTTTTTATCTTTATTTACTGCTACTTTTTTTTCCTCTGTTTTGTTTTCTGATTTAAGACTAAGAATTAGATCTCCTTGATTTACTTTATTACCAACTTTTATGTTAATTTTTTCTACAGTTCCTTTATGAGTAGAAGGGACTTCTACACTAGATTTATCACTTTCTAATGTTATTAAAGAGTCATTTTTATTAACTTGTTGACCTTCTTTTACAAGAACTTCAATAATCTCTACATCCTTGAAATCACCCATATCTGGAACTAAAATTTTTGTACTAGTCATATTTATAAGTTAGAAGGAAAATCTTTATTTTTATCAATTTTATATTTCTTAATTGCTTTTTCTGCTTGTTTTGTTTCTATTAATTGTTCTTTAGCTAAAGCACTTAAGGTGTAGGCAACTATGTGTTCTTTGTCTACTTCAAAAAACTTTCTTAAATTCTTTCTTGTATCGCTTCTTCCATACCCATCAGTACCTAAAGAGTAAAATGGCTTTTCAGTGTAAGGTCTTATTTGGTCAGAGAAAGATCTTGTATAATCTGATGCAGCAATAATTGGTCCATCTCTTTTCTCTAAGCATTTCTGCACATAAGATTTTTTTCTTTTTTCGTCGGGATTCAAAAGGTTCCATCTTTCTGTTTCCATACCGTCTTTTCTTAACTCATTAAAACTTGTAATGCTCCACACATCTGAGTCTATACCATAATCTTCAGATAAAATTTTTGCTGCGGATATAATTTCTCTTAATATTGTTCCAGATCCTAAAAGTTGAACTTTTGTCTTTCCTTTTTTATTAAATTCTTTAAAAAGATACATTCCTTTAAGTATACCTTCATCACAACCCTTTGGTTTTTCAGGATGAGAATAATTTTCATTCATTGCAGTTATGTAATAGAAAATGTTCTCTTTTTTTTCATGCATTCTTTTAATTCCATCTCTAAATATTGTTGCCATTTCGTAAGCAAAAGTTGGATCGTAACTTACACAATTAGGAATATTAGAAGCTAGTAAATGGCTATGGCCATCTTGGTGTTGTAACCCTTCCCCTGCCAATGTTGTTCTACCTGCCGTAGCACCGATTAAGAATCCTCTAGCTTGTGAGTCTCCTGCGGCCCAAGCTAAGTCCCCAACTCTTTGGAAGCCGAACATAGAATAAAAAATATAAATGGGTATCATTTCTAAATCATGATTAGTGTAAGATGTTCCAGCTGCTATCCAAGATGACATTGCACCAGACTCGGTTATACCTTCTTCCAATACTTGCCCACTTTTATCTTCCCTGTAAGAACTCAACTGTTCAGAGTCCACTGGTTCATATTTTTGTCCTTCATGAGCATAAATTCCAATTTTTTGAAAAAACCCTTCCATCCCAAATGTTCTTGCTTCATCAGGAATAATCGGTACTAACCTTGGAGACAGATTTTTATCACGAAGAAGAGCCGTTAACATTCTTACAAGAGCCATCGTTGTAGACATCTCTTTATTTCCAGTAGACTTCATAAAAGACTCAAAAATATCTTTTGGAGGTGCTTTAATCGCTTTGGCAAAAGATGATCTTTCTGGGATAAAACCACCAAGTTTTAATCTTTTATCTTTTAAGTATTTTATTTCTTCAGAATTTTCATCTGGCTTATAATATTCAATATTTTTAACCTGTTTATCTGTAAGTGGAACGCCAAATCTATCCCTATAATATAGCAAGTCTTTTTCATCTAACTTTTTTTGTTGGTGAGTAGTGTTCATACTTTCACCAGATTTTCCCATACCATAACCTTTGATTGTTTTCGCAAGTATAACTGAAGGTGAACCTTTGTGTTGCATCGCAGAATGATATGCAGCGTAAACTTTATGGGGATCATGCCCCCCTCTATTTAATTTCCAAATATCTTTATCAGTCATTGAAGACACTAACTCTTTTAACTCAGTATATTTCCCAAAAAAATTTTCTCGCACGTATGATCCACCTTTAGCTTTAAAAGCTTGATATTCACCATCTACACATTCATTCATTCTTTTTACTAATAATCCAGTTTTGTCTTTTGCTAATAACTGATCCCAATAGGAACCCCATATAACTTTAATTACATTCCATCCAGTTCCTCTAAAACTTCCTTCAAGTTCTTGAATAATTTTTCCATTTCCTCTGACTGGTCCATCTAATCTTTGAAGATTGCAATTAATTACAAAAATTAAATTATCTAATTTTTCTCTTGCTGCTAATCCTATTGCACCAAGTGACTCCGGCTCATCCATCTCACCATCACCTAAGAAAACCCAAATTTTTCTTCCCTCATCTTTTACTAAACCTCTATTAATTAAGTATTTTAAAAATCGTGCTTGATAAATCGCCATTATCGGCCCAAGTCCCATCGAAACAGTAGGAAACTGCCAAAAGTTTGGCATTAACCATGGATGAGGGTATGAAGATAAACCACCTTTATTAACCTCTTGTCTGAAACCATCTAATTGTTTCGAAGTAAGTCTACCTTCTAAAAATGCTCGAGCATACATTCCTGGAGCAGAGTGTCCTTGAAAGTAAATTAAATCTCCCCCAAACTTATTATTTTTTGCTCTCCAGAAATGATTCATTCCAACATCATAAAGAGTTGCGGCAGATGCAAAGGTTCCAATGTGTCCACCTAATTCTGAGCTTTTTTTATTCGCTCTGACCACCATAGCTGCAGCATTCCATCTTATATAAGCTCTTATCTTTTTCTCAATATTTTGATCGCCTGGTGACTTAATCTCAATTTCAGGAGGTATTGTATTTATATAAGGAGTAGTCCTTGTGTCGGGTAAAACTAAACCGGATTTATAAGCTTGGTCAATTACCTGATTTAATAAATAACTTGCTCTTGGTGCTCCATCATTTTCAATTACAGAATTTAATGAGTCGATCCATTCATTAGTTTCTATTGGATCAATATCATCCTTAGACGCAGTTTCAGCAAAGACTTTTTTAACTTGTTTAACAGGATTTAGATCTCCATTTTTTTTTGGCTCTTCTTTAATAGGTTCTTTCTTTATTTTTTCTTTTTTAGGATTGGAAGATATTTGACCATTTTCAATCGTAGCTAAGATACTTCCTTCAGAAACTTTATCTCCTATTTTAACTTTTAAGTCTTTAATTTCACCAGATGATGGCGAAGGAATTTCAAGACTAGATTTATCACTTTCTATAGTTACAATTGGGTCGTTTTTATTTACCTTATCTCCAGGTTTGACTAAAACTTCAATTACTTCAACATCTTTAAAATCACCAATATCAGGAACAGAAATATTTTGAGCCATATTTGCCTATTATAAACTGGTTGGAACATATTAAAAAGAGCACTAATAATAAACTATAAAGAATAGGACAAATCGCTTGATAAGTTCATTTTCGACATATTTTATGCTATTTTTAGTCAATTAAATTTAGTCAGATATGGCATGAAATGGCTAATAAGTTTATTGTTCAAAAAAAAAGAAATTAAATCAGATAGAACAGCAATTGTTCAAAAAATCCTATTAAAAAAATACTTGTTAAGATAAATTCTTAGAGGCTAAATTAGCTTTTATGAATATACCTCTTTGGAAACCAACTGATAAAAAAAAAGAAGATTCTTTATTAAAGGATTTTTCAAAATTTATAAATTTAAAAACTTCAAATAATTTTAAAAATTTGTGGAAATGGAGTGTTGAAAATCCAGAAATTTTTTGGTCTAAGTTTTGGGATTATTCCAAAATAATCGGTGATAAAGGGAAGAAAATTATTTTAAAAAATAAAATTTTTAACAAAACAAAATTTTTTCCTGACTCAAAATTAAATTATTCAGAAAATATTCTTAAAAAAAAATCAGATCATCCTGCTATAGGTTTTTTATCTGAAAGTGGATATGAAGAAAGTATTACTTGGAAGGATTTATATTCAAAGGTCTGTAAGTTATCTGGGTATTTAAAGACTTTAAATCTAAAAAAAGGAGATAGAGTAGCTGCTTATGTGCCAAACAAAATAGAGTCCATAGTAAGTTTTTTAGCATGTGCTAAGAATGGAATAATTTGGTCCTCGTGCTCACCTGATTTTGGTGCTCAAGGTGTAGTTGATAGATTTAAACAAATTGAACCAAAAATTTTAATAACTACTGACTATTATTTCTATAATGGAAAAAAGATAAATATTTTAGAAAAGATAAATAAGATTTTAGAAGAAATTCCATCGATAAATAAAGTTTTGGTATTTTCTTATAATAAAAAAGAAAAATTACATTTAGATAATTTTGAAGATTTTGATGAAGTTTTAAGTCAATCAAAATTAGATGAAACATTCGAACGTTTTGAATTTAATCATCCAATTTATATTCTTTATTCTAGCGGAACTACAGGGAAACCAAAATGTATCACTCATGGAGCTGGGAATGTGCTGATTGAACATAATAAAGAATTTATGCTTCATTGCGATATAAGAGAGGATGAAAAATTATTTTATTATACTACCACTGGCTGGATGATGTGGAACTGGCTAGTAGGAGGACTAGCAACAGGTTCAACAATATATTTGTTTGATGGAGCACCAGTATATCCAAAAATAGATATTCTTTTTGAATACTGTCAAAAAAAAAAGTTTAATTTGTTTGGTGTTAGTGCAAAATATATTGATCATTTAAAAAATGAAAATTTTAGTGCAAAAAATTTAGACTTGAGTTCAATTAAAATAATAACTTCGACTGGTTCTCCTTTAGTCGAAGAAAGTTTTGAATATGTTTATAATAACATAAAAAAAGATGTTCATTTAGCATCTATCGCCGGCGGGACTGATTTAGTTGGTTGTTTAGTTTTAGGAAATTTATTCTCTAATGTTCACAAAGGAGAAATCCAAGGCCAGAGTCTAGCAATTGATGTTGATATCTTTAATGAACAAGGAAAAAGCACAAAAGATAATGAGAAAGGTGAACTTGTGGTGAAACAACCATTTCCATCTATGCCAATTAAATTTTGGGGTGACCTAGATGGTAAAAAATACCATGAAGCGTACTTCACAAAATTCAAAAATATTTGGCATCATGGAGACTTTGTAGAACGAACTTCTAATAATGGATTTATTCTAAGTGGCAGATCTGATGCCACTTTAAATCCTGGGGGAGTTAGAATTGGAACATCAGAAATTTACCAACAAGTTGAAAGCATCGATTTTATTACAGAGGGATTGGTTGTAGGACAAGATTATAAGGACGATATAAGAATAGTTTTATTTGTAACAACAAAAAATAACGAAGATTTAAATGATGAAAAAATTCAAACAATTAAAGACAGAATTAAAAAGAATTGTTCACCAAAACATGTTCCTGCAATAATAATAAAAGTTCCATCAATACCTAGAACTAAAAGTGGGAAAATTGTTGAACTTGCTGTGAGAAAATTAATTAATGGAGAAAAACTGAACAATAAAGAAGCAATAGCTAATCCAGAAAGTTTAGATTTTTTTAAAAATCTTTCTCAACTTAAAATTTAATAATATGATAAATAAATTGAAATAATTATTACCCAAAAGAAGGCATAGTATAAAATATAACCTTTTACCGTAAATGGCATTTTTGTAATTTTACGTTTCTTTTTACCTTTAATCGGTTTAGATATTTCCATTATCTTTCAACACACATCGCTATACCCATGCCTCCACCTATACATAAAGTTGCTAAGCCTTTATTTACATCTCTTTTAATCATTTCATGAATTAATGTTACAAGTATTCTTGTACCAGAAGCACCAATAGGATGTCCCAAGGCTATTGCTCCACCATTTACATTTACTTTTTCTTCAGGAATAGAAAGAGTTCTAATAACTGCAATACTTTGCGCTGCAAATGCTTCATTGACTTCAAAAAGATCGACATCTTTTATAGACCACTTAGCTAAATCCAAAGCTTTTTTTGAAGCAGGTATTGGTCCAGTTCCCATTAAAGCTGGATCTACTCCACAACTCGCCCAAGATTTAATCGAAACTAATTTATTTAGCTTTCTTTTTTTGGATTCTTCTTCTGTCATTAATGTTACAGCAGCAGCTCCATCATTAATTCCTGAGGCATTTCCAGCTGTAACAGTGCCATCTTTTTTAAAGACAGGCTTGAGTCTTTTTAAAGCTTCCAGAGTAATATCTGGTCTTGGATGCTCATCATTATTAAAATCTATTTCAGTTTTTTTTGAATTAACTTTAAAATTAATTATTTCTTCCTTAAATTTATTTTCTTTTTGAGCCTTAAGAGCTTTTTCTTGAGATTGTAATGAGAATTTATCTTGATCATCTCTGGTAACTTGAAATTTTGTAGCCACGTTTTCAGCTGTTACCCCCATATGGTAGCCATGGAAAGCATCCCACAAACCATCTTTAATCATTGTATCTATCATCTCTGAGTCACCAAGTTTTTTTCCTTCTCTTAGGTGAATAGCGTGAGGTGATAATGACATGCTTTCTTGACCTCCAGCAATTACAATTTTTGAGTCCCCAGCTTTGATGCTTTGAAATCCAGATGCTACTGATCGAATTCCAGAACCACAAACTTGATTGACGATAAATGCTGGACTTTCTTTTGGAATTCCTGATCTAATAGCTGCTTGTCTAGCAGGATTCTGCCCAGCGCCACCAGTTAAAACTTGTCCCATAATAACCTCATCTATTTCCGCAGGTTTAATCTTCGACTTATTGATGGACTCTGATATCACAGCTGAACCCAGTTGATCTGCTTTAACTTTTTTAAGCGTCTTTCCTAGAGATCCGACAGCTGTCCTACAAGCTGATGTTATAACAATATCTTTCATAATATTAATTTATATATTAACTAAACTCTTTCAACTTAAATTTTGCTTTCTGGTAAGAGCAACAATTATTGCTATTATCAAAAAAATATAGGTCGAGTTACCTGTAGTAAAGAAACTACCAGTGCTTTTTATCGGGAATATTTCAGTAATGAACAAAAATATAAAAGGAGTAATTAGATGGTTGTCTCTTAAATTTGAATTTGAAAAATATTTTTTAAAAAATGAAATATATAATATGTTTAAAAAGATGATTGAGATTATAATAAAACCAATTAAACCAGTTTCCGTTAATATTTCAAAATAATAATTGTGTGGATGCATGTTACAAGTAAAATTAGGATAATTTTCTTTATTTGGTCTATGGTGACAGTAATATCTAAAATTTTTTATACCACCACCGATATATTTATTTAATTTCCAAGTATCGTAAAAGCTAGCAAATTCCCAATAGTAATAGTTTTTTCCGTCATCTTGTATGTTTTTTTGATCTGAGGATAAATTTTCATATACCCTTACAATTTTTGCTTTGAAATCTAGGTAGTTAATTCTAATTTCTTTATTAAAAGAAAATAAAATAAGAAATATGATTACAAAAGTTGCTAAAAAGGAAAAAAGGTATCTTCTTGTTTGTTTTTGAAAAATTATAACTAAAAAGAACGTAAACAAAAATAAAATTAAGGGCATTCTATTTCCAGATATAATTATTCCTGAAAAAAAAATTATAAATAATAATGGTATTAAAAACTTAATCATTTTTTCAGTTTCAGTTTTGAAGAAAATTGGAAACAAGAAAAAGGCAAATAAAGAAAACCTTTGCACGTAGCCCCCTGCAATTAATTCGTCTCCAAACGGTCCTGAAAGTTTTCTTCCAGTACTTTTAAAACCAAATATATCTTGTCCAAAATATAATTGAAAAAACAGATCAAAACAGACAAATAAAGAAAATATAGAACAAGTGATAAAAAATGGTTTAAGACTAATATTATCTTTTTCTATTAAAAATCTTAAAACTAAATATAAAGCTAAATATTTTAAATAAAAAAAAGATTTCATAATTGTAGTAAATGGGCCTTTCCATGTTAATTCCATTAAGTGGAAATGATACTCATTATAAAAGCCAGTAAATAAAATAAATAAAAAAGATAAAAAAATAAATTTGTCTAGAAAATAATATTTTATTTTAAAGATTTCTCTCCAGTAAATAAAAAAAGTTGAAAGTATTAATAACAAAATATTTATATTTATGATCATATTGCCAGCTATAAAACTTATGGGTATGGCTGCAAAAAGTAAGTTTAAATAATTTGTTTTTGTTAAATATTTTGAAGAGAATAAAGACATATCTATAACATATTATTATAATATTTTTGGAATCTAAGAAATTTATTTATAGCATTAATTAGTTTTTGTTTATACAAATAGTAAAATAATTAAATTTAAGGCGCCTGTAGCTCAACTGGATAGAGCGCTTGGCTACGGACCAGGAGGTTCTGGGTTCAAATCCTAGCAGGCGCACCAAGCAGTGATTTAAATGAAAAAAATAAAATCTTTAAGTATAATGTTTCCACTTTATAAAGACCGGAAAACAGTTAAAAAAATGATTTCAAAAAGCGTTCAAATACTTAAAAAAGTAAATATAAAAAAAAACGAAATAGTAATAGTAGACGATGGTTGTCCCCAAGGATCTGGAATTTATGCAAAAAAGATCTCAAATAAAAATAAAAATATAAGAGTTATTTTCCATAAAAAAAACTTAGGCTATGGTGCTGCAATAAAAACAGGATTGAAAAATTGTAAATCTGATTGGATATTTCAAACTGACGGTGATGCAGAATATGATGTTTTTGATCTTTCAAAATTAATTAAAAAATCTAATAATTCAGATTTGGTAATCACCTATAGATTTAAAAAGAAATACAACACAAGTAGAATAGTTATTTCTTGGATTTATAATAAAATTTTGAGAATACTATTTCATACTAAATTTAAAGATATTTCTACTGGGTCACGACTTATTAAAAAATCTCTTCTAAAAAAAATAACTTTAGTTTCTAATAGCCCTTTTATAGGAGCTGAATTAGCGATCAAAAGCAAATACGGAGGATATAATGTTAATGAAATGGGTATACACACATATCCTAGAACTTTTGGAACGGGATCAACAGTAAGCTTAAAAAATATATTACTTACAATAAAAGAAATGTTAGAGTTATTTTATAAAATTAAAATTTAAATGAAAAATAGCATTACCGAAGAGAAAAAAACTTTTTCTTTTGACAAAAATTTTTCTCTAAACATTTTATGCGCTAGACCTGATAAATATAAACAATTAGAAGGAATAAGCAGAGATTATGATGAGATTATAAATACTGGATCTAATTTATCTTATAGCCCTTTAGGTATAAATCAAAATGGTGTTTCGCTAGAATTTAAAAAATTTAATAGAATTATTAATTTTAACAAAAATGAGAAGACAATAACTGTAGAGGCCGGTATATTACTAATTGATTTTCTTAACTTTACATTGAGTAAAAATTTATGGATACCTCAGCTTCCGGGTTACCCAACCATAACTATTGGAGGAGCTGTATCAGCAAATTCGCACGGGAAGTCCTGTGCTTTACATGGAACTATTAGAAAATCGATTAAAAGCATTCTTCTGTATCATAAAATAAATGGATGGTTGGAGCTTTCAGAAAACAAAAATAAAGATATTTTTGATCTTACCATAGGAGGTCTTGGACTTACTGGAACGATAGTACAAGTAACTTTCAACTTAGTACAAATAGAAAATACAAGCTTTAATACTAAAAAAATAAACGTGGATAATATTAAAGAATGTGAAAAATACTTCAAAAAAGACAATAAAAATTCTTCCTTTATTTATTCATGGCATAGGGCAGACAGCTTAGGAAATTTTGGCAAAGGAATTATTTATGAAAATTATATTGACTCTCAATCATCAAAAAATTTTAAAAATTTTAGGATAAAAAAATCTAAATTTAATTCATTATTATTTCCTGTCTGGAACAAGTTCTCTATTAGCTTGATTAACTTTATTTTTTTTTATTTTAATAACTTTGAAAAAAAAGAGAAAAAAGAGGACTTTTTAAAAGTAATTTTTCCATTTTATGGAAAAGAAAATTACTTTAATTTTTTTGGTAAAAAAGGATTTTTAGAAATTCAATTATTAATTAGTCAAGATAATATACAGCAGTTTTTAGATGAATTTAAAAAAACTTTACAAAATTTATAAACCCACAATAGCATTATTTTCTTTAAAAAATATGAGTGGAAAACATAATTTGATAAGATTTGAAGACAATAAAGTTTGTATAACTTTTGACTTTATAAGAAATAAATCCTCACTAATGTTTTTGAATGAGGTGGATAAACTATATTCAAAATATGAAATTTTACCTTCAATTATAAAAGACTCAAGGATTAATAAGGATATCTTTTATAAAACTTACAAATACGCATCAGAATTCAAAAAAAAACTTTTTGAGTTTGATAAAAAACGAATTTATAAATCTGAAGTTTCAAAACGTCTTGAATTATGAGTTATTTGATAATTGGAGCATCATCAGGTCTAGGAAGAGAGCTCTCAATAAAATTTGCTCAGGAAAATAATAATTTAATTATCGTTTCTAGAGATTTTAGAGATTTAAATGCTTTAAAGTCAGATTTAGAGTTAAGATTTAAAGTAAAAGTTGAGTGTTTAGCTATAGATTTCTCATCGTTAAATGAGATAAATGAAAAGCTTTTAACAAACAAGGAAATTCTTAAGAATATTGAAGGCGTTTTATTTCCAATAGGCTTAATGTTTGAAAATGATAATTTTGAAACAAAAGAAGAGAATGTTCAAAAATTAATAGTTGCAAATTTTTTGTCAATCTCATTTACTATTAATAAGTTAAGTAATTATCTAGAGAATAACTCAACCATTGTTGGATTTGGATCTGTTTCAGGGCTTCTTGGAAGAAACTTAAACTCTAATTATGCAGCTGCTAAAAGAGCTTTAGAGTCATTCTTTGAAAGCTTAGCTTTTGAAAAAAAATTTAAAAATTCAAAAATACAATTTTATACACTTGGATATTTAGATACTAATCTTGCATTTGGAAAAAAACTTGTATTGCCAAAAGGCTCAACGAAAAAGTTAGCTCATATTGTTTTTAAAAATAAAAAATCTTATTTTAAGAAAACTTTTTTTCCAAAATATTGGGGAATAATTAGCTTTGCCTTAAAGATAATACCTTTTTCAATTTTAGTAAAATTATATAAAATTTTGACTAAATGAAATATATTGTTAAAAATAATTTATTAATAATTTTATTAATTTCTTTTACCCTTAGATTAGCTGCAATAATTTTTTTTAGAGACTCGCAAGTTGATAATGAGTGGGGAATTATATTAATGAATTTAGAAATGAATGGAATTTTAAGTGTTCATACAATTCAAAATGTTCCAGTACCTAATATATTTATGCCGCCCTTATATCCATTGTTCCTATATTCAATAAAAATCTTTTTTGTAAATACTGATACATTTTTATGGGCAATTTTCTTGATACAGCTTCTTTTGGGAATATTTACAGTTTATTTGACACACAAAATACTTTTAAATTTTTTTTCTAGAAGACTGAGTATTCTAGGCACTCTAGTGTTTGCAATATTTCCTATGAATGTTTATGCAGTTTCTCAAATTTCTTCAGTTACACTTCAGGTTTTTCTTTTCAATATTTTTCTCTACTCTTATTTTAAATTATTTAATGTCCTAAGATATAAACACATTATACTTTTTTCAATTTCATCAGGTTTGCTAATTTTACTTAGAGGTGAATATTTCATTTTTGCAATATTATCTGTTGCTTATTTGTATTTTAAAAAGAGACAACTAAGTAAGATATTGATTATGAGTTTAATTACTTTAATTGTTGTTTCACCTTATCTTTACAGAAATTACGATATATTTGGTGTGATTACTGTAACCAAATCATCCGGGTATAATTTGCTTAAAGGCAATCACCCAAGAACAAAAGTAGAAGGTGTTGGAATGTTTGGCAATATTGAAAAAGTTATTCCAGAAGTGGAGTTAAAATTAAAAAATTTAAAGTCACAAGGGCCTTTAGAAAAATATGATTTATTGCAAGATCAAATTTTAATGGAGCAAGCAATTACTTTCATCAAAGAAGATCCTGTTAGATATTTGAGTCTTTATTTCAAAAAATTTATATCATTTATGTTTATTGACTTGAATGCATCTTACAAAAATTACTATTCTCCAATGCATATTATACCAAAGATGCTTTTAGCAATTACAAGTTTTATAGGAATTATATTGGCTTTTAACTTAAGGCTTTCAATGACAAATTACGTAATTTTATTTTATTTTGCTAATATAGGTTTATTTTCATTCTTTTTTATATTGCCAAGGTATAGCCTTTCTTTATTGACAATTCAAATAATATTAAGTTTATTTGTTTTAAAAAAGGTTAAACCAAATTTTTAAATCTATGAAGAAAATTTTATCTTTATCATTAAACAAAGCTGTTATATTTTTTTTCATCTTAGTATTAATAATTTTGATATTATTAACTATATTTTTATGAATAAACAAAATACAGAATTAATACTCCCAATAAAATTCTATAAATTACAAATACGTTAAGACTAAAATTTTTGATATAATTTAAAAAATATTTAATAGTAATTAAAGAAAAGATAAAAGAAAATAAAATTGCAAATATATTTAAGATAGTAAAACCCAAATTTTGGCTTTCTATATGGTTAATGACTCCAAAAATCAAAACAGCAGCCAATGTAGGTATTGACAATAAAAAAGATATTTTTGCTGAGTCCACCCTATTAAAATTAAGAAATCTTGCAGCTGTAATTACTATTCCTGATCTACTTACACCCGGCACAAGAGATAACACCTGAAATATACCAATTATAAATACATATTTATAGCTGAGGTTTTTTTTCAAATTTTTATTTAAATTAAATTTGTCACTTATAAATAATAAAATTCCAAATATTAATGTAGTCCACCCAATGATTTCAATTACTCTTAGATAATTAACTAGACCAGTTTTAAATAATATGAATCCTGTTATCATTACAGGTATTGAAGACAAGAAAACCTTAAAGAAAAGCTCTTTATTTTTAACAAAGTTAAAGATTTCTTTTTGAAAAAAGGTTATAACTGCTAAGAAAGAACCGATATGCAAGCTGATATCAATGGAAAGGCCTTTGTTATCAAATTTGATATAATCTGAAATTAAAATTAAGTGAGAGGAAGAACTAACTGGTAAAAATTCTGTAACCCCTTGAATTATAGAAAGTATTAATATTTCAATCATATCAATAAACTACATATAAAGGATGTTTACTTAATGTCATGTTGAAATGCATAGGAGTTATGCAAAAATTGATCCTTTATAATAAGGTTTTTCAATATAAAAGGTAATTAATACTTACCTAAATAAACTATTAAATTTTAGCTTTTTCGACTATTTTTGAGAATATATGACTAAAAAAATGTTGCAATTTGTTGATTTGAAAAAAGAAACTCCTATTAAAAGAGATACTAAGAAAAGGAGTAAAGATTTTAATGAAATTTATAATGAGTATATTAGTAGTAAGGCAAAAGAACAGTCTAGCAGATGTTCTCAGTGTGGTGTTCCTTTTTGTCAAATTCATTGTCCATTAAGCAACAATATACCTGACTGGTTAAAGCTTACTGCAGAGGGAAGATTGCAAGAGGCTTATGAAGTTTCACAAAGCACTAATAATATGCCAGAGGTTTGTGGAAGAATCTGCCCTCAAGATAGACTATGCGAAGGAAATTGCGTAATTGAACAATCAGGTCATGGAACAGTAACCATCGGATCAATAGAAAAATATATTACTGATACAGCATGGGAAAAAGGTTGGGTTAAGCCTATTAAAGTTAAGAAAGAATTAAAACAGTCTGTGGGTATTATAGGCGCAGGACCTGCTGGGTTAGCATGTGCAGAAGAACTAAGAAAATCTGGCTATCAAATAACCATTTATGATCGCTATGACAGACCAGGGGGGCTACTTATTTATGGTATACCTAATTTCAAATTAGAAAAGTTTGTTGTTGAAAGACGAACAAACCTTTTAAAAGAAAGTGGAATAAAATTCATTCAAAATTTTGAGGTTGGCAAAGAAAAATCTTTAGATGAATTAAGAAAGAAGCATGACTCTATTCTAATTGCAACAGGAGTTTACAAAGCAAGAGAAATAGAATTACCAGGACATGACTTAAAAAATATATTTCCAGCAATAGATTTTTTAACTGCATCAAATAAAAAAGGCTTAGGAGATAAAGTTGATTTATTTGATAATGGAACTTTAAATGCTGAAGGAAAAAAAGTTGTAGTTATTGGAGGCGGTGACACTGCTATGGATTGTGTGAGAACAGCAGTTAGACAAAAAGCTAAATCTGTTAAATGTTTATATAGAAGAGACCAAGAAAACATGCCAGGTTCCGCTAGAGAAGTAGCTAACGCAATAGAAGAAGGAGTAGAATTTGTTTGGTTAACTAGCCCAAAAAAATTTTTGGGAAATGATAAAGTTGAAGAGGTAGAAATTAACAAGATGATACTAAGCGAACCAGACTCTTCAGGAAGAAAAAAACCAGTAATAAAATCTGGATCTGAGTCTAGAATTTCAGCAGATTTAGTTATTAAGTCTTTAGGTTTCGATCCAGAAAATTTACCCAAATTATTTAGCTCAGATTCATTAGCCGTATCAAAGTGGGGCACAATAAAAATAAATCTACAGACAATGCAGACAAATTTAGATGGAGTGTTCGCTGCAGGGGATATAGTAAGAGGTGCATCATTAGTTGTTTGGGCTATTAAAGATGGAAGAGATGCGGCAGTTCAAATAGAAAAATATTTAAACAACAAAGCAGAAAAATCATTTAAAGCTGCTTAATTTTAAAATGGAAAGATATTTAAAAAATAAAAAAAATCTTACAAAAAATTTTTCGTACAATGAAAATATGGAACATGACGCTTGTGGTGTGGGTATGGTTGCTACTTTTGACGGAAAAAAATCCAGAAAAATAGTTGAACATGGCATTGAGGCCTTAAAAGCTATTTGGCACAGAGGAGCAGTTGATGCTGATGGTAAATCTGGAGATGGTGCAGGAATTCAGATAGAAATAGCTGGAGATTTTTTTAGAGAAAAGATTATATCTACTGGCCATACACTTGATGAAACAAAAAGAATTTGTGTTGGAATGGTATTTCTTCCTAGAACTGATTACAGCGATCAGGAAAAATGTAGAGAAATTATTGAATCAGTATTACTTGAAAAAAATTATTCAATTTATGGATGGAGGCAGGTTCCAGTTAATTCAAATGTTCTAGGGAAAACAGCAGAACGAAATAGACCAGAAATAGCTCAAGTAATTTTTAAAAAAAATGAAAATTTGAAGACAAATGATCTAGAAAGAAACTTATTTGAAGCTAGAAAAAAAATAGAAAAACTTGCTAGAGAAAATCAGCTTAAAAATTTTTATATTTGTTCTTTTAGCTCAAGATCAATTGTTTACAAAGGAATGTTTTTAGCCGAAATGCTTGCTGAATTCTATCCTGACTTAAACGATAAAAAATTAACTTCTAGATTTGCAATTTTTCATCAAAGATACTCAACTAATACTTTTCCAAGTTGGGATTTAGCTCAGCCATTTAGGACACTTGCTCATAATGGAGAAATTAATACTCTTAAGGGAAATATAAATTGGATGAAAATTCATGAGCAAGACATGTCTAGCTCATTATTTGAAAATGTAAAAGATTTACTTCCTGTTATAAGAAGCTCATCTGACTCCGGTGCCCTTGATAATGTTTTTGAGTTACTTACACACTCAGGAAAATTGGCACCCTTAATAAAATTGATGATGATACCAGATGCTTGGTCTAAGAGAAGTAAAACAGTTTCAAAAAATCACCAAGATTTATTTAATTTTCTTAATAGCACTATAGAACCTTGGGACGGTCCCTCAGCTATCTGCGCAACTGATGCTAAATGGGTTTTAGCCTCCACAGATAGGAATGGATTACGTCCTTTAAGATATACAATTACATCTGATAATCTATTTTTTGCTGGGTCAGAAACTGGCATGATTAATATTCCAGAAGAAAAAATTATTGAAAAAGGAAAATTAGGACCTGGTCAAATAATAGCAATTGACCTTAAAAAAGGAAAACTTTTTAAAGACATGGAAATAAAAGACTATTTAGCTAAAGATTACAAAAAGTATAATAAACAGATTATTGATCTGGATAAAAAGATTTCAACAGAAAGTGAAAAAGCCAAATTTATAGGTGAGGAATTAAAAAAAAGACAATATTTGTCTGGTCTGAGCATAGAAGATCTAGAATTAATATTACATCCAATGGCGGAAGAAGGCAAGGAAGCCTCTGGTTCAATGGGAGACGATACTCCTGTTGCTGTTTTATCAAGTCACTTCAGGCCAGTTGCACACTATTTTAGACAAAACTTTAGTCAAGTTACCAATCCACCCATTGACTCATTAAGAGAAAATAAAGTCATGAGTTTAAAAACTAGATTTGGAAATCTTGGAAACATTCTCGACTTTGATAATTTAACTGAAGAGGATATTTATGTATTAGATAGTCCTATTTTAACAAATTCTCAATTTAGTAAATTTTGTAAAATCTTTTCAAAAAAAATTAAAATAATTGATTGCACTTTTGAAACAACATCTTCTCTCAAAGATAGAATAGAGACAATTAAAACTGAGTGTGAGACTGCAGTTAGAGAAGGAAGTAGCACTTTAATACTATCTGATAAAAATATTTCTAATAAAAGAGCAAGTATACCGAGTATTTTATCTGTAGGCGCAGTACATTCTCATCTAGTTAGAAATAGTCTAAGAGGCTATTGTTCTTTAAATGTTGAATGTGCTGATGCATTGGATACTCACTCGTTTGCAGTTTTAATTGGAGTTGGAGCTACTACAATAAACCCTTACTTAGCTTTAGACAGCATATATCAAAGATATGAAAAAAAGCTTTTTGGTAAATCAGATTTTGAAAATTGTATTTGCAAGTTTAAAAAGTCTATCGACTCAGGATTATTAAAGATAATGTCTAAAATGGGAATTTCAGTTATTAGCTCATATAGAGGAGGGTGTAATTTCGAAGCAGTTGGTTTAAGTAGAGCAATTGTATCTGACTATTTTCCAGGAATGTCCTCAAGAATTTCAGGAATAGGCATTGTAGGGATAGAGACAAAAATTAAAGAATTACACAAAAAATTCACAAGTAAAAATGTTTATGCATTACCTATTGGAGGTTTATATCGTTATAGAAAAAGTGGAGAAAAACACCAACATCAAGGTAATCTTATTCATTTGTTACAAAGCGCGGTAGGTAAAGGTTCCTACGAACTTTATAAGAAGTATTCATCAGGTATTTATAATTTGCCTCCAATAAATCTAAGAGATTTATTGGAATTTAAAAATAAAAGAAAATCAATTGATATTAATGAAGTGGAACCAGTTGATGAAATTTTAAAACGTTTTGGAAGCGGAAGCATGTCTCATGGCGCATTATCAGCCGAGGCTCATGAGGTTCTAGCAATTGGAATGAACAGGATAAAAGGAGCTTCATGTAGTGGAGAAGGAGGTGAGGATGCAAAGAGATTTAAAATTTTGTCTAATGGGGATTCTGCTAATTCAAGAGTGAAGCAGATAGCATCTGCAAGATTCGGTGTTACAATTGATTATTTAAATAATGCAAATGAAATTGAAATTAAAATGGCTCAAGGTGCTAAACCGGGAGAAGGCGGTCAACTTCCTGGATTCAAAGTTACTAATGAAATAGCAAAACTAAGACACTCAACTCCTGGAGTCACTCTTATATCTCCTCCACCACATCATGATATTTACTCAATTGAGGATTTAGCTCAATTAATTTATGACCTGAAGCAAATTAATCCAAAAGCTAGAGTAAGCGTTAAACTTGTTGCTTCAACTGGAATAGGAACTATTGCAGCCGGAGTAGCTAAAGCAAAAGCAGACATAATTTTAATTTCTGGTCATGCAGGCGGAACAGGCGCTAGCCCCCAAACAAGCATAAAATATGCTGGTATTCCATGGGAGATGGGGTTGACTGAGGCAAATCAAATATTAACTTTAAATAATTTAAGACATAATGTTACTTTAAAAACTGATGGTGGAATAAAAACTGGTCGCGATATAGTAATTGCAGCTATGATGGGTGCTGAAGAGTATGGATTAGGAACTTCATCTTTAGTAGCAATGGGGTGTATTATGGTAAGACAATGTCATTCAAATACATGTCCTGTAGGAGTATGTAGCCAAGATAAAACATTAAGAGAAAAATTTTCAGGAACGCCAGAAAAAATTGTAAATCTTTTTACATTTGTTGCTACTGAAGTTAGAGAGATACTTGCTTTTCTTGGATATAAATCAATTAATGAGATTATAGGAAGAACAGATTTATTATCACAAGTAAATAAGGGCTCTTCAAACTTAGATGATCTAGATCTTAACCCGCTTTTAGTTCAAGCAGATCCAGGTAACAATCCAAGATATAGTAAATATAAAATGATTAATAAAGTACCTGATACTTTGGATGAAAAAATTTGGTCAGATATTAAAAATAAAATAGAAATTACAAAAAAAAATGAATTTGAATATAATATAAAAAATACTTTCAGATCGGTTGGTACTAGACTATCTCATTATGTTTATAAAAAATTCGGTAATAAAAAACTCAAACCAGATACAATTAATATTAAACTTAAGGGGTCAGCTGGACAATCACTCGGAGCTTTTTTAACAAGTGGGATTAAGCTGATTGTTGAGGGAGATACAAACGATTATGTTGGAAAAGGATTATCAGGAGGATCGATAATAGTCCGCCCTTCTTTAAAAAGTAAACTAATATCAAACGAAAATACTATTATTGGTAATACAGTTCTTTATGGCGCAACATCAGGAAAATTATTTGCAGCCGGGCAAGCTGGCGAAAGATTTGCTGTAAGAAATTCTGGTGGCCTAGCTATAGTTGAAGGTTGTGGTGCGCATGGTTGCGAATATATGACCGGAGGAACAGCTATTATACTAGGACAAGTAGGAGATAATTTTGGAGCAGGAATGACAGGAGGTATGGCTTTTATTTATGACGAAAAAAATAATTTTGAAAATTACGTAAATCCAAACTCTATAATATGGCAATCGGTAGAAACAAATTTTTGGAAAAAATATTTAAATGATACGCTTAAGGAATTTTACAATGAAACAGAATCAAGTATTGTAAAAAAGATACTTAATAACTTTGATAAAGAGCTTAAAAATTTTATTCAGGTTTGTCCAGTAGAGATGTTAGATAAACTCGACAATCCTATTTCCATAAAAACATTAAAATCTAAATCAGCTTAATGAAGAAAAAAAATAAATTCTTTTTTTTTGGTTTTGGCCAGACGGCAAAATACTTTGTAAAAGAATTAATTAATTCAAAAAAAAATTTTTCTTTTTGTGCGACAAATACAAAAAAGACTAGCTTATTTCATTTTAACAAAAAAAAATTCAGATCTTTTAAATTTAAAAATTCTAACTATGATAAAAAATTGATTAAAGAATTATTACAATCTAACTATATTTTAATTTCAATACCACCACAAAATAAAAAAGATTTAGTTTTAAAAAAATTTAGAAAATTATTGAGAAATTCAAATTTTAAAAAATTAATTTATTTATCAGCAACTAGTGTATATGGAAATCATAATGGTAATTGGGTAAATGAAAATTCAAAATTAAAAGGAAAAACTAAATTTGGACTAGGTAGAAAATTAGTAGAAAATGATTGGGTAAGATTTAGAAATAAAACAAATCTTGATATAAATATTTTAAGAGTTTCTGGCATTTATTCTAAAGAAAGCAATGCACTTAAAAGAATTCTTAAAAATAATACTTATGTCAAAGAAAAGAAATATTTCTCAAGAATAAGAATAGAAGATTTGGCCAATATTATTAAAAAAATGTTTTACTCTCCAAGAAAGACTATGACTTTAAATGCTTCTGATGATAAGCCTTCAACAAATATGGAAGTAGCTAATTATGCTGCAAGATTATTAAAAATAAAATCTTTAAAACCAATATCTATTTCTAAATTTAAAAATAAGATGATCAACGAATTTTATAAAGACTCCAAAAAGGTAAGTAATAAAAATATGAAAAATTTCCTTAAAATTAGATTAAGGTATCCAACTTATAAAGAAGGGTTAAAGAATATTTTTAATAATTTTCGATAGTTGATTTTTTATCTTACTAAGTGATCTTGTATCTGACAAACTATGATCACCATTTTTTATTATAAATAAATTTTTTTTTGCTCTAGTGAAGATTTTTAAGACTTTTTTTGAAAATACTACTGGAACAACTTCATCTTTTTTTCCGTGAAACATAGAAATCTGAATATTGAGAGAAATTTTTTTTGATAAAATTCTATTTTTTCTTCCATCTTTTATCAATTGCATTGTAATAGGATATTTGTATTCACCTTTTTCAATTGTAGTGATTCCTTTTTTTAAAATTTCTTGCTTAGTTTTTTTTGGAAATTTATTCCACATTAATCTTGTTAAAAATTCTGGCGCAGAACCAATACCAATAAATCCTTTAATCTGTTTTTTAAAATATTTAAATTGATTAAGCGCAATCCAGGCTCCCATACTGGATCCGATAAGGACAAAATTATTTTTTTTAACTATCTTTTTAATTAAAAATTTAGTGTTATTAGTCCAAATACTAATATTACCTTTAGTAAATTCTCCAGAGGATTTGCCATGACCAAAATATTCTAGAGCTAAAAACCCAAGTTTATTTTTGATAGCGTATCTTCTAAATGTTTGAGGTTTTTTCCCTTCTATATCAGACATGAATCCTGGAAGAAAAATAACATACAGTTTTTTTCTGTAATAATTGTCTATATACCTAAGTTTTAAGCTTTTTGAGATTTTTAAATACTTAAATTTTTTCATGTAAGGTTACTAATTTAATTTGTTATATTACATTGAGTATGACAACAAAAATAAAAGTTCTTCAAGTTATTCCTAAGCTAGGGTATGGAGGCGCCGAGACTGGCTGTTATGATTTAGCTCATTATCTAGCTGAAAAAGGTTGCAGTTCTTTTATAGCAACTTCTGGAGGAAAGTTATTAAAATTCGTAAAAAAAAACAAAGTTAAAATTCTTCGGCTGCCAGTTCATTCCAAGAATCCATTTTTGATTATTCTAAATGCACTAATTCTATCAATATTTATATTAATTAATAATATAAATATTGTACATGCAAGAAGTCGTGCCCCGGCATGGTCTTGTTACTTAGCATGTACAATAACAAGAAGAAATTTTGTTACTACTTTTCACGGAACCTATAATTATAAAAATAATTTAAAAAAATTTTATAATAGCATCATGTTAAGGTCAAAACTGACTATAGCTGGATCAAATTTTATTTTTAATCACATTAATGAAAATTATAACGAATATTTAAATCGAAAAAAAAAATTAAGAGTCATCTTTAGAGGGATAAATATTGATTATTATAACCAAAAAAATATTTCAATTTTAAAAAAAGAAAAAATAAAAAAGGAGTGGGAACTTATCTCAAATAAATTTACTATTCTTATGCCAGGAAGATTGACATATTGGAAAGGTCAAGAAAAATTAATTGAAGCGTTAAATATTTTAATTGAAGATTACAATAATTCTAATTTTCAAACAGTAATACTGGGCTCAGATCAAGGCAGAAAAGTTTATACAAAGAAACTTATCAATTTAGTCGAAAGATATGGGTTAAGCAAAAAGATAAAATTTATTAATCATTGTAGCGAAATGCCTTTAGCTTACTCATTAGCTGATGTAGTAGTGTCTGCTTCGATAGAGCCAGAAGCATTTGGTCGAGTATCAGTTGAATCTCAAGCTATGGGAAAACCTATTGTAGCAAGTAATCTTGGAGGTTCAAAAGAAACAATTTTAAATGGAAAATCAGGTTTTTTATACAAACATAACGATGCTAGAGAGCTTGCAAAAGCTTTAAATAAAGTCCTTGAATTAGATCAAGATGCATTGAATTCAATTGGAAACGAGGGTAGAAAAAACATAACAAAAAAATTTGACGTAGAAGCTATGTGCGATTCAACTTTAAGAGAGTATAAAAAATTGCTAAACATATAATACATGCCTCAAATTCAATTATTAGACGGAACAAATATTCCTTTCTTAAAATCAATCAATGGTTTTGATTTAACAAAAAAAATCAGCAAATCCCTAGAAAAGAGTGCTCTAATTATGGAAGTTGATGGAGCATTAAAAGATTTAAGCCATGAAATTACAAAGGACGCAAAAGTAAGAATTATCACATCAAAAGACAAAGAGGGTTTAGAAGTTATTCGACATGATGCTGCGCATATTATGGCAATGTCAGTCCAAGAATTGTTTCCAGGAACTCAAGTAACAATAGGCCCAGTTATCGAAAATGGTTTTTATTACGACTTTGCCAGAAAAGAACCATTCACAAGCGAAGATTTAAAAAAGATAGAAAAAAAAATGTCAGAAATAATTGATAGAGACGTTAAGACAAGAAGAGAAGTATGGAAAAGAGATAAAGCTATTGCTCACTTTAAAAAAATTGGAGAAAAATATAAAGCAGAAATTATTGAGAGCATTCCTAAAGATGAAGAACTATCTGTATACCACCATGGAGATACTTGGCATGACTTGTGTAGAGGCCCTCACTTGGAGTCTTCGAGCAAAATAGGAAAAGCTTTTAAACTAACAAAAGTATCCGGAGCTTATTGGCGAGGTGACTCTAATAATGAAATGTTACAAAGAATTTATGGAACATGTTGGGGTTCAAAAAAAGAATTAGATGACTACTTACATAGATTAGAAGAGGCAGAAAAAAGAGATCATAGAAAACTTGGTAAAGAAATGGATTTATTTCATTTTAGGGAAGAAAGTCCTGGCTCAGTGTTTTGGCATGATAAAGGTTGGCTATTATTTCAAAGATTAGTTGAATATATGAGAATGAAGCAACGTTTGGCAGGTTATAAAGAGATAAATACCCCTGAACTGTTAGATAAAACATTATGGGAAAAATCTGGCCACTGGGAAAAATTTGGGGAGCACATGTTTACTTCAGAGACACCAGATGAAAAAATTTTTGCAATAAAACCCATGAATTGTCCTGGTTGTGTTCAAGTTTTTAATCAAGGTTTAAAAAGTTATAGAGATTTACCATTAAAATTATCAGAGTTTGGAAAAGTTCATAGATATGAACCATCTGGTGCATTGCATGGATTATTGAGAGTTAGAGCTTTTACACAAGATGACGCTCATATTTTTTGCACAGAAGATCAAATTACCGAAGAAACGTTAGTAGTTACTAATTTGATTTTAGAAATTTATAAAGCTCTTGGATTTGAAAATGTAGTCTTGAAGTATTCTGATAGACCTGAAAAGAGAGTTGGTGAAGATAAAGTATGGGATAAATCTGAGGCTGCTCTTTTATCTGCAATAAAAAAATCAAAACTTGAATATACTATTAACAAAGGGGAGGGAGCATTTTATGGCCCTAAAATAGAGTTTGTATTGAGAGATGCTATTGGCAGAGATTGGCAATGCGGAACTTTACAAGTCGATCTAAATCTTCCTGGTAGACTGGGTGCTACATTTGTTGATAAAGATGGGACAAAAAAAATTCCTGTAATGTTACATAGAGCACTATTTGGTTCTCTGGAAAGATTTATAGGAATTTTAATAGAAAATTATGCTGGTAAATTGCCTTTTTGGTTGTCACCAACACAAGCAGTGGTGTGTCCTATAGCAGAGGAGAACAACGATTATGTCAAAAAGTTATTTGAAGATTTATTTAAAGAAGGTATAAAATGTGAAGTGGATTTAAGAAACGAGAAGATAAATTATAAAATAAGAGAACATTCTCTTGCAAAAATACCTTTTATTATTATTTGTGGTAAAAAAGAAGTTGCAGATAATACTGCAACTGTTAGAAAACTCGGATCTGAAAAACAAGAAACAATTAAAAGAGAAGAACTTATAAAAAATATGCTTAAAGCAAACAAGATGCCCTTAAATTAAGTGTCTAATACTAAACCAAATTATTTTCAAAGAAGAAGCAAACCTCAAGGACCAAAGGCTAATGAAAGAATAAGAGCTTTGGATGTCCAAGTTATTGGAAGCGGTGGAGATAATCTGGGTGCAATGCCTTTAAATAAAGCTATTGAACTAGCAAAGCAAGAGGGATTAGATTTGATAGAAATTTCTCCTAACGCAAATCCTCCAGTTTGTAAGATAATGGATATGGGTAAATATAAATATGATTTACAAAAAAAAGCCAATTTAGCCAAAAAGAAACAGAAAATTGTTTCTTTAAAAGAAATTAAATTAAGACCAGGTACCGAAGCTCATGATTATAATTTTAAGATTAAGAATGCAAAAAAATTTATTACTAAAGGAGATAAAGTAAAATTTACAGTTAAATTTAAAGGAAGGGAAATGCAACATACAGAACTAGGAAAAGATTTGATGAATAGAATTATTGAAGAAACAAAAGATATTGCAAAAGTTGAAAGCCAGCCTAAATTTGAGGGTAGGCAGATGGTAATGATCATTCAGCCTATCTAAATAAAAGATAATATCATCTTGTAAAGACAAGTTATTAATTATATAAAACCAAAATATTTATGCCAAAATTGAAAACTAAGAGCTCAGCAAAAAAAAGATTTAGATTTACAGCCTCAGGCAAGATAAAGATGCCCCAAGCTGGAAAAAGACACGGTATGATTAAGAGAACGAATTCACAAATAAGAAGACAAAGAGGCACTACGATAATGAGTAAACAAGATTCAAGAATTGTTAAATCGTATATGCCATATAATTTAAGAGGATAAAATGGCTAGAACAAAACGAGGTGTTGTTAGTAGAGCAAAACATAAAAAAGTTTTAAAATCTGTTAAAGGACAATACGGTAGAAGAAAAAATACTATTCGTATAGCTCGTCAAGCAATGGAAAAAGCTATGCAATATGCTTATCGAGATAGAAAAGCTAAAAAAAGAGAATTTAGATCTTTGTGGATACAAAGAATAAATGCCGGTGTGAGAATAGAAGGCCTTACTTATGCAAAATTTATTAATGGTCTGACGAAGTCAAAGATTAAGTTAGATAGAAAAGTGTTAGCAGAATTGGCCTATAATAATCCAGAAGTCTTTAAATCTATAGTAAAAAAGGTTCAATCTTCCCTTAACTAATAAGGGCCTTTGATTTAATCTCAACATAATATAAAAAATCAAAATACCTAATGAGTGATTTAGATAAAATAAACTCTATTTTTAACGCAAAGATAGACTCAATAAAATCAAAAGACGAATTACAAAATTTAAAGACAGAATTTTTTGGTAAAAATGGGCAAATTACAAATCAGTTCAAGAAATTGGGATCTCTATCTAATGAAGAAAAAAAAGAATTTGCCTCTAATTTAAATAAGCTAAAAGATAATTTATCAAATCAAATTGAGAAAAAAGATTTAGAAATTGAAACACAAGAAATTAATGAAAAATTGAAAAGCGAAAAAATTGATGTAACTTTACCTATAAGATCTTACCGGCAAGGTAAAATTCACCCAGTATCACAAGTGATTGATGAAATCTCCTCTATATTTTCAGAAATTGGCTTTTCAGTTGCAGAAGGTCCTGATGTAGAAACTGAATTTAATAATTTTACTGCACTTAATACTCCTGAGGATCATCCAGCAAGAGATATGCATGATACTTTTTATTTGGATAAAAATAAAAAACTTTTATTAAGAACGCACACCTCTCCTGTTCAAATTAGAACTATGTTAGATGAAAAACCACCTTTTAAGATTATAGTTCCTGGAAGAACTTACCGGTCAGATAGTGATCAAACTCATGCTCCAATGTTTCATCAATTAGAAGGACTTCATATAGATAAGAATATTACAATGGGTCATTTAAAAGGATGTTTAGATTATTTTATTAAGGAATTTTTTGAAGTTAAAAACATTAAGATGAGATTTAGACCTAGTCATTTTCCATTTACAGAACCTTCAGCAGAAGTAGATATAGGTTATAGGTTAGAGAATGGTAAAATAGTTATCGGTGAGGGGAACAAATGGTTAGAAGTTTTAGGATGTGGAATGGTTCATCCTAATGTTTTAAAAAATGTCAAAGTTGATACAAAAAAATATCAAGGCTATGCTTTTGGAATTGGAATCGATAGGCTTGCAATGTTAAAATATGGAATTAATGATCTAAGAGCATTTTTTGAAACAGATTATCGATGGTTAAGTCATTTTGGTTTTGATCCTTTGGATGTTCCAACAAATTATAGAGGTTTAAGTAAATGATAATTACAATTTCTTGGCTGAAAGAGCATTTACAAACAAAAGCAAATGAATCCAAGATAATAGATCAATTAACTAATATTGGACTTGAAGTTGAAAATATAAAAGAAAATTCTGGTGAACTAAGTGATTTTAAGGTTGCAAAGATACTAAAAGTCCAAAAACATCCTAATGCAGATAAATTAAAAATTTGTGATGTAAGTTTAGGAGATAATAGAATTATAAAAGTAGTTTGCGGAGCATCTAATGCTAGAGATGGATTGATTACTATTTATGCTCCCCCTGGAGCTACAATTCCAAAGACAAAGTTTCAATTAAAAATTGCGAAAATAAGAGGTGTAGAGTCAAGAGGAATGCTCTGTTCAGAAAATGAATTAAATTTATCAGAAGAAAGCGCTGGTATCATAGAATTAAAGAACAAAGAAAAAGAGATTGGTAAAAGTTATTTTAACATCAAATCAGAGAAATCTTTAGATGTTTCTATTACGCCTAACAGAGCTGACTGTTTAGGAGTAAGAGGAATAGCAAGAGATCTTGCTTCATCTGGGTTAGGAAGTCTTTCAAAGTTAAAGAAAAAATCTTTTAGACAAACTATAAAGCAGCCCATTAAAGTTTCTATCTCTAAGGAAAAAAACCAAGGATGTTTATCATTTGGAAGTTGTTACATAAAGAACATTACAAATAAAGAAAGTCCAGAATGGTTAAAAAATAAAATTATAGCTTTAGGATTAAAACCTATTTCAGCAGTGGTAGATATTACAAATTATGTGATGTTTGATTTAAATCGGCCCTTACATGCATATGATGCCGACAAAATCGATACAGAGATTATTGTTAGAAATTCAAAAGAAGGAGAAGAGTTTAAGGGATTAGATAATGTGACATATAAATTAAAAAAAGACATGTGTGTTATAGGAGATAAAAGTAGCATACTTGGATTGGGAGGAGTGATTGGAGGTACAAAAACTTCAACAGAGTTTGATACAAAAAATATATTATTAGAGTCTGCCTATTTTTTACCAGCGTCTATTAGAAAGACAGCACGTGAATTAAACATTGATACTGATGCAAAATATAGATTTGAAAGAGGAATAGATCCTAATTCTGTAAAAGAAGGTTTAGAAATAGCAACAGGGTTAATAATAAAAATTTGTGGAGGAGAGGCAAGTAAGTTTGCTGTTTCTGGAAAAATTCCTCAGAAAAACAAAGTTATAGATTTTGATATTTCAAAATTTAAAAATTTAATAGGTATTTCAACTTCAATTTCTGAAAGTATTAAAATTTTTTCATCTTTAGGCTTTAAAGTTAAAAAAACAAAAAAAATTTTAAAAGTTGAAATTCCTTCTTGGAGATCTGACATTTCACTAGATGTTGATTTAATTGAAGAGTTAATAAGGATTAAAGGATTTAATAACATTCAGGCTATTGAACCCGAAAAAAATAGACAAAAAGAAACTCTAAATTTTAAGCAAAAACTTTTTCATCTTTCACAAAGAGCTTTAGCATCTAAAGGCTACATGGAAACAGTTACTTGGTCATTTACAGATTCAAATATTGATAAACAATTTTCGAAAGGTGAAAAAGAAATTAAAATTTATAATCCTATATCATCAGATTTAA
>CACHTV010000006.1 GCA_902582875.1 uncultured Pelagibacteraceae bacterium | reverse complement strand
ACCTACTAAAAATAAACTAGTACATAAAAAAAGATATTCGTATTGAATTTTTGAAAAAAGAAGATAGTAAATACCAAAAAATAAAAATAGTGAAATTATACTTGCTACTCCTCCACTGCGAGAAACTGGCTCAGAATGAAAAGCTTGAGGTTTAAAAAAATCTTTATCTAAAAGAACCCCATTATATAGTTTATCGAAATATTTGTTGACTAATAGAAAGATAAAAAAAGTCATAAATGCAAAAATTGATAAAAAACTTAGCTCAACTGAATCTGGTTGCATTTTATTTCTTTATCCCTTTGTTATTTTTCTTAACAATGTAAATACCTAACATTATTATAATCAATGAAATCAAAACTCTCCAAGTAATTATTTCATCCATTAAAAAATATCCAAATAAAACTCCAAAAATAGGAATTAAATAAGCTACTTGAGTTTGAAAGACTAAACCATTCACAGTTAATATCCTAAATCTAATCAACCAAGCCAGCCCAGTAGCAACTACCCCAAGATATAAAAGTGCTAAAGTAGATTCTATAGAGGGAGTTGATTGCCAAGGAGTCTCGAAGATCATTGATAAAGGAAATAAGAAAATTACTGACCAAAGAGTTGTAGATGTAGTAACATTTTCATTTCCTTTAGTTTTTAATTTTAAAGTTAAAATTCCTCCTATAGAATAAAATGTAGAACCTAGAATAGTAATCAATACATATAAGAAATTACTTTCATTAATGATTAATTTATCAAAAAATAAAAATAGTATTCCAAAAAATCCAATTAAAATTCCAATAGATTTTAATAAAGTTATTTTTTCATCTTTAGTAAAAAAATGGGCAAGAATAGATCCGCTCATTGGCGTAGTACTCATTAACATAGCTGCCAAATAACTATTTATCTTAGCAGTTCCAATAGCAATTAAAGTAAATGGAATTGCAATATTACAAAGACCTATAAGAGCATAAGGTTTCCAATTTGCTGAAAATGCAAGAACTTTTATTTTTTTATACCTACAAAGAATTAATAAAGGTAAACTAGCAAATATTACTCTTATTAAAGCTAGGGTAAAAGGTTCATAAGAATAAGTAGCGATTTTAATATTAAAAAAAGAAGAACCCCAAATCAAACCGAGTAAAGTTAAAAGTAATATATCCCCTGATTTAGCTTCTCTCATTTCAAGTAGTGATTGTATTATGAATAAAATGCATAGCTGATATATACTAATTATTATATATTGAAATCAATACTTATGTATGTTCGGATTAAATTTAACCATTAACAAAAGACAGGTAGATTAAATGAGTTCAAAAAATATTCTTAAATTAATGAAAGATAAGCAAGTAGAATTTGTAGACTTAAGATTTACAGATCCAAGAGGAAAGCTTCAACATTTAACTATGGATGCTACAGTAGTAGACGAAGACTTGCTAAATAAAGGAGTGTTTTTTGATGGTTCATCTATTGCTGGTTGGAAAGCAATAAATGAGTCTGACATGATTTTGATGCCTGACTTGGACAGACCAATTATTGATCCTTTTAACTCACACACAACACTAAACATATTTTGCGATATTCTTGATGCAGTAAAAAAGGATCCATATGAAAGAGATCCAAGAGGAACAGCAAAAAAAGCTGAAGCTTATCTAAAAAAAACAGGAATTGGAGATAAATCTTATTTTGGTCCTGAGCCAGAGTTTTTTGTATTCGATGATGTAAGATTTAAAAATGACATGAACGAAACCAGCTTCAGTATTGATAGTTCTGAAGGTCCTTACAATACTGGGAAAAAATATGAAAACGGTAACATGGGTCACAGACCTGGAATTAAAGGAGGATATTTTCCTGTTCCTCCAGTAGATAGCGCTCAAGATATGAGAGGAGAATATTTAAAAGCTCTTAAAGATATGGGTGTTAAAGTAGAAAAACACCACCACGAGGTCGCTCCTAGCCAACATGAATTAGGAATGTATTTTGGAACATTAACTAATATGGCTGATAATCTTCAACTTTATAAATATGTAGTTCAAATGGTTACACACTCTTTTGGTAAGACAGCAACTTTTATGCCAAAACCTGTAAAAGGAGATAATGGATCAGGTATGCACTGTCACCAATCAATTTGGAAAGGGAATACACCAGTATTCATGGGAAAAGAATATTCTGGTTTATCAAAAACTGCATTATATTACATTGGGGGAATTCTTAAGCATGCTAAAGCTATAAACGCTTTCTCTAATGCTACTACAAACAGCTATAAAAGATTAATACCAGGTTTTGAAGCTCCAGTAATTTTAGCATATTCGGCAAGAAATAGATCAGCTTCATGTAGAATTCCAATTATAAACAATCCTAAAGCAGCCCGAATGGAAATTAGATTCCCGGATGCAGCAGGAAATCCTTATCTAACTTTTGCTTCGATGTTAATGGCAGGAATTGATGGGATTAAGAATAAAATAGATCCAGGTAAATCTTTTGATAAAGATTTGTATACATTATCTGAAAATGAGGTAAAAAAATTACCTACAGTATGCGGCTCATTAAGAGAAGCAATGCAAAGTTTGGATAAAGATAGAAAATTTTTAACTCAAGGTGAAGTTTTCACAGATGATCAAATTGATGCTTACATTGATTTAAAATTTCAAGAAATTTACAAATTTGAGCATACTCCGCATCCTATTGAATTTGAAATGTATTACAGCGGATAATTTTAAACTTTAAAAGATTCTCCGCATCCACATCTCTCTGTCTCATTCGGATTTTTAAAAACAAATTGAGATGAAAATTTTTCCTTTTTATAATCCATTTCTGTTCCTAAAAGATACATTATAGCTTTTGGATCAATTAAAACTTTTACTCCTTTATCTTCAATTACTTCTTCATTAGGCTTAACTTCCTTTGCATACTCCATAACATAGGACATGCCTGCACAACCTCCTGTTTTTACACCTACTCTAACTCCTATAGTTGAGTTTTGAGCTTGAGACATAATTTCTTTAATTCTATTAACTGCCTTGTCACTAAGTTTTATTACTTTTTCACTCATAAATTCAATTCCAATTTTGCTGCTTCTGACATTTTATCTTTATCCCATGGAGGATCCCAAACCAAATTGAGACCTACATCTGAAACACCATCAATCGTTAATATATTATTTTTAACCATTTTTGGCAAACTATCCGCAACTGGGCAGTTAGGAGACGTTAAAGTCATGTCTATATTAACTTTTTTCTTATCAATAATCTCTATTTTATAGATTAAGCCTAATTCATATATATTAACTGGTATCTCTGGATCATAAATTTTCTTAATTTCGTTTATTACTTTTTCTTTTAAGTCGTTCATACTAAATATCTTTTTTATCTATTGCAGATAACAAAGTGTGCCATGCCATTGTAGCACATTTTATTCTCATTGGAAATTCTTGTACTCCAGACAAGGAATTAATTGTAGTTGCCTGATCTTCAGATAGACTATTTAAAGTTATCTTACTTTTAGTTTTGAGCATATTTAAAAAATCTTCAGTAATTTTCTTTGTAAAAGACAAATCTTTTCCTTTTAAAATATCTGTTAAAATTGATGCAGAAGCTAATGAAATTGCACATCCCTCACCTTCAAAACTTAAACCTTTAATATATTTATTATTATCTAGGTTTAAATAGATATGAACTTTATCTCCACATAGAGGATTATGAGCTTTTGCATCACGGTTATAATTTTCACATTTTCCCTTGTTGCGAGGATTTTTGGCATGATCTAAAATTATTTCTTGATATAATTCTTTTAATTCCATTTAAATATTAAAAACTTTTTTACAATTATTGATAGCATTACATAGTATGTCTATGTCCTCTTTAGAATTGTAGACGCCAATAGAAGCTCTTGCAGTAGCAGGTATGCCCATCTTATCATGCAATATTTGGCAGCAATGATGTCCAGCTCTTATTGCTACGCCGTCCTCATCTAAAATTGTTGCTATATCATGCGGGTGTATTCCTTTGATTGTAAAACACATTACTGAACCTCTTTCTTTTGGATCCCCAATAATATTTACAGAATTATTTTTCTTCAATTTTTCAATACCATATTCAAGAATTTCATTTTCATGATTAATTATGTTTTTAATTCCTAAATTCTCAATAAAATTAATTGCTTCAGAAAAGCCTACAACTTCTGCTGTTTGCATAGTTCCTGCTTCAAATTTAGTTGGTGAGGATGCAAAAGTTACATTATCTTTTAACACTTCGCTAATCATTCCTCCCCCTCCTTGGTAAGGAGGTAGTTCATCTAACCATTTTTTTTTAGCATATAGAATCCCTAGCCCATTTGGACCATACATTTTGTGACAGGATATTGCATAAAAATCACAATCAAGATTTTGCATATCTAATTTAAGGTGTGGTGCTCCTTGAGTGCCGTCTATCAAAACAGGAATTTTTTTTTCTTTAGCCAAATCAATTATCTTTTTTATTGGCATAATAGTTCCCGTTACATTTGATATATGGGTAATGGCAATAATTTTTGTTTTATTAGTAATCAATTTTTTAATTTCATCTATTTCTACTTCTCCTTTTTCATTAACAGGAGCAAATTTGACTACTGCTCCCTTTTTTTTAGCAATAAAATACCATGGTATATAATTTGAATGATGTTCTAATTCTGTTGTTAAAATTTCATCACCTTTATTGATAAATTTTTCACCAAATGATGAGGCTACTAAATTAATTGACTCTGTTGCGCTTTTAGTAAAAATAATTTCTTCCCTATACTTTGCATTCAAATAAATTTTGACCTTATCTCTAGTATCCTCAAATCTATTAGTAGCTTTAACTGCTAAAGAATGAACACTTCTGCCTACATTTGAAAATTCTGTCTCGTAAAAATTTGAAATTCTGTTAATTACAGTTTTAGGTTTTTGAGAAGAATTTGCACTATCTAAATAAACCAAAGGCTTGCCATTTATCTTTTGTTTAAATATAGGGAATTCGGATTTAATGTTTTTTATGTTCATGTAGTTGATCTTCTAGCTTATTCACTATAAAGTTTTTTATAGAATTACTTTTAATCTCATCAGTTATCTCGCTCAAAAAACCATTGATAAGTAATTTAATTGATTCTTGTCTGCTTAAGCCTCGGCTCATTAAGTAAAATATTGAGTCTTCCTCTATATTGCCTGAGGAAGATCCATGAGAGCATTTCACATCATCAGCATAGATTTCTAATTCAGGTTTTGAATTAAATTCTGAACTATCATTTAACAAAATTGCCTTACTTAATTGGTATGCATCTGTTTTTTGAGCATTGTCTTTTACGAATATTTTTCCCTGATAGACACCTTTGCTCTCTGAATTTAAAACATTCTTAACTTTTTGAAAACTTTTACAATTAGGAGCAAAATGATTAATTCTAGTTTTAATTTCCTGATGATCATCATAATTTAAATATGATGCAGCTTGTAGATTGCATTCACTATTTTCTCCATTTAAATCAAATTCTAAATCTAATTTATTAAATTTTAATCCTGATGGAAAAATAAAAAAAGTAGAACTAGATTTTTTATCTAGTTTGTTAGAAGAGTATTTATGAAAATAACCAAAGCTTTTTTCATTATAAATAGAAATATTTTTATAAATAGCAGATTCTTCTAATATAACATTTTCATAAATATTATTAAAAAAGTTCTTTTTAGAGTGATTAATAGCATATTCTAGAATATGAAGTTCAGAATTTTTTCCTATTTTTATCTTATTTTTACAATTCAAAATGTTTTCATTTAAATTACTTGTATATAAATTGTAAATCACTAGAACTTTTTTAAATTTATAATTTTCTTTAATTTCTAAAAAATAACCCTTATCAGATAAAGCATGATTTAAGTTGATTAAAGGGTTTTCTTCTTGCTTGTTTGTAAAGCTGTTATTTGAATAACTTTGCACTTTAATTTTATTTTTTTCTTCAAATTTAAAATTACTCGAAGTTAGTTCACCATTAGTCACAATTATATAATTATGATCAAATTCTTTAATAAAATTAATTTTCTGAACTTTGGTCTTTACAAGTTTTAAATCTAATTTTTTAAAATTTTTTGAAACTATTTCTCTTAAATCAGAAAATTTCCAATCTTCACTTTTTTTATTAGGGAATCCATTTTTATTAAAACTATCTAAATTTTTTAATCTAAATTCTTTTTCTTTTGCATTAAAATTACCAATATTGTCTATTTCATTTGAATTAATTTTGAAGTTAAGCATTTATTTAATTCCCTTATAGCCAGTTTTTTCTAAATCTTCCGCTAGTTTCATTGATCCAGATTTTACAATTTTTCCGTCAGATAAAATATGAACAAAGTCAGGATTAATAAAATTTAATAATCTTTGATAATGAGTAATAACCAAAAAAGATTTTTTATCTGTTCTTGAAGAATTTACTCCCTCAGCAACAATCTTTAACGCGTCTATATCTAAGCCGGAGTCTGTTTCATCAAGAATAATTAAATTTGGCTCTAATATTTTCATTTGTAAGATTTCATTTTTTTTCTTCTCGCCTCCCGAAAAACCTACATTAAGTTGTCTAGACAACATTTTTTCATCCATGCCTAATTCGTTAGATTTTTCTTTTATTATTCTTATAAAAGATAGTGCATCTAACTCTTGCTTACCTTGAGCTTTTCTAACTTTATTTAATGAAGTGCGTAAAAAATTACTTGTATTAACTCCGGGTATTTCAGTTGGATATTGAAATGCTAAAAAAATTCCTTTTTGGGCTCTTTCGTCAATAGGGATTTCTTGAAGATTTTTGCCCTCATATTTTAATTCACCAGAAATTTTGTAGCCAACTTTGCCAGAAAGAACATTGGCTAAAGTACTTTTACCAGAACCATTTGGTCCCATGATTGCATGAAGTTCACCTGGTTTTATTGAAATATTTAAACCTTTAAGAATATCTTTGCCATCAACAGAAGCTTTTAAATTTTTAATTACTAACATTAACCTACGCTTCCTTCTAAACTGATACCCACCAATTTTTGGGCTTCTACAGCAAATTCCATAGGCAACTGTTGCAAAACATCTTTACAAAAACCATTGACAATTAAACTGACAGCCTCTTCTTGATTTAAGCCTCTTTGATTACAATAAAATAATTGCTCCTCATTAATTTTAGAGGTTGTTGCTTCATGTTCAATCGTTGAAGAAGAGTTTTTGTTTTTTATATAAGGCACAGTGTGAGCACCACACTTGTTGCCCATTAATAATGAGTCACATTGAGTATAATTTCTAGAATTAAGTGCTTTTCTTCCAATATCAACCAACCCTCTATATGTATTGTCGGCTTTACCAGCTGATATTCCTTTGGAAATAATCTTACTTTTAGTATTTTTTCCTAAATGAATCATCTTTGTTCCAGTATCAGCTTTCTGGTGGTTATTAGTAATAGCTATTGAATAAAATTCACCTACTGAATTATCTCCTTGTAAAATACAGCTAGGATATTTCCAAGTTATTGCTGATCCTGTTTCAACTTGAGTCCAAGAAATTTTAGAGTTTTTTCCTCTACAAGCTCCACGTTTTGTAACAAAATTATAAATTCCACCCACTCCGTCTTTATCTCCAGGATACCAGTTCTGAACTGTGGAATATTTTATTTCGGCATCATCTAATGCTATAAGCTCTACATTTGCTGCATGTAATTGATTTTCATCTCTCATTGGAGCTGTGCAGCCTTCTAAATAACTTACATAACTTCCTTTATCAGCAATAATTAAAGTTCTTTCAAATTGTCCAGTCTCAGAGGCATTAATTCTAAAATATGTAGATAGTTCCATAGGACATCTAGTATTAGGAGGGATATATACAAAAGATCCATCAGTAAAAACTGCTGAGTTAAGAGTTGCAAAATAATGATCGCTAATTGGTATAACTGAACCTAAATATTTTTTAACTAAATCTGGATGTTTTTGAATAGCCTCAGATATTGGACAAAAGATAATACCTTTTTTTGTCAATTCTCCTTTAAACGTTGTGGCGACTGAAACGGAGTCAAATACAGCATCTACCGCTACTCCACTTAATTTCTTTTGTTCGTTTAAAGGAATACCAAGCTTATTGTAAGTTTCAATAAGTTTTGGATCTACTTCATCTAAACTTTTTGGTTTATCTTTCATGCTTTTTGGAGCTGAATAATAATATAAATCTTGATAATTTATTTTTGGGAATTTTGGTTTTTGCCAATCGGGTTCTTTTGAAACTTTTAATCTATTAAATGCCTTAAGTCTCCAGTCCAACATCCATTTAGGTTCTTTTTTTATTTTTGAAATAAATTTTATTGTTTTTTCTGAAAGACCTTTTGGAGCTTTAATATTTTCTATATCGGTAGTAAAGCCATACTTGTATTCTTGATTATGATTTATATTTTCGTTTTTCATTTATAAATTAGGATTATGTTTTACCAAATCTTGTAGTTTTACCTTTTCAAAAAAACCATGGATATGTTGATCTAATTCATCCCATAAATTATGTGTAATGCATTTTGTTGATTTATTATTACATCCTTTTTTAGAATGTTTTTTGCAATTAAGCATTTTTACTTCTTCGTCTACTGCAGAAATTATATATGATAATTTTATTTCCGAAGCAGATCTTTCTAAAATATATCCTCCATTTGCTCCTCTAGTGCTTTTAACAAGCTTTTTATTTTTTAATTTAATAAAAATTTGTTCTAAATAAGCTAAAGAAATATTCTGTCTAGATGATATCTCTGTTAAGCTTATAGCTTTACCGTTAGCATTATTTGCTAAATCTGCCATTGCCATTACTGCGTATCTACCTTTAGTAGTCAGTTTCATAAATTAACGTTGTAATACAATAATTTTAACTTAATTCCTACAAAAATAGTCGGAATTAAAATAATTTATTTGACGCATTAAAACGTGTTATAAGCTTAATCTTTTTTTGAGAATAATAATCAGTATTAAAAAAAATGAAGCTTAAAAGTTTAGAAATTTTTATTCCAGGGCCGGCAGGAAGACTAGAAGCAAAATATTATAAAAATCCAAAATTTGGATCACCAGTAGCAATAGTACTACATCCTCATCCTCAGTATGGAGGCACAATGAATAATCGGATTGTTCAATTAATGTATAATATTTTTTTAGAAAACGGTTTTTCTGTTATTAAAGTAAATTTTAGAGGTGTAGGAAAAAGTGATGGAATTTTTGATAATGGTCAAGGAGAATTATCAGATGCAGCAGCCGCACTAGATTGGATTGAGAGACAAAATTTAGACTACAGTCAGTGTTGGGTTTCAGGATTTTCATTTGGCTCATTAATATGTATGCAACTTATTATGAGAAGACCTGAAGTAAATAATTTTATAGCTTTGTCACCTCAACCTAATGTTTATGATTTTTCTTTTTTAGCTCCTTGCCCAACTTCAGGTCAAGTTATATATAGCGATAATGATGAATTAGTAACTAAAGATAGTATAATTGAGTTAGATAATAGAATTAAAAGTCAAAAAGGAGTTGAGGTAATCTTTTCAAAAATAAAAAATTCTAATCATTTTTTTAAAAATAAAGAAAAAGAATTAATTTCAGAAATTAATAAATATATCAAAGAAAAAACAGCTCTTATTTAAATTGAATTATTTCTCCACCCGTCGATGGTTTTTTGCATCCTGTTGTTTCTGGAAAAGATATTGGGAGTTTAAAAATTGATCTTAAAGCAAGAAAACCAAACGCTTGAGATTCTACAAAATCTCCATCTATTCCATAATCGTCAATAGGTTGAATGACAATATTTTTTAGAGTATTATTTTTAATCTTTTCAATTAAAACATGATTTTTTCTTCCTCCCCCACAAACTAAAACTTTCCAAAGTTTATTGTTAACATTTGATAAAAGAGAGAACAAAGCTGATCCAATAACTCTCGCAGTGAAATCTGTGAGAGTCGTAGCTCCGTCTTCAAGTGAAAGACCTCTAGCAAAAGAAACGTCAAAATCATTAACATCAAAAGACAAACTTTTTTGATTTGGTCTATTAGCAAATAATTCTTGTGCCTGCTCGAAGATAATATCATTTCTAGTACCTTTGGCAGCTAAAAGTCCATCTTTGTCAAAATACAACTTAGAATTTTTCCTTACCCAAGAGTCAATTAAACAATTTCCAGGACCTATATCTCTACTAGTGAAACTATAAGTTCCTGTTGGTTCTCCTACGATAGTTATATTTGATATCCCGCCTATATTTAAAATACATGTCGGTAAGTCCAATTTAAATTGAGTTGCAAGCAATTGGTGAAATATTGGCGTTAGAGGAGCACCTTCTCCTCCATTTTTAATATCATTCTGTCTAAAATTATAAACAATCTTTTTTTTTGTTAGTTGGGATAATAATTTTCCATCTCCTAGTTGTCTTGAAATTTTTTCCTGTGAATTATGGTAAATAGTTTGCCCATGAAATCCTATGACATCTGCTTTTTGGTATTTATCAACCTCTTTGATTACTTCGGCATGGAATAAGGTTATTTCCCTCTCTAAATCAATTAATTCTTTAGCAAATTTTTTTAGATCAACCAAATTATGAATTTTCTCCTTCAAATTATGAATTTTTTGATAAGTTTTCTTATCATATTGAAAATACTTGTTCTTAATTGCTTTATATTTAGTATCTCCATCAGACTGAATAACTGAAGCATCGACCCCGTCCCCTGATGTTCCGCTCATTAAACCAAGGCTATAATAGCTTTTACTCATATGTATTTTTTAATTAATTTAAATCTAGTATATTGATTCTACACTATTTTTAAAAAAAATATGGAAAATTCATTTCTACAAGAATTCAAAGATAGAGAATATTTCAATCAATGTACTAATTCTGAAGAGTTAGGATATTTGATGAGTAAGAAGAAAATTAAAGCATATATTGGTTTTGATTGCACTGCATCAAGTTTACACGTGGGAAGTTTATTGCAAATAATGTGTCTAAGGCTTTTACAAAGACATGGTCATCAACCAATTGTGTTATTAGGTGGTGGAACAACAAGAATTGGAGATCCTTCAGGAAAAGAAGAAACTAGAAAAATTCTTTCAGAAAAACAGATAGAAAAAAATATAAAAAATATTGAAAAAGTTTTTAAAATTTATTTAAAAACAAATAATCCAAAATTAAAACCAATATTTGTAAATAATTATAAATGGCTTGGAAAATTGAATTATATAAAATTTTTAAGAGAAATTGGAAAACATTTTACAATTAATAAAATGTTAAGTTTCGATAGTGTAAAATTAAGACTAGATAGAGAGCAATCACTAAGCTATATGGAATTTAATTATATGATTTTACAAGCCTATGATTTTCTCGAACTTAATAAATCTAAAAATTGTCTAATGCAAATAGGTGGTTCAGACCAATGGGGTAACATCGTAAATGGTGTTGATTTGATTAAAAGACATTCTTCTAAACAAGTCTTTGGATTAACAACTCCTTTGATCACTTTGGCTTCAGGAGCCAAAATGGGAAAAACTGAGAAAGGTGCAGTTTGGCTAGATAATAAACTTTTATCTTCATATGATTATTGGCAATTTTGGAGAAATACAGATGACAGAGATGTAATAAAATTTCTTAAAATGTTTACTGATTTACCATTAAACAAAATTGAAAAAATAAAAAATGATAATATTAATAAATTAAAGATTATTTTAGCAAATGAAGCTACTACGATGTTACATGGTAAGTCTTCAACTTTAAAAGCTGAAAAAACAGCAAAAACAACTTTTGAAACTGGTGGTTCTGGAGCAGGCCTTCCTGAAATTAAAATTAAAAAAAATGAATTAGGACAAGGAATTAAGATATTAGACTTATTATCATCAAATAAAATTATGTCCTCTAAGAGTGAAGTTAGAAGAGCGATTAAAAGCAATGCTTTAAAAATAGATAATAAAATTTTAACTGATGAAAATAAAATAATTCAACTGAATGATTTTAATAATGAACAAATTTTAAAAATTTCTTTTGGAAAAAAGAAACATTACCTCATAAAAATTATTTAGATTTTTTGGATTTTTCTAAAGCTTTAGTAATAAAACGAGGAGTTAAGGTTTTAATGGGATTTATTGTGGTTTTAATTTTTCCAGGATAGCCTTTCATTTTAAAACTTACACCAAATAAGCCCTCTCCTATTTCTTTTGGAATAATTATTTCTCCTATAACAGGAATTTTAGATAAAAGTTTATTTAAGTTTTTTGCAGGCACTAAGGTTCCTCTCAAACTTGTTAATTCGTCTGGAGCTTTATAACCCTCCATCAGAACTGATATACTAGGACCAATAGCAAAAATTTCCTCTAATTTTAAAAAACCTTTATTGTTGCTCATCTTAATCTCCAATTTTTCAAAAGACAAACCCTCGCCTTCAGCTAAATCTGCTAGTCCTCCTAAATCTGCAAGTGATAAAAGTTTTACTAGTCCAGGTGCATTTACTATTTTAAAATCATCAATAATCAATTTTGATGAAGAGGAGTTATTTTCAATCACAGAAGAAAAAGTTAACACTCCTTCTGATAAACCTTTAAAAAAACTATATTCGGAAAGCAAAGGTTTTGGTAAATCTGAATAAACCTCTAAGTACCTTTTCTTTCTTTTTTCATCACTTTTCATCGAAATGTCTAAAAATTTATTATTTCCAAAATCTCCTTTAGATGAAATCTTTATAAATTTTCCTTTTTCTATAACTCCTATTAATCTAAAATTTTTAAGTTTTTTTGATAAAGGTGTGTCAATATTTTTTAAATCAATATCAATATCCTTACTTATTTTTTTTAATATATTATCATCCGATTTTTTAGTTAAAAATTTATTAAAATTTTTTGCATCATACCTGTTTCCAAAAACTTTTATCTTTTTTCCAAATTCTAAGATAAAATCATTCTTTAAACTTTTTTTATCAAATGTTTTAACTTGAATTTTTTTAAGTGAAATTAAATTTTTCTTATTTATTTTAAGGTCTTCAATTGAAATTGAATTCTTATTTTCTTTATAATTAAATTTTTTTATATTAACTAAATCTTTTTTTGTAGCAAGGTTTAAAAATATTTTAGCTATCGTATTTTTCTCTTTTTTATAATTTATAAAATCAACACTAAGTTCTTGATCAAGTTCAAGGTTTAAATCTATGTTTGAAAAACCTTTCGAAATATTATCTTTAAATTCGAAGTTGTGATAATTTTGATTATCAATACTATATAATCCTGCTGCATTAATACTATTCTTCTTGTCAGATGAATAGCGAACATTTAAATTTGATTCTTTAATATATAAATTGGTAATATCATTCTCTAAGTATGAGTTTTGAATAGGATTCCCAAATTGAACTAAGAGTTTTTTAACTCTACCTTTATTAGAATAATCATAATCAGTAACTTTAAGTGTCTTATCAAATGTAATATTTAAAAAATTATCTAAATCTGCATAAAAATTTGTATCTTTATTTATGAATTTAATATTTTTTAAATATGGTAAAAAATTATTAATATTTTTTTTATTTATATTTACTTCACTAGAAAAATCTAATTTTAGATTTATCTTTTCATTTTTATCTATTTTTAAATTTCCATTTTTTATTAATAGACCGTCTGTCTCACTTGTTATATTTTTAATTAAAACATCTGTTGAATCAGCAAAAAAATTAAAACTTGTATTTTTTAAACTTAATTCGTTATTTATAATTCCATTCATTTCTTTAATCTCACCCTTTGCAATAAAGTTATTTATATTTAAACTATCATCAAAAAATAATTCTAAATTAAGAACTATTTTTCCATTATTTATTCTATTAGTAACTAGACTATTTAAGCTAGAAGGTTTTGTTTTACTTAAAATTCTCTTTAATTGATTAATATCAAGTTCTTTGGACGATATATTGATCGTATTAATCTTTGGTTTTGATTTAAGCAATGAGATAAAATCTAAATAAGCTTTTACTTCTTTAATTGGAATTATTAAATTCTTATAATTTACTTCTGGATTTTTAGTTTCTAAAAATAAATTAAAATTTTTAATATCAAATTTAAATTTTATTTTTTTCAATTTTAAAGAGAAATTTTTGTTATTTTCTAAAATTCTTTTTGAAATTAATTGATTAAATCTATCTGTCTTAAATCCTATAGTAGACAATACTGTCATTAATGAAACTAAAAGAAAAAACAAGATTACGATTGTTCTTAATATTACCTTTTTCATTATTTGTTTATTATTCCTGCTTCAATAAATTGATCAATATTTCCATCTAAAACATCTGATGGATTTGTGTTCTCAACTTTATTCCTTAAATCTTTTACAAGTTGATATGGTTGCAATACATAAGATCTAATCTGATTTCCCCAACCTATATCTTTTTTTAAATCTAACTCTTCTTGATTTTCTTTTTCTCTTTTTTGCATTTCGTACTCGTATAGTCTTGCCTTGAGCATTTTATAACAAGTTTCTTTATTTTTATGCTGGGACCTTTCATTTTGACACTGAACAACTATTTTTGAAGGAATATGTGTTATTCTTACTGCGCTATCTGTTGTATTTACATGTTGTCCTCCTGCTCCACTAGATCTATAAGTGTCAATTCTGAGATCTTTTTCATCTACCTTAATATTAATATCATCATCCACTGCAGGATATACCCAAACACTTGCAAAACTGGTGTGTCTACGAGCCCCGCTGTCAAAAGGAGATATTCTAACCAATCTATGGACTCCTGACTCTCCTCTCATTAATCCATAAAGATACTCTCCTTCAACTTTTAATGTTGATGATTTTATCCCAGCTTCTTCTCCTTTATGCTCACTAATCATTTGATATTTGAAATTTTTTTTATCAAACCATCTTAAATACATCCTTCTTAACATATCTGCCCAATCTTGACTTTCTGTTCCGCCAGCTCCCGCGTGTATTTCTAGATAAATATTAAAATTATCATTCTCCCCTGAAAGAAAACAATTAATTTCAACTCCCTTAATTATTTTTAATAAATGATTAATTTTAAGATCACAGTCTTGTAAAATTTCATCATTTTTTTCTTCTAAAGCTAAATTATATAAATCTTTTAAATTATTAATCTCATTTAAAGATTTTTGATAAGAGTTTAATATATTTTCGTAAATTTTTTTTTCTTTTACAGTTTTTTTAACATTTGCTTTATCTTTCCAAAAATTTTGATTTAAAAGAGTTTTTTCTATTTCTTTTAATTTTGATGGAATATTATTATTTTCAAAGATACCCCCTGATATTATTCAGAGTTTTATTAATATTAACTAATTTATTTTCAAAATTTTGCATTAGTAAAATTGCCTGTATTTAATAAGTTTATCATAACTGTTAATTGAAATTAATTTGTTATTATCGATATTGTTAATATCTTCAGCTTTCAAAGCTTCGATAATAGTATTTTTTTCACCCAATGAAGCTTTTAATCCTGTGTCATAGTTTAAAGAAGTTAAGTAAATCCCTTCAGGTATTTGAAATTCCTTAAAATCTTCTTTGAAAAGAGAGTTTTTAACAAAATCTTTGAAAATCGGTAATGCTGCTTTAGAACCAGTCTCATACTTTCCAAGAGTTTTTGGACTATCAAAACCTACGTATACCCCTATTACAAGGTTTGAAGAAAAGCCAATAAACCATGCGTCATAATTTTTGTTTGTAGTTCCAGTTTTTCCAGCCAAAGGAACCTTTAAATCTCTCAATTTTTTTCCAGTTCCTCTTTCTACAACCCCTTGTAAAATTGAAGTCATTTGATAAGCTGTTTCTTCGCTTAATACCCTTTCATTCTCATTTACGATAACTGGATAGATTTCTGACTCATTAGAAAATTTATCACATCCAATGCATCTTTTATTATCTAATTTAAAAATTGTTTTACCTCTTCTGTCTTGAATTCTACTAATTAAATTTGGTTTAATTTTTTTACCGCCATTAGCGAATGAAGCATAAGCTGAAGTAAGATTTAATAATGATGTTTCTGCAGCTCCTAAAGAAACCGACAATAATTCTGGAATATCACTATAGATTTCTAATTTATTTGATAGATTTAGAATTTTATCTAACCCTAAAGTTTTAGCAACTCTGACGGTCATTAAATTTCTAGAATATTCAATTCCTTTTCTTAATGTTGAGGGGCCATAAAATTTTTTACCATAATTTTCTGGTTTCCAATCTTTTAAACCAACTCCTTGGCTCTCTACAAAAGGAGCATCCAGTACAATTGAGTTTGGCGAATACCCATTCTCGAGCGCAGCAGCATAAACGATTGGCTTAAAAGCAGATCCTGGTTGTCTTTTAGCTTGTGTAACTCTATTAAACTCACTAGACTTAAAATTAAAACCTCCAACTAAAGCTTTCACATCTCCTGTAAAGGGATCTAAAACTACTATACCTCCGTTTACTTTTGGATATTGTTTTAAATCCCAAACATCTTTTTCTTTCTTTACAAATATAATATCACCGACATTAAATCTGTCAGAAATTTCCTTTTTATTCGGGATAGCCCATTTAAGTTTTTTTAAAGCAATATCGCCTTTTAAACCTTTCAATGTTTTAAACTTCAATCCATATTGATTTATTTCTAAAATCTCTGCTTTTTTCCAATATAGAGTTGGATCTATTTTTAAGTTTTCTATTTTTTTCTTCCAATTTGAATTTTTTAATTTGTTTGTTATAGGTCCTCTCCATCCACGTCTTCTGTCATACGACTCAATGCCATTTCTCAAAGAGATAATAGCTTGCATTTGATAATTGATATCCAGAGGAGTTCGAATAGATAATCCTTCAGAATAAAGTGTTTTAAATCCATATTGTTCTTTAATAGATCTTCTGACCTCTTCAGTATATGAATTAGCTTCGTTCAAAATTTCTATTTTTCTTCTTTTCAGTATAATTTTAGACTCTTTAAATTTCAAAAGTTGTTTTTTAGAGATGTAATTATTATCTTCTAGATTTTGTAGCACTAAATTTCTTCTAAATTTTGCAACTTCTGGATATTTAAATGGGTCGTATCTACTCGGAGCCTTAGGTAAAGCTGCTAAGAGTGCTGCTTCAGTATAGTTTAAATCTTTAACAGATTTATCAAAATATTCTAGACTTGCTGCCGCAATTCCATAAGTTCCTTGACCTAGATAAATTTGATTTAAATACAATTCTAAAATTCTTTCTTTTGAATAGGCTCTTTCTATTCTAAAGGCCAGTATTGCTTCTTTAATTTTCCTATTTAAGGAGACTTCATTAGTAAGTAAAAAATTTTTAGCCACTTGTTGAGTGATAGTAGAAGCTCCTTCTAATCTTTTATTTTCACTTATATTTTTTAAATTCTTAAATATAGCTCTAAGTATTCCTTTTGCGTCTATACCTGGATGGCTAAAGAAATTTTTATCTTCAGCAGATAGAAAAGAATTAATCACTTCTTTAGGAACTGACTCAAATGGAATAAATAATCTTTTTTCCAACGCATATTCTGCAATTAATTTTCCATCGCCAGAGTATACTCTGCTAGAAATAGGAGGCTGATAGTTTGATAATTTTTTATAATCAGGTAGTCCAATAGAAAAATACCAGAGTGTTGAAAAAGCAAAAAGTAAACAAATTAAAGCAAATATAATAAAAAATTTAATAGAAAAATTTAAGTATTTGAACATTTTAATAACTTAATGAATAAAATTTGGCTATCTTAGGGCATTATAATCTCATAGCGTAATTATAAGTGCAATTAATGATAAAATTGTATACTATAAAAGCATGTTAAAAAACAAAACTACAAATTTCAACAGATTAAAAGGAATCCAATTAAAATGGAAAAAAATTTATATATTGATGCTTCGCATCCAAATGAAACTCGTATCGTTCTTAAATCCAACTCTTCGATTGAAGAATATGAACTTGAAGATAAAAGCAAGCTAAATTTTAAAAACAATATTTATCTTGGAACTATCAGTAGAGTTGAGCCCTCTCTTCAGGCTGCATTTGTAAACTTTGGCAGAACTAGGCATGGTTTTCTAGGGTTTAACGATGTTCAATCGGACTATTATCAAATTCCATCTGAGGATAAAGAAAAGATTAAAGATGCAGAAGAAAAAATAAGAGAAAATCTTAAAAATAAAACTATAGAAGATTTATCTAATGATAAAACCATAGAAAATCAAAATGAAAAATTAGATGAAAAAAATCTAACAAAAACTGATGAAGATGCTAAAAAAGAGTATAGAGAAGAATTAAAAACTTCTTATGGTTTAAAAAGATATAAAATACAAGAAGTAATAAAACCCGGCCAAGTAATTTTAATTCAAGTTATCAAAGAAGAGAGAGGTCAAAAAGGAGCTGCTCTAACAACATTTATATCTCTAGCAGGTAAGTATATAGTTTTAATGCCTAATACACCTAAGGGAGGAGGTATATCCAGAAAAATATTTAACTCTTCAGACAGAAAAAAAATTAGATCTATTTTAAATGAAATTGAGATTCCAAAAAGTATGGGAGTAATAGTTAGAACTGCAGGTGCAAATAAAACAAGAAATGAGATAGAGAAAGATTTTAAAAATACTTTAAAAACTTGGGAAGAAATCGGGGACAAAGCTTTAAATTCCAATGCTCCTTCTTTAGTCTATGAAGAGGGAGATATCATTAAAAGAACTATTAGAGATACGTACGATAATGATACAAAAAATGTATACGTCGATGGTAACGAAGCTTATCAAAAAGCAAAAAAATTTATGAAAGAATTAATGCCAAAAAATGTTAAAAACGTCAAAAAATATAGAGGCAAAATTCCGCTTTTTCATGATGCTAATATAGAAAAAGAGCTAAACAATATTTTTGAACCTACAGTAAAATTAAAATCTGGAGGTTATTTAGTGATTAATCCTACAGAAGCACTTGTTGCAATAGACATAAACTCTGGTCAATCAACAAAACAAACTAACATAGAAAAAACAGCGCTAAACACAAATCTCGAGGCAGCAGAAGAAATAGCTCGTCAAATAAAAATTAGAGACTTGTCTGGTTTAATTGTAATAGATTTTATCGACATGATGAACTTTTACAATAGAAGAACAGTAGAAAGAAAGATGAAAGAAAGTATAAGAAAGGATAGAGCAAGAATTCAAGTGGGTAGAATAAGTAATTTTGGTTTACTTGAAATGACAAGACAAAGACTCAGAGAAGCTTCAATTAATTGGGAAACTATGCTTTCTTTAAATTCTTTTTCTCAAAAAATTATAAAAAAAATTGAGCTTTTAGCATTTACTAATAAGGTTAAAATAACAAAAGCTTATATTCCTGAAAAAGTTAAAATTTATATTGAAAATAAATTGTCAAAAGAAATTGAATATTTTGAAAAAAAATATTCTTTTAAAATTAATTTTATTGCTGATACTAAACTAATTATTCCAGAATATAAGATTGAACTTCTAAATAGATCAAAAAAAATCATAGATACAGTTAAAAATGTGAATGAAATCATTGAGGTAGAAAAAGATCAGGATAATAAAAAGATAAAAAAAATTAAATCTGACGGAAAAACAAATCTTAAAAAATCTAAAAAAAGTAAAATCTTAGGAAAAAAAATTAAAAACCCAAGAACATTATGGGTTAGAAGAAAGAAAAAACTAAATTAAACCATCAGTTGGAGAACTTGGAATTGCAAAATAGTTTTTTTTCATTCTTCCTGCGAGATAACAATTTCTTCCAGCAATTACTGCATTCTTAAAAGCTTGAGCCATCTTTATTGGATCTTTTGCCTTCGCAATTGCACTGTTAATTAAAACACCATCACAACCCATCTCCATTGCAATAGTTGCGTCTGACGCCGTTCCTATTCCAGCATCTACAATTACTGGAACTTTAGATTGTTTAATTATTAATGAAATATTAACTTTATTTTGTAAACCTAGCCCTGATCCTATTGGAGATGCTAAAGGCATAATAGCTGAAGCACCCAAATCTTCTAATTTTTTGGCTAATAAAAGATCATCAGTGCAATAAACCATTACTTTGAAACCTTCTTTAACAAGAGTTTTTGTAGATTTAAGTGTTTCAATCATGTTTGGATACAAAGTTTTTTTATCTCCTAGAACTTCCAGTTTTACCAGTTTCCATCCGCCCATTTCTCTAGCTAGCCTTAATGTTCTCAAAGCTTCTTCTGAAGTAAAACACCCAGCAGTGTTTGGTAAATAAATAATTTTCTTTGGATTAAGATAGTCAGTTAAGATTGGTTTTTTTTTATCAATAATATTTACTCTTCTTACAGCAACAGTAACCATATCCGCCCCTGACTCTTTTATTGCCTGAGCTGTTTGTTTAAAGTTTTTATACTTACCGGTTCCAACAATTAATCGAGATTTTAATCTTTTATTGGCAATTTTAAAAATATCTTTCTTCAAACTATCCTCCTCCTATAAAATGTACTACTTCTAATTTATCGTTATTTTTCAAATATTTTTTTTTATAATTCGACTTTGGGATGATAATTCCGTTATGTTCTATAGCTATTTTTTTATTATTAAGCTTAAATTTTTTTAACAACTCATAAATAGTTGCTTTAGGTTTTATTGAGACTTTTTTTCCATTTAATTGTATTTTTGCCATAATTGAGTTAATTAGGTACTCTATAAAGTTAATGATGAGTAAAATTATAATTCTTAACGGGCCAAACCTCAACCTTTTAGGTGAAAGAGAAAAAGAAAAATATGGCAATATTACATTAAAAGATATTGAGAATAATTGTAAAGAATTTGCCATCAAAAATAATATTAATCTTTCTTTGTTTCAATCAAATATGGAAGGAGAATTGGTAGAAGAGATTCAAAAAGCTAGAAAAGAACAACAAGGCTTGATTCTAAATGCAGGTGCATACACCCATACTTCTGTAGCTATACATGATGCATTGAAAGTACTTAAAATACCCATAATCGAATTACATATAACTAATATTTACAATAGAGAAGAATTCAGGCATAAATCACTGATTAGTAAATTAGCAACTGGTATTCTATGTGGTTTTGGAACTGATGGTTATATCATGGCATTACAAGCAATGAAGAATTATTTAAAAAAATGAAAATAGATAAGAAACTAATTAAAGAACTAGTTGACCATTTAAGTGAATTCAACTTAACAGAATTAGAGTACCAAGAAGGTCAAACAAAAATTAAAGTTTCCAAAGCATCTAAAGGAATAGAGCAAAGTAAAACAGGTGCGATTGTGTCTCCAAATAAAGCAGTTCTTAGTGAGACTGAGGACTCTGAGGGTATAAGAGTTAAGTCTCCAATTATTGGAACTGCTTATTTAGCTCCTGAACCAGGTGCAAAAAAATTTGTTGAAGTCGGAGATAAAATTAAAAAAGGGCAAACAGTTATGATAGTCGAGGCTATGAAAACAATGAATCACGTTCCTTCTACTAGTGATGGCACAGTAAAAAAAGTCCTTGTAAATGATGGTCAGCCAGTAGAGTTTGGTCAACCTTTAATTGTTCTAAAATAAAAAAATGTTCAAAAAAGTATTGATAGCTAACAGAGGAGAAATTGCTGTTAGAATAATAAGAGCATGCAAAGAATGGGGTATTGGGACTGTAGCCGTCCATTCAGACGTTGACTCGGAATCTATGCATGTAAGATTAGCTGATGAAAGTGTTTGCATAGGATCGCATCAACCTCAAAATAGTTATCTCAATGTCTCTTCTATTATGTCAGCTGTAGACTTAACAGGAGCTGAAGCTATTCATCCTGGTTATGGTTTTTTATCAGAAAATGCAAAGTTTGCAGAAATAGTTAATAAACATGGTGTTAAATTTATAGGACCAAGTGCAGATTTAATTTCTAAGATGGGAGATAAAATTGAAGCAAAAAGAATAGCAAAAAAATACGGTTTACCAGTAATAGAGGGGTCTGAAGGAGGAGTTAAATCATTCGCTGAAGCAAAATCTATTTGTAAAGAAATAGGTTATCCAGTATTGATAAAAGCTGCAGGTGGTGGTGGTGGAAAAGGAATGAAAATTGTTGATGAAGAAAGCAAATTAGAAAATTTATTTTCAACAGCAAAAAATGAAGCAAAAAAATATTTTGGAAACGATGAGTTATATATTGAAAAATATTTTAAACACCCAAGACATATTGAAGTACAAATTATGTCTGCTGAGAACAAAACTGTACATTTGGGCGAAAGAGATTGTTCAGTTCAAAGAAGGCACCAAAAACTTATTGAAGAAACTCCAAGCCCAGTTCTAACTGAGTCTCAAAGAAAAGATTTATTGGAAAAAACTGTAAAAATGGTTGAACAAATTGGCTATGAGGGTGCTGGAACAGTAGAATTTATCTATGAAAATGGAAAATTTTATTTTCTAGAAATGAATACAAGAGTTCAAGTAGAACATCCTGTGACTGAAGTGCAAACAGGAATTGATATAGTTAAGGAACAATTATGGATAGCATTCACAGGAAAAACTGCTCTTAAACAAAGCGATATAGATCCGAGAGGTCACTCGATTGAATGTAGAATTAATGCAGAAAATCCAGCTTTAGATTTTCAACCAAGTCCCGGGATAATTAGTGTTTGCCATCAACCCTCTGGATTTCGAACTCGAGTTGATGGATCAATATTTCAAGGATGTAAGATAACTCCTTATTATGATAGTTTAATCGCAAAAGTTATTTGTAAAGGAAGAAATAGAAAAGAAGCAATACAAAGAACTTTAAGATCATTAGATGAATTTGTTTTAGAAGGAATTACAACTACAATCGATCTCCACAAAAAAATATTAAATCATAAAAAATTTCTAAACTCTGATTTTGATACTAACTGGTTGGGCAGAGAGAAGTTCTATTAGACATTATTACAATTTACTAATTGTAAATCGTAGATTGCGTGATCAAAAGGAGCTATAGTGGGATCAGATGAAAACGTCCAACCATTAAAAATAAAAACTTTTTCATTTTCATTTTCTGAAACATCTTTTACTTGCATATAAGCAACACTATAATTTTTGTTATCTGAACTTACTATTCCACATTTTAAAACTTTAATTTCAAGTGGTCCAAATTTTTTTGTTTCGCCTAAATTAATTATAATATCTGATGTTTTGGCGGTAATTTTATCTAAACCAATAAATTTTGCACTTGATGAATTATCTTTTAGTAAAATCTTTTTTTTATTCTTTATTGACTCATTAGTTATTTCTTCATCTATAGAATTATCAGTCTCTTCAAAACTAGGTTTTAATTCATTCAAATTAATTAGGGGTGAGCTTAAAATCTCATCTTCAGCAAAAGAAGTTAGAAAGTAAAACAAAAAGAAAAAAGTCGATAGAATAAATTTATAATTTCCAAGTTTCATATTTTTTTAATTTTTCTTTTTTTGTAATCTTAACTGGTTTATAGCTATCCTTAGATCCAGTCTTATTTTCTGAGTGATCTTTTTGCCAAATATATTTTTCTTCAGTATTATCTGGAATATTGTCTATAGTATGATGCATCCACATGAACCAGTCTGCTGTAATTTTAGTGGCTTCAATATTTTTTGAATATATCACCCATCGTTCATCATGCTTATTTTTGTAGTACTTATTTCCAAATTCATCTTTGCCAACAAATTTTCCAAAGAATAGTGTTTTTAGATAAGTACCAAATGTCTGTTTATTCCACCAAGTAAAAAAAATTTTTAAATTCATTTTTGATTTTTATAAATCCACACAATTAATAAGTGTATAATTATTTATATCAGACACCTGTTAGATTTGCTATACATCTTTAATAAACAGATTCCTTTTCTAAAATGAAAAAATTTATAGTTGAAACTTATTATACGTGTATCTTTAAAACTGTTCATAATTTAGACAATCTTAATGATCAAGAATTATCAAAAATTGACTCAAGAAATGATGGAGAAGTTGAGGTAATTGACGTTAAGCTCAACAATCGAAAAACTAGAAAGGTTGGCGATAAAAATAAATCTCCTGAAAAAATTAAAAAGAATGATAGTCTTTTGTCTGCTACAGTCTCAAAGGAAGCAAATAATACTAAGGCTCAGAACCCAGTAAGCGACAATCACCCAATAAAAGTAAAACATAATTCTAGATTTAAAATGCCAGATCGTAGAAAAGGTTATATTCAAAAAGCACAAATAGGAGATCACAAAGTGTATTTACATACTGGAGAATATGATGACGGAAAAATAGGTGAAATTTTTATAGATACAAATAAAGAAGGTGAATTAGTTAAAGCTATGATGAATAATTTTGCGATCGCAATTTCTCTTGGCTTACAATACGGTGTTCCACTTGATGAATATGTAGATGCATTTATCGATACTAAATTTGAACCATCTGGAAATGTAATAGGTAACGATAGAATCTTAAGTGCATCTTCAATCTTAGATTATGTTTTTAGAGAACTTGCTATTTCTTATTTGGGAAAAGAAGATTTAGCTCATACTCCTTCTATTGCCAGCTCTAAACATATAAGTAATGAAAGCACTGATGATAAGTTTCTTAAAATTGTTAAGAATATAACTTCTAAAGGATTTGTAAGAAGTAATTACGAAGAAAAACTAGTTGATCTTTCAGATGTAAGAATCAAACTTAAATCTAAAAATTAATTTTTTTTAATATCAATCTTTAGACCAAGTTCTTTCAATTGTTTTGCTTCAACCTCCGAAGGAGCTTTCATCATTAGATCTTGAGCATTTTGATTCATTGGAAAAAGAGTTATCTCTCTGATGTTTTTTTCGTTTGCAAGTAGCATTACAATCCTGTCTATGCCAGGAGCTATTCCTCCATGGGGCGGTGCTCCAAAACTTAATGCATTTAACATTCCACCAAATTTTTCCTCTACCTGTTTTTTATTATATCCAGCGATTGCAAATAACTTATACATCAATTCTGGTTTATAATTTCTAATTGCTCCTGAAGATAGCTCAACTCCATTACAAACTATATCATACTGGTAGGCTTTTATCTTTAAAGGGTTATTATAGTCTAATTTGTTTAGATCTCCTTGAGGCATAGAAAAAGGGTTGTGACTAAATTTAATTTTTTTAGTTTCTTCATCAAATTCGTACATTGGGTAATCTGTAATCCAACAAAATGCAAATTGATCCTCCTTGATTAGGTTCAAATCTTTTGCAATTTTGTCTCTAGCTAAAGATAAAATTTTTTCTACTTCCTTAACTTTTGCGCAAGCTAAAAATACACTGTCACCTATTTCTGCTTTACAAATCTTCATTAGCTCTTTTAAAGATTCTTCGCTAAAAAATTTACCTACAGGACCTTTGCCCGAAATTTTATCATTTTTTTCAATTGTAAAATAAGCTAATCCAGATGCTCCTTGTTCCTTTGCCCATTTATCTATATTATCAAAAAAACTTCTTGGTTTATCTTTAGTATTTTTAGTAACAATGCACCTTACTTTAGAGCCTGATTTAACTAATTTTTTAAATATATCAAATTTTACATCATCTCTAGTGAAGATGTTTGTAACGTCATTTATCAATAAAGGATTTCTTAAATCTGGTTTGTCTGTACCATATTTAAGCATTGCTTCTTTGAAAGGTATCTGAGGAAATTTATCGTAAATAATTTTTTTGGATGAAAAATTTTTGAATAAATTTACTATCAAATTTTCTAATACTTTAAATACATCTTCTTGCTCCACAAAAGACATCTCAATATCGAGTTGATAAAATTCACCAGGACTTCTATCAGCTCTAGCATCTTCATCTCTAAAACATGGAGCAATTTGAAAATACTTGTCAAAACCTGAAACCATAATTAGCTGTTTAAATTGTTGAGGAGCTTGAGGTAGCGCATAAAACTTACCCGGATTCAATCTGCTAGGTACTAAAAAATCTCTAGCTCCTTCTGGGCTTGATGATGTTAAAATTGGAGTTTGATACTCAAGAAAACCTAATTTTAACATTTCAGTTCTTATAAAAGATATTACCTTAGATCTTAATATAATATTTTTATGCATTTCTTCTCTTCTTAAATCTAAAAATCTATATTTAAGTCTAATATCTTCTGGATAATCTTGTTCGCCAAAAACTGGCATTGGTAAATCTTTTGACTCTGACAGAATTTCAACTGACTGAATGCTTACCTCAATTTTACCTGTAGGTAATTCTAAATTTTCAGTTCCTTTCTCTCTTTTAATTACTTTTCCTGTAATCGTTAAAACTGACTCTGGTCTAAGTTTTTCAAGTTTCGAAAAAAATTTACTTTTATTTTCTATAACACATTGAGTTAATCCGAAATGATCCCTTAGATCTATAAATAATAAATTTCCATGATCTCTTTTTCTGTGAAGCCACCCAGATAAAGAAACTGTCTTACCAGAATCTTTATCACTTAATTCGGAGCAATTATGAGATCTATATTTATTCATTATTTACTAATACTTTTTTTATTAGATTAATATTTATCGATTTTCCAGAAGATAAAGACAAATCATCTATTTCTTTTATAAATTTAAATACTTTTTCATATGAACGTTCTATATTCTTAATAATATACTCTGATATTTGAGGAGATATTTCTATTTGTTTATCAGAAAAAGACTTGGAGATTATTACTCTTAACAAATCATCGGTTGGTAGTTCAATGCCCAAATTCACAAAACTTTCTGCTCTAGATTTTAAATCTTTTAAATTAAATTGATTATCTCTTATCGGAAAAAGAGAATTTATAACTAAATAATTGTCTAATTGTTTTGTTTGATTTAATATTGAATAAAAAATTTTTTCATCAATATTCTTTTCATAATTATCTATTATTAAACAATCTAATTTTAAAAGTTTGGAAATTATTCCATTTTCTATTTTTTTAGCGTCTAGTATTTGAACAGAATTAATTTTTTTTTTTAAAATGTTAATTAAATGTGTCTTACCGCACCCTTTAGGACCAAAAATGTTTACCCATTTACCTGGCCAATTTGGCCAGCTTTCAATTAGTCGATATGCTGAAAAATTATTACTAGAAACATAATAATCTTGTTCATAATATTTTGTTTTAAATGGAAATTTAAAAACTAATTGACTCATTAAATTATATTTAGCTGCCACTGACCTGATATCATTTTTAAATTAATATTTTGATCTTTAAGTTTATTTATAATTTTATTAATTTTTCCCAGATACTTAATTTTAACTAAAACGTAATCTTTATTTAACTCTTGTACATAAAAATTATCTATCAAATCTATATTTTTTAATCTATTGTCAAACTCAATTAAATTGTTTTTTTTGTTCATTTTAATCTCAACATTTAAAAAAGATGGAGTTCTTACATCTATTAAATTTTGTGATTTAATTAAATCTCTTATCTCTTTATCAATATCCAAAATAATTTTTTTATAGAATCTTTTTTTATCAAAGTTTTTTTGATTATCTGCTGACAAATTCCTATTTATCTTTTTCCCTTCAATTCTTGTGCTTAAATAAACTTCTGCTTTATTATTATTAATTTCGATATAAGCAAAGACAATGTTGTCATTTGTATATTCTTTAAAAAATTCTGAAATTTCTAATTTATAAATATTATCTTTACTTAAATTTATTTTTTGAATATTTTCGATATTTTCAGCAGGTAGAGTGTACTGGATTAAATTATCAGATTTATCCTCATTCCAATTTTCATAAAAATAATTTTTCGTATAAATAAAATATTGATCTTCCTTTTTTAGTAAAGGAAATAAAATTACTTCAGTATTAATTATATCTGAGTATAGGATATTTTTTTTATAAAAAAAATTATGCATTCTATCTTTATCAAAGAAGATATTAACTTTTATCTTTTTTTTATCTACTTTTTTTTCATTTTGACTCATGATCTGATAGTATGAAATTAATTCTTTAATTTGAGTTAAATTAGTGCTTGAAATTTTTCTATAATCTTCCTCTAATAAAAGTCTATCGATTAATTTATCAAATGCTTTTTTAAAAGCGTTGTTAACCAATTTTTCTTTATTTTTAGAATTTTCTTTATTTATTTCAATATTATTAACATTAAATATGTTGTTATCTGATAAAACATTTCCAGTTTTAAATAAAATAATTAATATGCAGTAAATAAATATTAAATTTTTCATAATTAGCTAATTATCATTTTTATTAATGAAAAAAATACAAAATAGTTATAAAAAAAGTGGCGTAAATATTTCTATTGCTAATAAATTTGTTGATCACATTGCTAAAATATCAAAAAAAAATGTCAAAAAAACGGATAAATCATTTAATCCTGATAATATAGGGGCATTTGGATCTGTTTTTGACATAAGTAAAATTAAAATGAAAGATCCAGTTATAGTTTCTTGCACTGATGGTGTGGGAACTAAAATAGATTTAGCAAATAAGTTTAGGAAATTCGACACTATAGGAATTGATTTGGTTGCAATGTGTGTAAATGATCTAATTGTTCAAGGGGCTAAGCCATTATTTTTTTTAGACTATATAGCCGTCGGCAAACTAAATTTAAGCAAAACTAAAAAAATTTTACAAGGAATCCTAAAAGGTTGTGAAATTTCAAATTGTAAACTAATTGGGGGTGAGACTGCAGAAATGCCAGGGGTTTACTCGAAAGACAAATTTGATATAGCAGGTTTTAGCGTTGGTATTGTTTCCAAAAGAAAAATTCTAAATAAGAAAAACGTTAAAAACAATAATTTAATTTTAGCTATTCCATCAAACGGGATCCATTCAAATGGTTATTCTTTGATAAGATCAATTTTAAAAAAAATTAAAATATCAAAAAAATTAAAAAAAGAATTATTAAAACCAACAAAGATCTATACGAGGGAAATACTTAAGTTGATTAATAAAAATTTAATTAACTCTGCAGCTCATATCACAGGGGGCGGTTTAATCGAAAATATAACTAGATCTATACCAAGTAATTTGTCTATAAATATAGATCTATCAAAGATTAAAACCAAAAGAATATTTAAATGGTTAAAATCAAAAAATATATCAGACCTTGAAATGTTGAGAACATTTAATTGTGGGGTTGGGTTTTGTATAATAGTTAATAAAAAAAATATAAAAAAAATTAAAAAATATTTTACCAAAGATTATATGCCTTATGAAATTGGTTATGTGTCAAAGAATATTAAAAAGTTAAATCTGTATAATTCTATAATATGGTAAAAAGAAATACCTGCGTTTTTATTTCAGGATATGGTTCAAATTTAAAATCTTTAATACATAATTCAAGGAGTCATAATTTTCCTGTAAATATAAGTTTAGTTATTAGCAACAATATTAATGCTAAAGGGTTATTACATGCGAAAATTAATTCCATACCATATTTAATTATAGATACTAATAAAAGAAATTTTGAAAATAAAATTTTATATAATATTAAAAAACACAAAATTTCTTTAATTTGTCTTGCTGGATACATGAAAATTATTTCAAAAAGTTTCATAAATAAATGTGGAAAAAAAATAATTAATATACATCCATCTCTTCTGCCTAAATATAAAGGTTTAAATACTTTTGAAAGAATTATAAAAAATGGTGAAAAAAAAACTGGATGCACAGTGCACTTTGTTAATGAGAAACTTGATAGCGGTAAGTTGATAATTCAAAAAAGTTTTTTTATCAGCAAAAATGATAAGGCAAACATTTTAAAAATAAAGACTCAAAAATTGGAACATAAAGCTTTTTCAGAAGCTATTATAAAAATGTATAGGTATAATTAATTCTTAAAAAAGAAGTCTATTTCTTTTTTTGCATTTTCTATTGAGTCTGAACCATGAACAGAGTTTTTATCAATTGATATACCGTAGAGTTTTCTTATAGTTTTATCTTCAGCTTTCTTAGGATCTGTTGCTCCCATTAATTGTCGGTTAAATAAAACAGCATTTTTGCCTTCAAGAATCATCGCAACTATTGGACCTGAAGACAAGTAAGAGCATAAATCATCGTAAAATGGCTTTGACTGATGAACTTTATAAAATTCTGCTGCTTCTTCTTTTGTTAAATGAATTTTTTTATCTTCCTTAATATTTAAATTATTTTTAATAAAAATTGCTTTAATTTCATCTATTAGGTTTCTTTCTACCGCGTCTGGTTTAATTATTGAAAGTGTTTGCTCTATATTACTCATAATTTTCTTCAATTAATTGATTTAATAATCTTACCCCAAAACCAGTTGCACCCCCTGAATTTAAAGCACCTCCATATTTTGAAAAAGCCATACCTGCAATATCTAGATGAGCCCATGGAGTTTTATTCAAAATAAATCTTTGTAAAAATTGAGCTGCAGTTGTTGATCCTGCTCCACCAACATAATTTATATTTTGCATATCTGCATTTTTAGAATTCATAAGTTTATCGTAATTTTTATGAAGAGGCATTCTCCATACTTTCTCCTCTACCTTTTCACCCGCATTAAAAATTTTTTTAGATAACTGATCATCATTTGAAAAAAGTCCTGCATATTCCGATCCTAAACAAACTATTATTGCACCTGTTAAGGTAGCTAAATCAATAATGAATTTTGGTTTAAATTTTTCCTCTGTAAAAGTTAAAGCATCTGCTAAAACTAATCGGCCTTCAGCGTCAGTGTTTAATACTTCTATAGTTTTACCACTATAAGATTTAACAATATCTCCAGGCCTTTGAGCATTTCCGCTGACCATATTTTCTACAAGACCCACTACACCAACTGCATTAATTTTTGCTTTTCTCAAAGCTAAGCTTTTCATTAAGCCTACTACAGTGGCTGAGCCTGCCATATCATAAGTCATGTCTTCCATAAATCTCGCAGGTTTCAATGAATACCCACCAGTATCAAAACAAACTCCCTTCCCAACAAAAGCTAGTGGTTTAGAATTGTTTTTAGCTCCATTCCATTCCATTGTTACAAGATATGATCCTCTAATACTTCCTTGACCCACTCCAAGTAAAGCATGCATACCAAGTTTTTTTAATTTTTTCTCATCATATATATTTACTTTTAATCCATCTTTTCTAAGAGTGCTTAATCTTTTAGCATATTCATCTGGATGTAAAACGTTACCTGGCTCTGAGACTAAATCTCTTGCATAAAAAGTTCCTTCTTCCAAAGCTTTAAACTTCAATTGATTTTGAACAGAAGGTTTATTTTTATTCCCTAATATATTTATAGAAATAAGTCTTGTTTCCTTTTTTGATTTATATTTTTTAAATTCATAAGATTTTAATTTTAGACCATGGAGAAAATAACCTAAAAAATTTTCATTTTTACCTGCTATGCTATCAGAAATTATTAAGTACTCACTATTCTTTCCATAGTTTACACGTTTATAAAATTCTGCTCCTAAATTTTCTATATCAGAAGTCTTTAAGTTATTTTTAATTGATATTAAAACTATCTTTTTTTTTGAGTTAACCTCAAAAACAAATAAATTTTTTTTTAAATCACTAGTTTTTAATAAATCATTTATGTAAGAAAACTCTGAATTAGAAAGATATTTCTTTAGGCCATTGATATTAAACTTATCGGTGGAAAATAAGACTAAATTAGCTGAGTTTTTATTGTTTGATTTTTTTGAATAGTTAATTTTAATAGACATAAGTTTTAAATAATTAGGGTTGAGAGGTATATATGTTCAAATATAGCAGATTTCAATGGAAAATTCATTATAGTGTACTATCATAGGTTGAGTTTTGATTAAAGTTACATTATTTTAGTACTTCAAATTACAATGCTACAAAACAAAATTTATCAAAATTTTATAAAAGAGATACTAAAAACATTTTTCGTCATACTATTTGGGCTCACTTTAATTGCTTGGACTGTAAGAGCGGTAAATTTTTTAGACCTTATTGTAGAAAATGGTTATTCAGTTGCTACCTATTTTCAATATTCGCTATTAAATTTATTTGGTATTTTAACAAAATTTATCCCCTTAGCTTTTTTGCTATCTTTGATGATATTTATAATTAAACAAATTCAAGAAAAAGAATTTTTAATACTATGGACATCTGGAGTTAAAAAAATAACAATAGTAAATCTTTTTTTCTTAATTTCTTTTTTTATAGTAATATTCTATATAATTTTTTCAACTTTAATAACACCTTTAGCTTTAAATGAGTCTCGAACCATAATTCGTCAAAATAATTTTAATTCTTTTTTACCTACTATAAGAGCTCAGCAATTTAGTGACTCTTTTACAGGATTTACATTTATAGTAGAAAAAAAGAAAAAAAATAATATTGAAAATGTATTTATTCATGATGACTCTAATACATTAAATAATTTAACAACTAATCAAGAAGGAAATATTTCAACAACAATTTCTGCAAAAAGTGGTTTGGTAGAAGAAAAAAAGATGGTTTTATTTAATGGACAAATTATTTCTTCAAGAAAGGAGAATAAAAAAAATGAAATAATTAAATTTGAACAATTAAATATAAATTTAGAAAATCTTCAAACTGGAACAATTAAACAGCCAAAATTACAAGAAACTTCAACACTTAAACTTTTCCAGTGTATGAATAATTTAATTGATGAAAGTTTAGGTTATTGTAAAGAAGGTACAAAAAAAGAAATCACTACAGTCCTTAATAGAAGGTTCTTGCTTCCTCTTTATATTCCAATTGTTGCTCTTTTATGTTCTTTCTTATTGGTTAAAACACAATCAAAAAGTAATTATTTTTTAAATAGATATAGTATATTTTTTTTAAGTTTTATGATTCTACTGTATGCTGAATTAATTGTTCGTTATACAGGTATATCAAAAGTTATTGCAACTTTATTCACCATTTCTCCTATAATCTTAATTCCAATAATTTACTTATCTTTAATTTTTAAACTATCAAAGGAGTCTATTATTAATGAATAAAGTTTTATTTAATTATTTATTTACCGGGTATTTAAGAACAATATTAATAGTAATAATGATATTTTATTGTTTTGGATTGATATTAAACTTATTTGAAGAAATTGAATTCTTTAAAAATTCAAATTCTTCACTTTTGATACCTATGTCTCTAACTGCTTTATACGTCCCCAATATAATAATTAAATTACTTCCTTTTATAATTTTTATTTCAAGTATGTGGTTTCTCTTAAATTTGAGAAATTCATCTGACCTACTAACCATGAAAGTTTATGGATATTCTAACTTTAAAATTTTTTTTATAATAGCTTTAATATCTTTTATATTTGGTTGGGTAATTTTGTTTGCTGTGAATCCAATAACTTCAACTATGGTTAAATATTATGAACAAACAAAGTCTAAGTATTCTCGTGATATAGATCATTTGATCTCAATTAATAAAAATGGCTTATGGATTAAGGAGAACATCAATAATGGTTACAGAATTATTTCTGCTGATCCAACTAGAAGTAACATTGTTAAAAATGTAACAATCTTTAATTTAGATAAGAATAATATTTTAATTAATAAAATTTACTCAAAAAATGCTGATATATCTGAAAATAAATGGGATCTAAATGATGTGATTATAAATAAATTTGAAGATGGAATAAGTAGTCAAATTTATTTAGACAACTATGAAATAGTATCGGAGTACAACTATCATAAAATTTCAGTTTTATTTAAAAATTTTGACACAATGTCTTTTTTAGAATTATTGTTAAATTACGATGATTTACAAAAAAAAGGGTATAATAAATCATATCTAGATCAAAATTTAAATTCTATGCTGTCTATGCCGTTTTTTTTATTTATTATGACCTCTTTAGCCTCAATATTAACAATGAATACTCTTAAAAGATCTAATAATTTTGCATTTATAGTTGCCGGCCTTATTGCTTGTGTTGGCATTTATTATTTCAAAGATCTATCTTTAGCTTTAGGTCAAACAAATAGAATCTCATTATCGTTATCTGTCTGGATACCAGTGATTGCTATCGGATTGTTTAGTTCAATTGGAGTTTTACAAATAAATGAAAAATAAAATAATCGTTTTCTTGCTTTATATATTTTTGGTTTCACCAGCTTTAACTGAAAATCTTAACATTCAATCATTAAATATTACAATAGATAAAAAAACAAAAACTACTATTTTTCAAAATGAAGTTTCTGCTGAAGATGAAAAGAATAATAAACTTTTAACTGAATATGCAGAGTATAATAAAGATCTTCAATTATTTAAAACGATTGGTAAGACAACTGTTTTAACCTCTGGAGGATTTATTATAGAGGGAAACGATGTCATTTTTGACAATAATATTAAGTATATTAAATCTGATAATCCAGCGACCATAAAAGATTTAGAAAAAAATGAAATCTATTTGGATAATTTTGAGTACTCTACTTCAGATAGCTTTTTTAAATCAGTTGGAAATATTAAAATTATAGATTCTAAAAACAATAAATACAATTTTACTCAAATTTATATAGATGAAAAGAAAAAAGAAATTGTAGGAACCGACTCTAAAACATTCTTAAACCAGGAGGGGTTTAAAATTAATAAAGATAATAAACCTCGAGTTTTCTCTAATACGGTCAATATCTATAAAGAAAAGACAAAATTTACTAAAAGTATTTTTACCTTATGCGATTATAGAAAAAATGAGAAATGTCCGCCTTGGTCACTGCAAGCTAAAGAGATGCTGCATGATAAAAAGAAGAAAACAATTTATTATGATAATGCAGTAATTAAAGTTTACGACTTCCCTATTCTTTACTTACCAAAGTTATCTCATCCAGATCCGACAGTAGATAGAAGATCAGGTTTCCTTGTTCCATCATTTTCGGACTCAAGAAATTTAGGAGAGGGTATAGAAGTTCCTTACTATTGGGCTTTAAATAAGGACAAAGATTTTACTTTAAGAAATAAACTATTTGTATCAGAAAATCCTTTATTTTTAGGTGAATATCGTAGAGCGTATAAAAAATCGAATTTAATTTTAGATTTTGGTTATACTGAAGGTTATAAAAAAACATCTGCAACAAAAAAATCTGGAGAAAAATCACATTTCTTCTCTACATTTGTAAAAAACTTTAAAGGCAGAGATGACTCAGATAATAATATTGAACTAACAGTTCAAAATGTGTCAAATGATAAATATTTAAAATTATATCAAATAAAATCTAATTTGGTTGACTATGAAGTGGATACACTTGAAAATTCCTTTACGTTTAATAGGGAAAATAAAGACTCTTTTTTAGGTTTCAAAGCAAGTGCTTATGAAACGTTAAAAGGAAACTACAATGATAAATATGAATATATATTGCCAGATGTAATCTACGATAAAAATCTACTAGCTAGTAATAAATATGGAAACTTAGATTTTACTTCAAATTTAAACGTCCATAATTATGATACCAATAAATTTACAAAATTTTTAGTTAATGATTTAGATTGGAAATTTAGAACAAATAATTTTGCATCAGGTTTTACAGGTAATCTAATTGGAAAATTAAAAAATATAAATTATGAAGCAAAAAATGAATCAAAATATAAAGAAGATCCAGAATCAGAATTGCTTGGAGCTATTGGATATCTTAGTAAAATAGATCTTTTTAAAAATAATAATAATAACGATTACTTACTCTCTCCAAAAATTCTTTTAAGATATGCGCCAGGAAATATGCGTAAAGATGATGACGATGTAAGAATAAACAATAAGAACATATTTAGTTTAGATAGATTGGGCTCTTATAATAATCTTGAAAATGGTTTAAGTGCAACGCTCGGTTTTGATTATGAAATAAGAAATGATGAAAAACAATTTAACTTTTCAATAGGACAAATAATAAATGATAAAGAAAACAAAGATATGCCATCTGCATCTAGTTTGGATGAAAAATTGTCAGATTTAGTAGGAAATACCACTTTTTCATTTAATGATAGTCTAGAAATTAATTACAATTTTGCATTAGATCAAAACTATAAAGACTTAAATTATAATGAAGTGGGATTTAACTATGACTTAAATCCAATTAAATTTAATGTGGATTATCTTCAAGAAAAAAAACACATAGGAAATCAAGAATACTTTAAAACTAATTTAGAATATGAAAAAGGTAATAATGGTCTTTTTGCTTTTGAAATGAAAAGAAATATAATCACCAATTCTTCTGAATATTATAATTTAAGTTACGAATATCTGAATGATTGTCTTAGAGCGGGTTTAGTCTATAGAAGAGAGTTTTATAATGACTCAGAGTTAGAATCTGAAAATTCATTAATGTTCAAAATTACATTAACTCCGTTTGGAGACATTAAATCTCCTTCTTTCAATAAATAAATGGAACTGAAAAACTTTATTTTTAAATTTTTTTTTATTATTATTTTTATAAATATTGAGTCTAATTCTTTTGCATTAACAAAAAACAAAATTATAGCAAATGTTGAAGATCAAATAATAAGTTCTTATGAGTTAAAAAATGAAATAAAAACAATTCTATTTTTAAGCGATCAAGATATAAATCAAAAAAATATTGATATTGCTAAAAAACAAGCAATGACAAAATTGATTAATTATAAATTAAAAAAAAACCAAATAATAAAATTTAATATTCAATCTGATAATAGTGCTCAGGTTAACAATTATTTAAAAAATTTGTCATCAAAGTACAAAACTGACATTAATGGAATAAAAAAAATTTTCAAAAATAAAAATCTCGATTTTGAAATTTATTTAGACGAGATAGAGACTGAGTTCAACTGGCAAAAATTAATTTTTAGTAAATTTAAAGAAAAAATTATTTTAAATGATGAAGAAATAAGCAAAGAACTTAAAGATTTTATAAAAACTCAAAGTAATTTGATGGAGTATAAATTAGCAGAAATTGAAATACCATTAAAAAATAATTCTGAAGACAAAAGTACAATTTTAGAAATAAATAATCAAATTAATGAAATTGGTTTTGAAAAAACTGCAATTAAATATAGTATCTCTACTTCATCATTAGACGGTGGCAACATAGGGTGGATAAACTCAAGATCTTTATCAAAAAAAATTTTAGATTTGCTTAATGAAATGAACATTAACGATATTTCTCAACCAATAATTCAAACAAATACAGCGACTATACTTAAATTATTAGATAAAAAAACTATAGATATTAAAAATACAGACATTGATAAATTGAAAAAAAGATTAGTTAAAGCCAAACGAAATGAGCTTTTAAATTTATATTCTAATAATTATCTTTCAAAATTAAGAAATAACGCATTAATTGAAATTAGATGAATAGCAAAATTTTATTAATAGCAGGTGATCCAAATAGTGTGAACTCAGAAATAATTTTTAAAACTTGGAAGGAGATTAATCCTTCTATAAAAAAAAGATTATATGTAATCGGCAATTTTCTTTTAATTAATAGTCAGTTTAAGAAACTTAAATCTAAAATTTCTATTGTTAAAGTTAATAATTTAGATGAAAGCTCTGATGCAAAAAAACTAAAAATAATTGATATTCCTCTAAAATTTAAAAATCCTTTTAATGTATCCTTAATAAACTCAAAGAAATATATAACTAAATGTTTTAATTTAGCTCATAAATTAGGCCAAAATAAAAAGGTTAAAGGATTAATAAACTGTCCTATAGATAAAAAGTTATTACACAAAACAAAAAAAATAGGTGTTACAGAATTTTTAGCATATAAATGCAAAATAAATGATAACTCAGAAGTAATGTTAATTCACAACAAGAAGCTATCTGTTGTACCGCTTACTACTCATATAAATATAAAAAAAGTTTCAGAAAAAATCACCCAAAGTCTTATAATTAAAAAAATGAATACATTACAAAAGAATTTTAAGGAACTTTTTAATAAAAAACCTAAAATTGGAATTTTAGGTCTTAATCCTCATAATGCTGAACTAACTAATAATTCTGAAGAAGTAAAAATAATTAATCCTGCTATTAAGAAGCTTACAAAAAAAGGATTTTTTATTAAAGGTCCATTTTCAGCTGACACATTTTTTGTCAATAATTATAAAAAATATGATGTTGTAGTTGGAATGTATCACGATCAAGTTTTAACCCCTTTTAAATCTTTGTTTCATTTTGATGCAATAAATTTAACGCTAGGGTTAAATTATATACGAGTATCACCAGATCATGGGCCCGCCAAAGACATAATTAAAAAAAATAAAGCCAATCATCTAAGTCTTTTAAGATGTGTAAATTTTATTAATAATATTGATCAATGAATTACCCAAAGAAATCTCTAGGACAAAATTATTTGATAGATAAAAATATAATAAAAAAAATAATCAATTTTAGAGAAATTTTTGATAAACACATCTTAGAAATAGGTCCTGGTAAAGGGGCTTTAACAGAAGAAATATTAAAAAAAAAACCTAAATCTTTAACTTTAATTGAAAAGGATAATCTCTTTTCAAGAGAGTTGAAAGCAAAGTATCAAAATCAGAAAAAAATAAGAATATATAATAAAGATATTCTTAAATTTAATTTTGAAGAAAAAGTAAAAAATAATTCTATTATTTTTGGAAATCTACCCTACAATATTTCTTCACAAATACTTGCAAAGATAATTAAATTTAAAAAATATCCTCCTAGATATGTTGCATTAATATTAATGTTTCAAAAAGAGATGGCTGAAAGAATTATTGGTAAATATAATACCTCAAAATATGGTAGACTATCAATTTTAACAAACTATAGATTAAAACTTTTAAGTAAATTTAATGTTTCTCCAAATTGTTTTTTTCCAAAACCAAAAATTGATTCAACTGTTCTATATTTAGCTCCTATTAAAAAAGTCTCTAAAATTAAAAAGATAGAAAACTTAGAAAAAGTTACAAATATATTATTTTCAAATAAGAGAAAAATGATTAACAAAAATTTAAGAAAAATTTTCAACAAAAAACAATTAGATTCTATTAAAGATTTAGATCTTAAAGCTAGACCTACTGATTTAAGGCCTGAAAAATATTATGAAATTACTGAGATTTTTGAGAAAATTTAAAAGATGTATCTTTATTTGTTGAAATAATATTTTCAATTTGTTTATAACAATTTTCAAGATTTTCATTTATTATAATATAATCATAATCTTTCCAATGCTGTATATCTTTATCATATGCTTTATATCTTCTTTCTACTTCTTGAGGTGAGTCTTGATTTCTTTTTATTAGTCTTTCTCTTAATTCATCTTTATTAGGAGGTATTAAATATATTTTAATTAGTTTTAAATTTTTAAATTTAGATAATTGCTGTGTGCCCTGCCAGTCAATATCAAATATTATATCATTTTTCTTTATCATTTCATTTACTGTTTCTTTTAAAGTTCCATAATAATTGTCAAAAATTTTTGCATACTCATAAAATTTACCTTCACTTACAAGTTTTTTAAATCTTTCTTGAGAAACAAAATAGTAATCTACTCCATCTATTTCATTCGGGCGAGGTTTTCGTGTCGTGTGTGAAACTGATATTTTAAATGATTGGTATTTTTGTTGAATCTTTTTAGTGATAGTTGTTTTGCCCGCACCAGAAGGGGAAGACAAAATTACCATGATATTTTTTGAATCATGATTCATTTTTAAAAAAAATTATTTATTGGCTTGATTTACTCTCAATAAATTTTATAGCATCACCTACTGTCAAAATTTTCTCAGCTTCACTGTCTGATATCTCTGAACCAAACTCTTCTTCGAACGCCATTACTAATTCAACAGTATCTAAACTATCTGCACCTAAATCATCTATAAAACTTGCTTCTTCTGTTACTTTTTCTTCTTCAATTCCTAAATGATCAGCTACTATTTTTTTAATTTTTCCTTTTATCTCTTCAGACATTAATTACCTTTAATATGTTTATGATAATTTCTTATTAGATTATTGGATAGAATTGTCAAGCCATATACATTCCGCCATTAACATGAATGGTCTCACCATTGATATAATTTGCCATTTCTGATGCTAAAAATGCTACGCAATTAGAAACATCTTCTCCACTACCTAAATCACCAGAGGGAATTTTGCTGATTAACGTCTTTTTAAATTCATCATTAATATTATCAGTCATTTCAGTTTTTATGAATCCAGGAGAAACACAATTTATATTAATATTTTTTTTTGCATACTCAATAGCCAAACTTTTAGAAAAAGCGACTATACCTGCTTTAGACGCTGCATAATTTGCTTGGCCTAAGTTTCCTGTATGACCAACAATTGAAGTGATATTTATAATTTTTCCTGACTTATTTTTAAGCATTTTTTTTATTGCAAATTTACACATTAGGAAAGTAGCAGTTAGATTTAAGTCTAAAACTTTTTTCCAGTTTTCTTCAGTTAATCGAATAGATATATTATCTAAATTCATCCCAGCATTGTTAACCAGAACATCTATACCTCCTAGTTTATTACTTGCATCTTCTATAAATGACTCTATGTTTTTATGTTCTGCTAAATTAAACTTTTCAATATAAATATTGCTAAATTTATTTTTGAGATTATTTAATTTTTCTTCTTTAGTTCCAGTAGCCAAGACTATTGAACCATTGTCAGTAAATTTTTTTACAAGACTATTTCCAATGCCGCCTGTAGCACCTGTAATAATAATTTTTTTATTTTTTAAATTCATCAATTATTTTTTTCATATCATCTATTGAATTTATACTAAAGCAATTAATATTTTTCACTGTCCTTTTAACCATCCCTGATAAAACTTTACCAGGTCCTATTTCAATAAAATCTGTAATTTTTTCTTTAGACATGTTTATTATACTTTCTCTCCATCTTACAGTAGAATAAATTTGTTCAATTAATAATTTTTTAATATTTTCTGGGTCATTCTCTGGTTTAGAGGTTACATTACAAACAACATCAAATATGGGTTTTTTAAAATCAACTGAATATATCTTATCTTTCATTTTATTAGCTGCAGGGTTCATTAAAGAACAATGAAAAGGTGCGCTTACATTTAAAGGGATAAATTTTTTTTTGTTTTCTTTTAAAACAGTTTGCAATAAATTAATACTTTCAATATCACCACTTAATATTGTCTGACCATCTGCATTATCATTAGCAATCTCACAAACGCCTTTTATTTTAAGTTCTTTAATCAAATTATTAAGTTCTTCTATTTTTGAACCCAACACTGCAATCATGCTGCCTTTTCCTACAGGAACAGCTTCTTGCATCGATTTACCTCTTTCATAAAGCAAAAATAAGGCATCGTTAAAATTTAAAGATTCGGAACATACTAAAGCGCTATATTCTCCTAAAGAATGACCTGCAAAATATTTAGTAGATTTAAAATCAAAATTAAATTCCTTCTTAAGAACCGAAAAAATTGCATAACTTACAGTTAATATTGCTGGCTGGGTAATTTGTGTTAATTTTAACTTTTCTTCTGGACCTTCTAAAATAATCTTTGAGATTTTATAATTAAGCTTATCATCTGCTTCTTGAAATATTTTTTTTACAATTTCAAAATTATTGTAAAATTCAGATCCCATCCCTACAATTTGTGAACCTTGGCCTGGAAAGAGTATAGCATTCATATATTTAGCATTTAATCGCTGATAATTAGTATTGATATAAATATCTATTATAGTATAAAGCTTTTTTTATAATATGTACTTTAAAGCAAACTAATAAACAATATTCTTTTTTATGTCTTTTTATGAAAATACTTTAGTTACCAAGCAAGATTTGCCCGAATCTGAATTGGAAAAAATTAAAGAGAAATATACCGACATTATAAATAATAATTCTGGTAAAGTCATAAAAATTGAAAAATGGGGCTTACTGAACTTAGCAAAAAAAATCAAAAGATATAAAAAAGGATTTTATATTCATTATAAATTTGAAGGAAACAAAGAAACTTTAGATGAAATGACTAAAAAAATTAAAATTGACTCGTCAATAATTAGACATCTTATTGTTAAATATAAAAAACTAGACGTAAAAAATGAATACTTTAAAAAGGAATAGTTAATGAAACGAAAAGGAAAAAAATTTAAAAAAAAAGGAACTAGTTCTCTTAATAAACTAAGTTTATTTCAAAAATCTGAAGGAAGATTTAATAAAACATGTCCATTTTCTGTAAAAAATGCTCCTATCATTGATTACAAAAATATTGCTTTATTAAAAAAGTATATAACTGAAAATAATAAAGTTCTTTCTTCTAAAATTACTGCAGTATCAAGTGGTAAACAAAAAAAACTAACTAGAGAAATTAAAAAAGCAAAAATTCTAGGATTGATATAATTAATTATGGAAGTAATACTTTTAGAAAATATAATGAATCTTGGTAATATCGGAGATAAGGTTGTAGTTAAACCTGGGTATGGAAGAAATTTTCTTTTAAAAACTGGAAAAGCTTTAAGATATAGCAAGGAAAATCTAGAACATGTTGCTAAAAAAAAAGATGAATTAAATAAAAAAAATATTGAACTTAAAAAAAAATTAAAAGAGACAGCGCAATTAATTAATAAAAAATCCTTTAAATTTAGTAAAGAAAGTAAAGAAAATGGTGAATTATACGGCTCAATAAAACCCAAAGAAATATCAACAGAAATTTTTAATAAAATGAAAATTGAAGTAAAACCATCTCAAATAGTTTTAAGAAAAGATATAAACAAAATCGGAGAATATAAAGTAGATATAAATTTTCACTCAGAAGTTACAGCTCAAATTTCAATCAAAATAGATAAAATTCAAGCAATATAACTTTTCCACAGATGAAGATAAAAAGTGTGTAACTTTTAACTTTAATTACTTTTCTCGCAATCTATTATTAAAGAGTGGAAAAAATCAAATTAACTGGTAAAAACCTAGATCAAAAGCAACCTTCTAATATTGAGGCTGAACAAGCTTTATTAGGATCTATCTTGGTAAATAATGATATCATAGATGAAGTATCAACTATTATAAATCCTACAAGTTTTTATGACCCTGCGCATACTAAAATATATGAAGTAATCGAAACTTTAAATAATAAAGGAATGATTGCTAATCCCATAACATTAAAAAATTTTTTCGAAAAAGATAATATGTTAGCAGAAGTAGGTGGAACCGAATATTTGGTAAAGCTTACAAGATTTTCTGGTTCAACAAAACAAGCAGTCGATTATGCAAAAGTAATTCATGAAATGTATTTAAGAAGAGAGTTAGTTTTAATTTCAGACAATTTATCTTCTGAAACATTAAATGCTAAAGAACAAAATGCAGAAAAAATTATTGAAAATACAGAAAAATCACTATTTGATCTGGCTGAAAGAGGAAGTTTTTCTCAATCTTTTTTAAAATTTAATCAAGCATTAGATCAAACTATTGAGATGGCGACTCTAGCAATGAAAAATGATAAAGGAATAGTAGGAGTTCCCACTGGTCTAACAGCTCTAGATGAAAAATTAGGAGGGTTGCATAAATCTGATTTAATAATAATAGCTGGCAGACCTTCTATGGGTAAGACTGCTCTAGCAACAAATATAGCATATCATGCAGCTAAAAATATTATGAACGGTCAAGAAAAATCTTCTGTAGCTTTCTTTTCTCTAGAAATGTCATCAGAGCAGTTATCAACTAGAATTTTGTCTGAACAAGCTCGAATTAAATCTGATGATATAAGAAGAGGAAAAGTTACCGAAGAAGAAATTAACCGATATATTGAAACTTCAAGAAATATTTACAATCTACCATTATTTATTGATGAAACTCCAGCAATTACAATTGCCACATTAAGTAATAGAGCTAGGAGAATTAAACGTCTTTTTGGTGTAAGCTTAATAGTTGTAGATTATATACAGCTAATGAGATCTAATTTAAATAAAAATGAAGGAAGAGTTCAAGAAATTTCTGAAATTACGCAAGGTTTAAAAGCTTTAGCTAAAGAACTTAACGTTCCTATTTTAGCTTTGTCACAATTATCCAGAGCAGTAGAAACTAGAGATGATAAACTACCTCAATTATCTGATTTAAGAGAATCTGGATCAATTGAACAAGACGCGGATGTAGTAATGTTTGTTTACAGAGAAGCTTATTATCTAGAAAGAAAGATGCCTAAACAAGGTTCAATTGAATATGCAGAATGGCAATCCAAAATGAGCGATGTACATGGACTTGCAGATATTATCCTGGGGAAACAAAGACATGGACCAACAGGTACTATCAAAGTTGAATTTGAAGGAATATATACAAAATTCAAAGATTTAACTCAAAATTAAGACTAAATTTTATCTTTAGTTATCATTAATTTAAGATATATCTGAAATATCTCTATGTTTACTAATATTTATAAAAAATTGGTTATTGATTTTCCTAAAGTAACCCTTCTATTTTTAGCAATATTAATTGGCTTTTCTTTTTATCATGCTAAAAATTTCAATTTAGATGCATCATCTGACGCTCTTTTGCTTGAAGGAGATCCTGATCTTAAATATTTAAGAGAAGTTAATGAAACGTATGGTTCAAAAGACTTCCTAGTTTTAACTTATACTCCAGTTTCAAGTTTTATTGAAAAAGAAACTATTCTTAATCTTCAGTTATTGAAATCCAAAATAGAAAAATTAACCTGGGTTGATAGTGTAATTACGGTTATTGATGTTCCTCTTTTAAAAAGCACTGACGAAGGGTTAATGGAAAGGTTAAAAAATTATAAAACTTTAGCTTACCCGGAAATAGACAGAAAAAGAGGATTTGATGAGATTATAAATAGTCCTATTTATAAAAATTACGTTATTAGCGAGGATGGTAAAACTTCAGGGATTGTTGTTTATCTTAAAAAAGATGAAAGACTCGCAGAATATATAAAAGTAAAAGACAAATATTTTAATCAATCAGTTGAAATAGGCTTGTCAAAAAAAGAAAAAATAAATTATAAAATATTTCTCAATGAATACGAGGAATATAAAAATTTATATAATATTAGAAATCATCAAAATATAACCGAAATAAGAGATGTTATCAGCAAATACGGAGAAAATGCTAAAATACATTTAGGAGGTATTCCGATGATTGCTAACGATATGATGAGCTATATTAAAAGTGATATAGTTGTTTTTGGAATTGGAGTTTTCATTTTTATTATTTTAACACTTTGGTTTATTTTTAGAAATTTTAAATGGGTAGTTATGCCATTATTAGGATGTGCAACTTCTGTAATTATAATGGTAGGTCTCTTAGGGTTAATTGGGTGGAAGGTAACTGTAATCTCATCAAACTTTATTGCTTTAATGCTAATATTAAATATGGCGATGAATATCCATGTAACTGTTAGATTTTTACAATTAAAAAAAGAGTTTCCTGAGTTAACAAAAGATGAAGCTGTTTTTGAAGCTAGTAAGAAAATGATGCTTCCGATTCTTTATACTGTTTTGACTACTATATGTGCTTTTTTGTCTTTAGTGTTTAGTGGAATTAAACCAATAATAGATTTTGGGTGGATGATGACTTTAGGATTGATAGTTTCGTTACTAGTTACATTTTTATTATTACCTTCTTTATTAAACTTATTTTCATCTAATGATGAGATAGGTGTTAAAGACACAGAAAAATCCCTCGTTACCTCTGCTTTAGGCTCTTTTGCTAAAAATAATAAAATTCTAATTTTTGGTTCTACCTTAATAGTAATTATATTTAGTATAGTTGGAATATTTAAACTGGAAGTTGAGAATAGTTTTATAAATTATTTTGATAAAGAAACAGAGATTTATAAGGGAATGAAAAAAATTGATGATGATCTAGGTGGCACTACTCCTTTAAATATAATTTTAAAGTTCCCAGAAAAGAAAAAAGAAATTAAGGAAGAAAACGATGAGTTTGATGAATGGGAAGAAGAAAACGAAACCAATGAAGATAAAGCTAAATATTGGTTTACAAGAGATAAAATGAATAAGATCATCAAAGTTCATGATTATCTGGACTCTTTACCAGAAATTGGAAAAGTTTTATCATTTGGATCAATTTTGAGAGTAGCTGAAGATTTAAATAATAAAGAACTTCAAAGCTTAGAGATAGCAGTTTTATACAGTAAAATTCCAGAAACAATAAAAAAAGAAATTGTTACGCCTTATATCTCGGTTGATAAAGATGAAGCAAGAATTAGTCTAAGAATTAAAGACTCCTTGGAAAATTTAAGAAGAAATGATTTAATCAACAAAATTAATTCTGATTTAAATACAAAATTAGGCTTAAATAAAGATGAGTATAAATTAGCTGGTGTCTTAATCCTATTTAATAATTTGTTGCAAAGTCTATTCAAATCTCAAATACTCACTTTAGGTATAGTCATGCTCGGAATTTTTTTAATGTTTTTAGTTTTATTCCGAAATATTATTCTTGCTTCTATAGGAGTTGTTCCAAATTTTATAGCAGCATTTTTTATTCTTGGTATTATTGGTTTGCTTGGTATTCCGTTAGATATGATGACCATAACCATAGCAGCAATTACAATTGGTATAGCAGTAGACAATAGTATTCATTATATTTACAGATTTAAAGAGGAGTTTAAAAAAATAAACAACTATAATAAAACACTTGATAGATGTCATAGTACTGTTGGCATTGCAATTTTAAATACTTCGATAACTATTGTTTTTGGATTTTCAATTTTAGTTTTGTCGAACTTTATACCGACGATATATTTTGGTGTGTTCACAGGTATTGCAATGATGCTAGCTATGATTTCAGTCTTAACTTTGCTTCCTAAATTGTTGCTAGTTTACAAACCTTTCGGTGAAGAGTCTGACAAACTTATATGATCAGTAACTTTTTAGAATTTATAAGTAGCATAAATTTATTTGATGTATTTGTAAGTCTGATTTTTATTTATTGTATAATACAATGTTTTTTAAAAGGTTTTTCCCTTAGTTTAATTTCATTTATGAAGTGGGTTCTTTCAACAATTGTAACAATTATATTAGTTCCAAAACTTCAGCCAACAATAAGCGAGTATATAGAGTCTGAATT